>DBFQ01000013.1 GCA_002294665.1 Candidatus Aminicenantes bacterium UBA876
CGCAGGTTCGGCACGCGTTCCAGCATGCGGCGAACCGCTTCACGGTAGCCATTGCGGTCGTTCTGGGTTCTTGTCGCCCTCACCGCCGGTCCGCGGCTGCGGTTCAATACCTTGAAATGGATTCCGGTCGCATCCGCCGCCCGCGGCATGATGCCGCCGAACACGTCGATTTCGTGTACCAGGTGCCCTTTGGCGATTCCCCCGATGGACGGATTGCAGGACATCTGCCCGATGCATTCCAATTGCTGGGTGACCAAAACCGTTTCCACGCCCATCCGCGCAGCGGCCGCCGCCGCTTCGACACCGGCATGACCGGCACCGATCACCACGATCCGATCTGATTTTTCCACGGCTATTTCCCGATGCAGAAACGCGAAAACACCGCTTCAATGACATCCCCCGCGGTGATTTCTCCAGTCAGGCGCCCGATGCAGTCCAGCGCCCGGCGCAATTCCTCAGCCAGCAATTCCACCCCGGGATTCCCCTGTTCCAGGCCGGCACAGATGCGGTTCAAACGCTCCTCCAGGTCACGCAGCAGTTCCCGTTGACGCGCGGACACGGAAAAATCGTTTTCCCTGCGGGCCAGCCCACGCACCCGTCGGCGCAGAAACTGGCGCACCATTGGCAGGTCCGGATCATTCAAGGCGCAGACCTCGCAATAGTCATCAGCTCCATGGAGTTCCCGGATCCGTTTCACCACATCGTCATCGGCGCGATCCATTTTTGTCGCCACAACCAGCCGGCAATGACCAGAGGTCATGCGATTCATCTCTGAATCCGCCGCGCTCATGGGTCGCGACGCATCCACCAGGAACAAGACGGCGTCCGCCGACTGCAGGCGCTCCACGCCGCGGCGGATGCCCCTGGATTCCAGTTCATCCAAGGATTCGCTCTCCCAACCCGCCACATCGGTCAGGTTCACGGGGAATCCGTCCATATAGATGGTTTCCGTCAGAAAATCCCGCGTGGTGCCCGGCCGGCTGGAAACAAGCGCGCGCTCCTGCCCCAGCAGGCGGTTGAACAATGTTGACTTCCCCGCGTTCACCCGTCCGGCGATCACCACATTCAATCCATGAGCGAGAATCTCGTTGAACGGGGCGTGCTCCAGGATGACGCCGATTTCATCACGCGCGCGTTTGACCTCGTCCAGCACCGGAATGGAACCGATATGCTGTTCTTCGGCGAACTCGATCTCCGATTCCAGCGCGGCTCCAAGTTCAATCAGGTGTCCGCGCAGGCGTACCATGCGCCGGGACAACGCCCCATCCAGGGATGAAAGCGCCAGGCGTGCCCCATCCAGGGTGCGGGCATGGATCAGGGCATTGACCGCCTCGGCCTGAATGAGGTCGACGCGGCGGTTGCGAAACGCGCGCAAGGTGAACTCTCCGGCTTCGGCGCGGCGCGCCCCGGCCGAAAACAGCGCGGCGAGCAGACGATCCACCAGTACAGGAGAACCGTGCAGTGAAATCTCGACCAGATCTTCACCCGTATAGGAATTGGGCGCGGGGAAAACCGTCACCACCGCCTGATCCAATGGCTGCCCCTCGATTACCAGGCCGACGCGGGTCGCGCGACGGGGACGGGGAAACTGCGGCAGTTCCGGTGCACAGGCGCGGGCGAGTTCAAGCGCCCGCGGGCCCGATACGCGGACCACCGCCAACCCGCTGATCCCCGGTGGTGTAGACAACGCCGCGATGGTATCGCTGTCCAGCCAGAGATCGACTTGTCGCCTCACTTGGGACGAATGGTTATCACCTTGAGAAAATGATCGCCATTACTGACCGATTCCAGGTCGGCGTACTTGTTGATGGTCATGTGCACGATGCGACGCTCGAACGGGTTGAGCTCCTTTAACTCCAGCGGTTGGCCGGCACTCTTCACTTCGCGGGCAAAGCGATGGGCCAACTGGGTCAACTCCCGCTCGCGCTGCCGGCGGAAATTCTCGCATTCGCAAAAGATTTTCTTTTCCACGCCGGCTGAAAAGAGACGGTTCAACAGGTATTGCACCGCGTTGAGCAGGTTGCCGTTCTGGTAAAGCATCAGGCGGTAGTCCCTGCCCGTGAAATGCACCATGACGTGTTCATCGAACTCCTGCACGGATGATTTCAATTGCAGGCCCATGGCGTCGATCAACTGTTTCACAAAGCGCTCCAGCGCGGGCAGCGCTGCTTCCTCAACCGCCCACGCCCGGATGCAGATCTCGCGTTTCTGGCGACCGAAAAAGCGGGTTTTTTCGGTGACGATTTCGTATTTCAAATCTTCTTCCGCTACACCGAGATCTATGGAAGCCTGCAACAACGCGTCTTTGAGGGTATTGGCAAAAAACTCCTTTTTTTCACTCATGGCTTCTTGATTCCTTTTTTGCGTTTTAATGTTTTCTGCTGGCGATCTTCCTCTTTTTTGCGCGTGTAGATCTGCTTGTTGATAATATGCTGCTGACCCAGTTGCAACACGTTCGACACCGCCCAGTACAGGGTCAGGCCGCTGGGAAGATTGGCCACGAAAATGGTGATCACCACCGGCATGATGTACATCATCTTTTTCTGCGCGCCTTCGCCGCTGGAAGGTGTCATCTTCTGCAGGATGATCTGGGTGATCCCCATCAGAATCGGCAACACGTAATACGGGTCTTTCAACGAAAGGTCGCGGATCCACAACACCCAGGGTTCATGGCGCACGGAGATGGATACGGCCAGCAGGCGGAACAACCCCCAGAGAATCGGCAACTGCAACAACAGGGGCAGGCACCCCCCGGCGGGATTGACTTTTTCCTGTTTGTACAGCGCCATCATCTCCATGTTCATTTTCTGACGCTGTTCCGGATCCTTGGGATTGCGGTATTTCTTTTTTATGGCCTTGATCTTGGGCTGCAGGGTCTGCATTTTGGCCATGGATACGCTGGAGGAATAGGTGAGCGGGAAGAGGATCAGCTTGAGGAAAAAGGTGAAGATGACAATCGCCCAGCCGTAATTGGGCACAAACCGATGGACCAGGTTGATGCCCTGCAGCATGATTTTGGCAATGGAACCGAACCAGCCATACTCAATGACCTTGTTGACGCGATCAAACCGCTCGCTCACCCCGGCCAGGACATCTTCGTCCTTGGGTCCCATGTAAACCGGGCCCGGATTCACGACGGTCATGTAGGCATGAAGAATTGGCTTGTTTTTGTCCGAGCGATCACGGATCAGGTTCCAACGCACCTCCGTATCTTTACCGGAGGTGTCAAAGATGGCGGCGAAATAGGTGGTTTCGTAAGCGGCCCAGTAGTACCGCCCACTCAGTCCGCCCTGGGCCGTTTCAATTTTCGGGTCGTCGATGGTTGGCAATACCTTTTCCTTTGCGAAAACCACGGAGCTGATATCCGATCCGTCGTAAGCGCCGATTTTCAGCCCCGCCTGCATGGCGCGTTCCGGATTGCGCTCATTTTCCAGGTCCGGCCCGAACACCAGCGGCGCCGCCTCTTGTTTGCCGTCACGCAGGACCTGAACATCCAGGTCGATCACGTAGGAATCGGGCTGGAAACGGAAGGTTTTGCGCACATAAACGCCGGAAGCGGCTTCGGCGAACTCAAAAGCCACTTCCCCGCCTTCTTTGCCCACCCGCAGCGTTTCCGTGGCCGACGTGCGGTACAATTCCCCGTTCAAACGCCGAAAAACCTCATCTCCGGAAAACGGTTCAAAATGAAACGGATAGATGCCGAAGTCTTCCGCGCTGCGAGCCACCAGGTCGAGGGGGTTTTTTTCATCGTCCAGGTAGTTTTTCAACACCAGGGACTTCAATGCCGCCCCGCGGGGGGTAAACACGGCGGTAAACACATCGTTTTCCACCACCACATCGGCTTCCGCTTGGCCGCGGATATCCGCGTCGACCTGTACCGGCGGGTTTTCCTCAACGGTGTCTGCACCTTCCCGGGCCTTTTTCGAAAACAGGGAAGAGACATCGCTCTCACGTCGCGGTTCGCCGGCGGCGGCATCTTCCGTGCCCGGGGCGGGAGTGGCGGCCCTCCGGGCCTCCACCGATCCGTTCTGCGGCGGCTTCGGCCCCAGAAAGTACTGGTAAACGGAAATGACGATAATCGACAGGGCAATGGCCAGAATCAGTCGTTTTGTATCCATGTTTGCAACACCTCGGTTTTCTCGGGAACAGGATCATATCCTCCGGGATGGAACGGATGACACTTGAGCAGGCGCACCAGGGCCAGCCAGGAACCACGCAGGGCGCCGAAACGCTGGATGGCGCCGGCCGCGTATTCGGAACAAGTGGGCACAAAGCGGCAATGATTCCCCAGCATTGGAGACAGGAACCGCTTGTACATCTTCAGAAAAGCCAGTAACAGAAATCTCATTTCCGGTAATTGACCCGGATGAGCGCATCGACAAAGAGGCGCTCAACCTCATCTCTCTCGTCATGCCCGAACCGCTGCTTGATCACCACCCACAAATCATGCGGTGTTTCAAGCAATTCTCTGTGATTCCGGAACAACTCCTTCATGACGCGTTTTGTATAGTTGCGCTGGACCGATGAACCGACGCGTCGATTTACCGAAACGGCAAACCGGTGGAATGGCAGTGAACTCCTGAGGTAGTAGAAAAAAAAAGCCGGTTCCGGATCCGCACGGCATGTTTTAACATGCGGCGGAAATCATCTCCGCGGCGAATCCTCTGGGAACGGGGAAAGCGGCGTGATTCCATTACAAGACCAGCCGCTTGCGCCCTTTGCGGCGTCGACTGCTCAGAACGGCCCGCCCCCCCCGAGTGGCCATGCGCGCCCGAAAACCATGGGTCTTCTTGCGTTTCAAGTTATTCGGCTGGAAAGTTCTTTTCACAATAACCTCTCAAACCTGCGATTGTAAGAGCCCATATTACTGAAATGCGCGGGTTTTGTCAAGTAAAGATGCATGATGAATGTACAACCCGCGGTCACCGCCCGCCGGGAGTGGCTGATTGTGCTCCGCAGTTTCAGCGGGACTTGAGCACCAACAGGGTGAAATCGTCGCGGGAAATGCGGCCGGCTGTAAAACCGTCGATGGCGGCGATGATCCGGTCGGTCAGAGCGCGGGCACCCAGTTCCCGATGCGCGAGTGTGATCTCCTCCAGGCGTTCCCGTCCGAACTCTTGCCCGGCTTCGTTTTCAGCCTCGATCACTCCGTCCGTGAACGCCACGATGATCTCTCCCGGCTGCATGACGAACTCTTCCTGTTCGTATTCGGCATCCGGGACGAATCCGGCCAGGAATCCCCCGCGCTCAAGGCGCCGCACCCGGCCTTGCGTGTCGACATGAAAAGGCGGCTCGTGGCCCGCGTTCACACAGGTCACCCTGCGCGCGCGTCCGTCCAGGAGCATCCAGAAGACCGTTATGAAGCGGTTGCAATGGGTAAAATCGCAGATCAGGGAATTGGCTTTGGCCATGAAGCGCGAGGATGAGGACACGAAAAGGTCGTTCACCACATGGAATACGGCCTGAGATGACGCCGCCAGCAAAGCCGCGGGCAATCCCTTGCCTTCCACGTCCGCGATCAGGATGGCGTGCCCGTCACGCCGCGGGCCGAGGATATCGTAGTAATCGCCGCCGACCTCATGGATGGGACGATACTCCACGCACAGATCGAAATGATCCAGCGAGGGAATCGCCTGGGGCAGCAAGGATTGCTGAATGTCTCGCGCAATCGATATCTCGTGCTCAATGCGCTGACTTTCGATCAGGCGGTTGACCATGATGGTGTTGTTGACGGCGATCATGGCGAAACGGGCGATAAAGCCGGCCAGTTCCAGGTCTTCTTCACTCAGTTCACGGCTGTTGAACTTCAATCCCAAACCGACCAGAACGGGCCTGCCGCTCGATTCGACAGGAATCAGGTAATGAATCCGATGCTTCAACAATTGCTTGCGAATCTCTTGTTCCCGCGGCAATTCCTCAACCCGGCAAACGGCGCTATTCAAGATCAGTGTATCCAGGCACTTGCTGATCGGGTTTTCTTTCTCCCCGCCCGATGAAAAGCCGCGTTTGCGGAATATTCCGTTCTCCTGGTCGTAAAGCAGAATGCGCGAAATCCCCAATTGCCCCATAATGGTGGAGAAAAATACCCGGATGACATGATCGATATCGAAAGAGGAATACAGCGTGGCAGAAAATTCGGAAATAGAATTGAACTGCAGGCGTTTGAGTTTCAACTCGCGGATCAGTCGACCGCTTCCCGCTTCTTCCATTTGATCATCTCACAGGTGTTGAGCCCGTTGCGGGAAGAATATTCCACGGAGTCCATGATCTTGCGCATCAACTGGACTCCCAGTCCACCCTTGCGTTTCTGTTTGATCAGGTTTTCCACGTTGACTTCAGCCGGATCCAGTTCGGGCGCAATGCCGGCATAGATGATGCGAATCTTCACTCCCGCCGCGGCGGTAAAAAACTCGATTCGGATGTCCCGCAATTTTTCGTAACGATACGAATGTTTGATCACGTTGGTGATCGCCTCGTCAACGGCGAGGGCAATCTGCTGCACTTCCTTGTCGGGAAACTCGAGGACCCGGACCACATGCCGGGTCAGGTCGACCACCATTTTCAGCAGTTCCGTGCTGGCCGGTATGGTGACAATCAGATCCGCCTCGCCCTTGAACATGCTAAGCAAACGCTTGAATGGCCGTTTCCTCGTCCTTGAGAAAATCGTAGACATCGGTAAAACCCACCAGGTCGAAAATATCGTATACCTGGTTTTTTACACAACATAGCTTGATGTCGCCGGCGTTTTCCCGGATTTCATCCAGGTATCCCATAATCACTCCCATGCCCGCTGAGCTGATATAGTCGAGGTTTTCGCAATTGATCACGATCCTCATCACCCGGGTTTCCATGATGCGCCGGATTTCCTGTTCAAAACGCTCCACATTGTGGGCGTCCAGATGACCCCGTGGATAGATCACGGCCACTTTATCCAGAATGCGGGAACGCAATTGAAAGTGCTTCATCGACTCACCTCGAATCGGTCTGTTCGCGGCCATTGTAATGAATCAGCCGCATGATTGCAATCGGCCTACTCCACTACAACAACGGCCATGGCCTGGTTTCTTTCATGCGTAATGGACAGGTGCAGGCAACGCAGTCTGCGGCGGCGGAATTCCTCCGCCGTGCGTCCGCTCAAATGCAGGAGCGGTTTGCCCAGCTCATCATGACGGACATCGACTTCCTGCCAGCCCATCCCCAGCCGCCAGCCTGTCCCCAGCGCCTTGAAAAACGCTTCCTTGGCCGCGAAGCGGGCTGCATAATGGGTTTCACGCCGGGCCATCGACTCGCAATAAGCGATCTCCCCGGGGGTAAAGAGTTTATCGGCGAAATGGGGGTTGCGATCCAAGGCCTCACGCACGCGCCGGATTTCCACCATGTCAATGCCGATTCCGCGTAGCGCCATTGATAAATTATATCTCAAGCCGGGCGGATACTCCACCCTTGTCATCCGCAAGGGACAATCACGCGTCCATTCATCGGCATTGACGATGCTACAAGAACGGAGATAGCAGACATTCACGCGATTTCATTTATAATGATAGCGATGTCGAATTGCAGCAGACCCGGAATGGAGGTGAACGTGAAAAGCCTCACTTTATTGATTGTCCTGTCTTTAGTGGCTGTTTCCTGTGCCACCCCGATGGTACGCACAGAGACACACTTCGCCAACCAGCTGGCTGAAGCCGGACTATGGAAAGAAGCCCTCTACCGCTGGGAAAAACAATTTGCGGAAAACCCGGATTCCCCGGCCCTGCTCAACAACCTGGCCGTGGCCATGGAGCAGGCGGGCAACCGGGAAAAAGCGGAAGAACTTTACCGCAAGGCCCTGAAACTGGCGCCGAATAACGCCATGATTCAGCGCAATTTCAACCAGTTCATGAATCCGGATCCCGGTAAAACGGAGGATCAAGATGAAAAAAAACAACAGCCTTCCCGCAGCAAGGGCGCTGAGCGTTAGCCTGTTCCTGCTCTTGGCGCTGGGCGGATGCATGGACACCTATATGCGTGTATCCGTTCCGCTGCCCACGGAGGATCCGCTGCCCCTGGCAGAATATTCCCGCGTCATATTGGGAAGTTTCACGGAAACGGTGGAACCCGGGGAATACTCTCCGGGCGTACACATCCGCAACTTCTTTACCGATGACGTCGCCACGCTGATCGAAAAACCGATCCGGCATGTTCCCGACCTGACCCCGGACTCCGCCTCCCTCGCCAGCTACGGTCCGGCCCTGTTGATCACGGGCAGTCTGAAGACCCGCTTCAATCAACGCAACGTGATCAACGAAACCAGAAGCCGCTTTGGCGACCTGATGCGCACGTTCAAGGACGTACAGAACTGGGAGATGCGCCTGGAAGTCACCATGTTCAATGCCGCAACCCGGGAAAAAGTGGCGGAATTTTCCGCCACGCGAGAGTTGAAAGGCGTGGAAAATACCGATCGCGATTTCAACTACCGCAAATTGTACAACCAGGTCACCGACCTGTTCGTCAACCGGTTGACCACCCGGGAACGCCAACAGGATCGCTTTTTGCTCACAGAATAGGTGGAAAACATGAACAAGAAAAAAACAGCCTTCATCGCGGCTTTCTTGCTTGCCGCCGTTTTCAACCTGTCCGCCCAGTACGGTTTTTACGGAAAAAACAAAGTCCGCCGCTCTCAATTCAACTGGCAATTCGTCGAGTCCGAACACTTCCAGGTGTACTACTACATCGACAACAAGGACTTGATCCGTTTTATCACCCGTTCGGCTGAAGGCGCATACAATCGCATCTCGCAATTCCTCAACGTGCAGGTCGAAGAAAAAATTCCGCTCATATTCTACCGTTCTCACATCGACTTCGAACAGACAAACCTCTTCCCCGGCTTTCTGCCCATCGGCGTGCAGGCATTTGCCGAACCCATCGCCCAACGCGTCGTCTGTCACGGCGATATGGCTCCAGAAGAACTGGCACGCACCATTACCCATGAGCTGGGCCATATCTTTGAATTCCAGATCCTGTACAAAGGAACCAACCTGTCATCCGCCGCCCTGCGCCAACCGCCCTTGTGGATCATGGAGGGTTTCTCTGAATACGTCACCGACAACTGGAACAGTTTCAGCCTGATGACCGTCCGCGATTCCGTCCTGAACGACAACATCCCCGAACTGACAAAAGACTGGAACCTGCAATCCGCGATGGCTACCGGACGCACTCCATACGACATGGGACACCTGCTCTACGAATACATTGAACAGCGCTACGGCAAACGCGCCGTACGCAACCTGCTGGAATCGGTCCGCCCCGGATCTCTCCTGGGCAGGGGCCGCAATCCCTTCAAATTTTTCGACACCCCGGCAAAGGAATTCAATTTTGAATTCAAAAAATACGCCCGAGACCGTTTCCGCGACTTCCTGTACCGCGAAAACCCCGAAGACTACAGCTTCCCCATCGGTCCCGAATACCCCCCATACGCCTATGCATTCTCCCATCGCATCTCGCCATCGGGCGAACTGCTGGCCGTGCTCACGGCCCACATGAAACGCGGGAAATTGGAGCTGGTGCTGGTTTCCATGAAAGACGGCAAGGTGATCAAAAACATCACACCCGGATTCACCTCCAGGTACGATTTCATCGAATACCAGTTCGACCCCGCGGAAGGGACATCCTTTACCTGGGATCGCCGTGGAGAAAAAATCGCATTCTTCGCCCGCAAGGAATTGACCAACTACCTGGTGGTCATGGACGCGGTCAGCGGCAAAGTCGTCCGGCAATTGCCAATGGCCTCGATTCACGCTCCCGCCTCACCCGCTTTCCTGCCGGACAATCAGACCATCTGGTTCACGGCAGTGGAAAATTCGATTGCCCGGATTTATGAAGTCAACATCGAGAAAGGTGTTCCCCGCGCGCTCACCGGCGATAAACTCTATATCCGCGCCATGGACATCTCAAAAGACGGGAAACAGGTGGTCTTCTCCGCGCGGACCGGCGAACACTACCACATTTTCACGGCCGCGCGTGACAACCTGGCCGATCCAGTGCAGTTGACCCGGGACGATTGGAATGATATCGCCCCCTTCTTTTCCGAGGACGGCCGCTTCATCTATTTCAGCTCCGATGACCGCGGTGCGTTCAACATCTGCGGCATCGACCTCGATACGCGCACAAGACAGCGATACAGTGACGTACGCACCGGAAACTTCTTTCCCATCCAGATTCCCGGCAGCCCCGCGGAAGTGGTGATATCCTCTTTTCACAAAGGCATGTTCACCCTGTTCCGCAAAAACATCGCCGTCAGCCTGGAACAGAAACCGTTGCCTGAACCCGTGCGGGTGGGCGCGGCAACCGCGAGTGATCCGGAAGCCGTGTACACTTCCCGACTCAGCGCGGCATACAGCACGCCGGAAATTGAAATAGAGGAAAAGGGCGACTACAAACCGTTCAAAAAACTCTATATCGATTCCCTTCCCTCCATCGGAGTCGGTTATTCCACACAGGGAAACTTCCTGGGGTACACCTACCTGCAGGCCAGCGACCTCATGGGCGACCACAGCCTCAGCCTGTACCTGGCCACTCAATACGGTTATCGCTCCTTCCGCATGTCCTACATGAACCTATCCCACCGCCTGCAGTATTACGCCAGCCTTTTCTCCTGGAATGACGGCTACTACTATTATTACACCCGTTCATACTTCTCCTTGCGCAAACGTTTCGGCCTTGACCTGGGGTTGATCTACCCCTTCAGCCGCTCGACGCGCCTGGTCGCCGGGGCTTCCTTCTACCGCCAGGAAGAGGATTCCGACCTCATCTACCTGCAACGCAAACTGCCCTATGGACAATACTTCACCGGCTACGCGGCCCCCCTGACCCTGTCGCTGACCGAAGAGACCACCCGATTTGCATCTTTCGGCCCGCTCATGGGACATACATTCGACATCACCTACCAGAAATTTTTCAAACTCGGAGATTCATTCCAGGACGCCTATACGCTGAGCGGCGACTTCCGCAAGTACATGCATCTGGACACCCAGACACTGCTGGCTTTCCGGCTGCGGGGATTCACTTCCGGCGGAGACAACCCCCTGCTTTTCTGGATGGGCGGAGACAACACCATCCGCTCCGCCGGGTACGCCCGCATCACCGGTAACCATGGCTTCCACTTCAACGCCGAATTCCGCTTCTCGCTGATCCATCTGGCCGCGACACCCCTCGGCCTGATCGGCCCGGTCCGCGGAGTCTTCTTTTTCGACCTGGGCGGCGCCTGGTACTCCGGCCAGGACTTCCGCCTCTTCAAGCCGGATGGCGGCTTGCAGCTGCAGGATGGCCTTGCCTCCTATGGTTTCGGCATCCAGGCATTCCTGTTCGGTGTTCCCATGCATTTTGAATGGGTGCGGCGCTGGGATTTCCGCGAATCCTACTACTACGGGTTCAACTTCTGGATCGGATTTGATTTTTGAGGAAAGTTGGAGAGTTGGAGAGT
>DBFQ01000062.1 GCA_002294665.1 Candidatus Aminicenantes bacterium UBA876
GATATCACGGTGATCACCGGGCGCATGAACGTGGGGGAGGCCGTGACAGGTTTCAGGTGACAGGATGCAGAGGCCGTGATGGCAACTTCAAGCGCGAGTGATGGAGACGACGGAGGTTATAGTGATGAGGCACTCCCCGGCTCGGTGATGAAAAATCCAGGGTAGTTAACGATAGCCCAACGTTTTTTTCTACCTTCTGCATGCTATAGGGTGACCACAGGGGGCGCCCCTACACCTGCCTCCTGTCTCCTGCCCCTAGCCAATAGCCCCTCCCCCTTGCCATTCTGGATTCAATAACACTTACGAAGCAAGCTAATGACGCTCGCAAAGCGAGAAAATGACTCGGACTCTTATTTTGAATTTGGATCATTTGAATTTGTTTGGGATTTCGTGCTTTGAATTTCGAATTTGAATGAAAATGGCAAGAGGCTAGCGGCGAGGGAAAAAGTGAATTGAATTTTCCGCCTGTTGCGTGGTTGCTTCGGCAGGGTATTTCACTTTTCACTTTCAACTTTTCACTTTCATCCTGCATCCTGAAAGCTGATTATTAATCCAGGATCCGGCGCACCTCCTTTGCCAGCGAATCAAAGGAAAACGGCTTCTGCAGCAAAACGGCGTCGGTATCCAGAATTCCCTGGTGAACGATCACGTGGTCGGTGTAACCGGACATGTACAGAACTTTCAGATCCGCATAGCGTTCCTTCATGGCCTTGTACAATTCACTGCCGTTCATACCCGGCATGATCACGTCGGCGAGCAGCAGGTCCGGCGCTCCATCCATTTCTTGACACTTTTTCAGGCATTCCAGCCCCGACTCGGCGGTGATCACGCGATAGCCCAGGCGGTGCAACATCCCCGCCGCCAGGCGCCGGACCATGGTGTCGTCTTCAACAACCGCAACCGTCTCGCTCCCGGAGTACTCCCGTCGAGAATCCTCCCCGCTCGGCTGCAGCGCTTCGGGAACCGCGGCATCCTTCAAGGGAAAATACAGTTTAAAGGTGCTGCCTTTTCCGGGCTCACTGTACACCCAGATGTATCCGTTGTGTTGCTTGACCACCCCGTAAATCGTGGCCAGTCCCAGGCCCGTACCGCCGCTTTCCTTGGTCGTGTAAAAGGGATCGAATACCCTCTCGCGCGTTTCTTCGTCCATGCCGCAGCCGCTATCGGTCACGGCCATCAGGGCGTATGGTCCGGCTTTGACCACCGGATGGACGCGGATATAGTTTTCGTCCAGGTGTACGCGACAGGTTTCGATGATCAGTTTTCCGCCTTCGGGCATGGCATCCTGGGCGTTGACCGCCAGGTTGGTCAAAACCTGCTCCAATTGCACGGAATCCGCGTCGATCACCAGGGGATAATCGGAAAGATGATACAGAATATCCACGTTTTCGCGGATGGTACGGCGCAAAAGCATTTCCATGCCGCGGATCACATCGTTCAGGTTCAACACCGAGAATGCCAGGGTCTGGCAGTGGCCGAACGCCAGCAGCTGCCGCACCAGGTCGCGGGCGCGCATGCCGGATTGGTAAATGGCTTCGATCGCTTCCTTTCGATCCGGCGGTTCACCGGGATTTTCCCGCATCAATCCGCTGTAACCGAGGATGGGGGTCAACAGGTTGTTCAGGTCATGGGCCACTCCACCGGCCAAACGGCCGACCGCTTCCAGGCGCCGCGCCTGGCGCAAGTGAAAATCCGTGCGCTTCTCGGCGGTCACATCCGCGATGACGGCCACTGCGCCGGTCACCTGGTGTTCCGCATCACGTCGGTAATCCCAGTAAACCCTTACGTCAATCTGGGAAGAGTCCCCCACCAGATTGCGGCCCACCCACTCCATGGGCATGGTTTCATCATTCATCAACAGATCATACAGTTTCTTCAAGGGCTCCGGATCGGGAAGATGATCCCAGATACAGGTTCCCACCGCCTCTGCAAACGTGCATTGAAACATTCGGCAATAGGCGGGATTGACCCATTCAATGCGCCCTTCGCGATCGATCTCCTCCACGCCGAGCGGCACGGTTTCGGCCATGACGCGGAACCGGCTTTCACTCTGCTTCAGGCGTTCCAGAATGTTGAGGTTCTCCGTAATATCGGTCGCCATCACCAGCACCGCTTCGCCGCGTCCGGGGTGCAGCGGGCCCAACGGCTCCGCAGTCACCCGCATCCAGCGGAATTTGCCGTCCTTGCGCCGGCAACGCATCTGGTATTCATGGCTGCCGCCTGGCCGGCGCCGCTGCCCGCCGACCTGGAAAATCTCTTCCCTGCAGTCCTCGGGCACAATCACGTCCCGCATGGTCATCCGGGTCAGTTCATCCGCGTCAAAACCCAGCATCGTTTCCATGCTGGAATTGACCTGTACAAACCGCCGCGAAGCAACATCCACCAGGGCCATGCCAATGGGGCTGTTCTCAAACAGATCGTGAAACATCTGCCGCGAACGCCGGCCTTCTTCGGCCAGGTGCAGATAACGCCGCCGCAACAAATAAAAAATCCATCCGCAAACCAGGGCGAACACGACCAGGAACAGACGCACCACGAGATCATGCGTGGGAATATCGATTATCAAGGCATCCCAAAAACTGCCGCGGTAAAAAAAGCGCCAGTGAAGCAGGGTGTGGATCAGCCAGAATCCGGCTCCCAGCAAAAAGGACCATCCCAGTATGGAACACCCTGTTTTTGACTTCATTCAGCCGGCCTCCCCCGTTCCGATGATCTCAAGGTGTTGCGCCGCGCGGACGCCGGCACGGCTTCCCTCCACCATCACGTTCGGCCAGACCGAATGACCCCTTTGGCACATGGTTCCGGCCCTCCACAGCGTGTTCGACCCTTTCGGATCCCTGCCGTTCCGGCGCAATCAAGATAGTCGGATGAGGAGGAATTGTCAACAAAGTATGGAGAAGACCGGCGATTGGCAAGGGGCAGGAAGTAAGGATGAAAGTGAAAAGTTGAAAGTGAAAAGTGAAATACCCTGCAGAAGCAACCACGGAACAGGCGGAAAACTCAATTCACTTTTCCCCTCGCTACTTGCCAATAGCCAATTGCCTCTTACCATTCGCCTCTTGCCCGTTTGTCACATGATACCTGAAACCTGTCACCTTCTTTCAAATCCTAAATCCCAAATTCTAAATTCCAAACAAATTCAAAATCCAAATGTTCAAAATTCAAAACAAAAGCAATACCAGTCATTGGGATAACTTGTCATTGAGAAATTTGGAGTGATTGTCATTTGCTCGCTACGCTCTCGTCATTGGGTCACTAAAACCTAAAAATCCGAAGCACAAAATCCGAAATACCAAACAAAAGCTAAGCAGAAGAAACCACGGAACACACGGAATACACGGAAAAGGGCAAATCCGAAATCCAAGACAAATTCAAATGGTCTAAATTCTAAATAGGAGTTTATACGTTTATACGCACCGGCCCCATTCGGGCTCAAGCCCCTCGCCAATTGCCATTCGCCCCATGCCCGTTTGTCACCGGATACCGGAAAACTGTCACTTCCGCTCCAACTCTTCAAATTTGTTTTCAATGACACTTGCGCAGTAAGCCAATGACATGAGAGCAGCGAATAAATGACCAGTTTTTCCCAATGACAAAATTGTTCTCAACTCCCTCAACTTCCTCAACTTTGTTTTTTTATTCAACTTTCCTGAAGGATCCTTTCCAGCGCGTCAAGAAGATCGCGGGGAGACGCATCCGCCGGTGCACTGCCCTGCCAGAGGGGCGGACGACCCCCTCCGCGGGCGCCCAGCGGATCAAGGTAACGCTGTCTCGCGTCACGAAAATCGACCGAGCCGCCACGCGGAAGGCCCAACGACCAGCTCAGGCGATCGGGAAGGACGTTCACCAGGGCGAAGTCATGAGATGCCGCAGCCAGCAGTGATTTGACAAGCGATTTTTCCATATCCGCTGATTCGTTCTCCAAGATGCGATGGATGCGGTGCGCCGGCGCGTCGAGCAGTTCATCGGCCAGGCGATCCGCCAGGCGACGTTCCAATTGGGCGAGGCGACTGCGCAGGTCGCTGGCGGTTTCCTGAAGGCGCCGAACCGCGTCCGCCAGTTCCTCGTCACGGGTGGCGTTCAGTTCACGCAGGTCTTCCAGGATGGCCAGGCGTTGTTCCAGGTAAGCGACCGCGCGGTCACCGATCTGCCAGTGGGTGCGAACCTGGCCGCGCATGCGTTCCCAGCCGCTGCACAAGGCCAGTCGGATCGTTCCGGTTGAAGGCAGATGCAGGCCGCAGCAGCCCACGCAGTCAAAATCGCCGATCTGCACCAGCCGGACGGTTCCCTCCACCGGCGGCGGCTTGCGCAGGTTGAACTTTCCCAACTCATCGGCAGGCACTTCAACCGCGGCCAGGGGGAGATCGTCGGCAATGATCCGGTTGGCGAGCCGGGTGACCTGTTGAAGCTGTTCGCGCGTGATTTCTGATGTGTCGAGATCAATGGTGGTATCTTCCGTACCCATATGCACGGAAATGGTGACAAGCGAGAGCGTTTTCCAGAACGCGGCCGAGATCACGTGCTGGCCGGTATGCTGCTGCATGAAATCACGTCGCCGACCGGAGTTCACCCGGCCGTGAACCATTTTGTTCACCGGCAACGGCGCAGTGGTGATATGCAGGACACGCTCGCCATGTTCGCGCACGTCAANNGCGCTTTGATCCAGTTCGATTTCCCAGTGATCACCCGCCACTTCCACATTTTCCACGCGGGCATCGAACTCCAGCAACCAGGGGTCGTCGCGATACAATCTCACAGTCATCATAAATCTCCAACAGATTTCTAACACAATTGCAGGCAACTCGCCAACCGGGATGTGGGGAAGGGGAACGA
>DBFQ01000097.1 GCA_002294665.1 Candidatus Aminicenantes bacterium UBA876
CAACTCTTCAACTCTTCAACTTTATTCTTCGGCACCATTTTTGCTTAAGAGCAATATGGCTTCTCAACCCGATCCGGCATCCCGTTTCCTGGCGGGACTATTGATGCTGGTGCTGTTGATTGCCGCCGGCCGTCGCCTGACAAGGACGCCGCCCCCGCATCCGTGCATTCTGCCGGGATCAGCCCCACTCCTGCGCCTGCCCCAGGGCCGCGGAATCGACCTGACCGAAGCCCTGCCGCCTGACGGCAGCGGTCGTATCCTGATCTGTCGCTTTCCCCAGGGTCCCGACGCGTTCGAGCGGATTCGGCATGCCTGGAACCGGGCGACACGCCAAGACACGGGACCGCTTCGAACCGTTTTGATCACCGACCGCCCGGACCGCGTGTCCAACCTCGCGGACTGGATGCGGATTCCCTCTCCCCTTGTCATGGATCCGGACGTGTTCCTCGACCGCCTGCGCGTTCCCGGCACGCCGGCTCTGCTTTACTTTGAGAAGGGAATCCTGCGAAAATGCCACCTGATTGCCCGATAAAATCCGGCCAGGGCCAGCCGTCGCAACCGCGTTTCGGCAAAGCGCTGGTGCTTTTTCTATTGTTATTGGTGTTGACTTACACGCTGATTGTCAACGCCGCCGTGCTTACGCGCACGGCCCAGGATCAAGCACCGACTTTCGTGGGGTCAAAGGGGTTTGCCGTGCAGAAATCGGGAACATGGCTGTCCGGACTGCCCGCTTCCTGGATCCAACCGTTCTCAAATCCCAGTTCCATCGCCGCCGCAACCACGCGCTCGTATTCGCGGACGGAAAGGCGGCGATCCAGCGGCGGCGGGCAGGCCAGTTCCGGCGGCGGCCGGTACTGGCCCATCAACGAAAGATGCACATCCACGCCCATCCGTTGCGCCAGTTTTTCCAGCAACGCGATCGAATCGTCAATGAAACCCGGCAAAACCAGGTGACGCACGATCAACCCTTTGCGCGCGATTCCCCGCTCGTCCAGAATCAGGCCGGTTCCGACCTGGCGCGCCATCTCTTCCAGTGCGGAAAACGCCACCTCCGGGTAATCAGCCGCGCCGGAAAGCCGTGCCGCCGTATCGCTGCCGGCGTATTTCAAATCCGGCAGGTAGATGTCCACACGCCCCTCGAGTTCCCGCAATACCTCGGGATCGTCGTAGCCGTTGCCGTTGTGTACCAACGTGGGATGGCGGCCCTCCCGTTCGATTGCAGCCAGCAAGGCCCGCACCTGGGGCACGACGTGAGAGGGAGACACCAGTCCCAGGGTATCGCAGCCCGCATCGAGAAGCGCGCGGATCTGCGCGATCACCTCACCCGGTTTCATGAGGCGGGGGGCGGTAGTTGAGCCGCGACTCACCTGGTGGTTCTGGCAGAACACGCAGCGCAGGTTGCAGCCGGTAAAAAACACGTTGCACACCCCGGCAGGGCCGCCGAGCACGGGTTCCTCCCCGGTGTGTCGGCAAACGGCGGCCACTTCCAGCCCCGCCCCACCGGAGCAGAATCCATACGGCCCGGTGCAGCGGTTGGCCCCGCAGCGCCGGGGACACAGGGTGCAATGCTCCAGGCGGGGATCATGGGGCTGAGGCTGACGTTTGATTGCTTGATCCATGACGTGATTGTATCATGCCACGTGGTCATGATATGCTCGTTTGATGACCCCAGCGGAAAAACAGACTCAACCGCATGTAGTCGCGGTCTGCCGCAACTCCAGGCGCGGCCCGAAACCGGTTGTGGCGGAAATCCGCCTGCTTCCCGGAGTGGGAGTAGAACAGGACGCCCATGCGGGAACGGGTGAGCGCGAAGTTTCGCTGCTGGCATGGGAGAGCCACCAGCGTTTCCAACCCCGGACGCCGGTCCAATTGAAACCGGGCATTTTCGGAGAGAACATCACCACCATGGGCATCGATTTCGCCCGGCTTCAAGTGAAAGATCGCCTTCAGTTGAATGATTGTGTCCTGGAAATCACGCGCAAAGGCAAGGAATGCCGGACACCATGCGCGATTTCACGCAACGTAGGCGAATGCATCATGCCACGGGAATGCGTGTTTGCACGGGTGATCCAGGGCGGCATCCTGCGTGCCGGAGATCCGATCCACAAAAAAAGTTGAAAAGTTGGAGAGTTGAAGAGTTGAAGAGGCAAGAAGTAATAAAAGTTGAAGAAGTATTTACTTTCGACTTTAGACTTTCAACTTTCGACTCAGTTCCCCCTAGCCTATCGCCACTCGCCTCTGGCCAAAAACCCACACGCGCTGAATAAGGAAGAACGAATAAAAAACCTTTCGGGAGGATCCGGGTCCCTTATTCCTTATTCATTATGCCTTATTCAATTCCCCAAAATCCGGGCTAAGCCAGAAACTCCACCGGTACCTGGTTCAGCCGCGCGATATCCAGGATCCGTTCCCTGACATCGAAATGCTGGGAACAGGCCACAGTGCATGCATGGCAATCCAGGCAATGCACGCTTCCGGCATCCTTCAGGCACTCGGCCGCGAGGGAAAGGTTGCGGTAACCATACGCGTACATGAAACTGCGCATCAGGGTGGGAATATCCATGTGAAAGCGGCATTGGCTCGCACACTTGCCGCACTGGCTGCAGTACAGGCCCGCCAGGTTCTTGTGGGATTCCAGGTCCAGGTCCATCTTTTCCGCAGGTGTCAGGGTGAATTCGCGCATGGCTGCAATATCCAGTTCCAGTTGGTCGAAGGTGGTGAAACCGGGAATGGCGGTGTGGATGTTCTCATGCTGCAACGCCCATTTCAGCGCGGCTTTCATGTTGATGGGCTGCTGGCGCTCCTTGTCCCAGTACACTCCGGCCTGGGTCTTCATGGCCACGATGCCCACGCCTTTTGCGGCGGCATAATCAATCGCCGCCAGAACCTCCTGGCGGTGATCCTGGCGAAAGTTGATCGCCGTCAACACGACATCGATTTCGCCCAGGTCCGCGGCGGCACGCAGGACCTCGGGTTCGTTGCTGTGGGTGGTGACGCCGATGAACCGGGCCCGCCCCGCCTTTTTCCATTGCAGCATCAATGAGATCAGCGGCTCGAAGCGGGTGGCTTCGGCGCTGGCCACGCCGTGAAGATACAGGATATCCACATAATCGGTTTTCAAGCGTTGCAGGCTGGTTTCAAAATCGGCAGCAAAGCGTTCCAGGTCGGCTTTGCCGGTAAAAATCCGTTCCCGCGTGCCCGGCTTGCGCGCCTCGTGACCCCCCACCAACTTGGTGGCGATCACCACGTCGGCACGCTTGCGTTCGCTGACCACCTGGCCCACCATTTCCTCGTTGCGGCCGCGCTGGTAGACATGCGCCGTGTCCAGCATCTTCAGGCCGGAATCCAGGGCGCGACGCACCAGGTTGGGGTTGTCCGCGTTCATCACCCCCATGTTGACGACGGGCAGGCGCAGTCCCGTACGCCCCAGTACCCGGGTGCGATAAGTCTCATCCACTTTTCCCCGGATATCTTTTTCATTCGCGGATTTCAGCGCGGAAGGCAGCAAAGCCGCTCCGGACAAACCGACCAGTCCTTGCTTGATAAAACCACGGCGGCCGAATGCAGACATAGAAACCTCCTCTGTCCGCATCAGCATGCCCGAAAAAAATTTAAAAAACAATCCCTTTTGTAGACAAATCCGGTATTGTATATTATACTATAGTATATAAAAATATTCGGAGGCGGCGCGAATGAATGTGGATCACAGAAAACAGAAGTTGATGAAATCCTGGTCCAGGGAATACAAAAAGGGGTTCTCCGCCTACTTCCTGTTGCTGTTCATGAAGGATGAGCCGACTTACGGTTTCGAGCTCTCGCGCAGGCTTCAGGCCGTCAGCCATAACCTTCCCTTTAACGAGAGCGGAATTTACCAGCAGCTCAAAAAACTGGAAAACGCCGATTTGATCCACTCGGAATGGCGCCGCTCCGATCAAGGTCCCCGGCGCAAATATTACCAGCTCACTTCCCAGGGCAATGAATTGCTGGCCGAATTCACGCAGACAATGGTCATGCCCCTGGTCCTGGCCCTCGGCAGGCTGATCCAGTTTCATTTCCCCGCCCTCGCCGCATCCTTTGTGGCGATTGCCCAGGCCGGCCATGATCGCGGCACGGACACGCCTTCAGCAACAACGGCAAAATGAAGGCGCTGCTGATTTATCCACAATACCCGGATACATTCTGGAGCTTCAAGCACGCCATCCGCTTCATCTCCAAAAAATCGGTGTACCCACCGCTGGGGCTGCTCACCGTGGCGGCCATGTTGCCGCAGGCATGGCAATTGAAGCTGGTGGATATGAATGTATCCCCCCTGCTGAGGCGTCACCTGGCATGGGCGGACATGGTGTTTATCAGCGCCATGGCCGTACAGCAGGAATCGACCCGGGAAGTCATCCGCCGGGCAAAACAAGCCGGCAAAGCGATCGTTGCCGGCGGTCCTTTGTTTACGGAAGCCCCGGAATCATTTCCTCAAGTCGACCACCTGGTACTCAACGAAGCGGAAATCACATTGCCCCGTTTCCTCTCCGACCTGGCCACCGGTCATCCTCACAAGACCTATCAGACAAAGAAGTTTCCTGAACTCATCCAGACCCCGACCCCCCGCTGGAACCTGTTGAAAATGAAAAAATACGTATCCATGAACCTGCAATTCTCCCGCGGCTGCCCCTTCAACTGCGAATTCTGCAGCATCACCGCCCTGTTCGGACGCCGGGTCCGCACCAAGAGCGCCGCCCAGATCGTTGCGGAACTCGACAGCCTTTACGCGCGCGGCTGGAAAGGCGGGGTCTTTTTTGTGGACGACAACTTCATCGGCAACCGCACCGCCTTGAAAGCCGAGGTTCTACCCGCCATTATTCAGTGGATGAAACAACACCACTCGCCTTTTAATTTCAACACCGAAGCATCCATTGACCTGGCTGATGACGATGAATTGATGTCCCTGATGGTACAGGCGGGTTTCAACCAGGTGTTTATCGGTATCGAAACTCCGGACAAGGAGAGCCTGGTGGCCTGCGGAAAAATGCAGAACGCCCGCCGTGACCTGGACGCCAGCGTCAAGCATATCCAGGCCGCGGGATTGGAAGTGACGGGTGGCTTCATCGTCGGCTTTGACAACGACTCTCCCTCCATTTTTCGTCGCCAGGTCGAATTCATCCAGAACAGCGGTATCGTAACCGCCATGGTGGGATTGTTGAACGCGCCTCGCAATACCCGGCTCTACCAGCGCCTCAAGCAGGAAAAGCGCCTGTTGAAAACCTTTTCCGGAGACAACACCGATTTTTCCATCAATTTCCTGCCGCGGATGAACTACCAGGAACTCATTCGCGGCTATCAGCGCATTCTGCAATCGATTTATGCATGCAAGCCCTATACCCTCCGGGTTCAGGATTTCCTGCGGCGAAAATCCCGCTATATAAAGGAATTGCGTCGTGCCGGCAAAACTCCCCCCAGCAGCAGTGTGCCGCTGCGTCTCTATCATATCAAGGCGGCCATCCGCGCTTTTTTTGTGTTGGGGATATTTGACCGCGGCCGCAGATACTATTGGAAACTGCTTTTCTGGTCGCTATTCCGTTGCCCGCGCCTCGTTCCCCAGGCCATCACGTTCGCGATTTACGGCTTCCATTTCCGCCGCGTATTCCATACCACCCGCGCCCGCTGAATGCTTTTCGCTCACAGCAGTTTCCGTCCGATCAGGAAGCTGAGCGCGGCCACCGAACCGCTGAGAACCATTCCCCAGATGATATCCACCACGACAATCGGCATGGGCCATCCCTTCAGCGTGGCCAGGTTGGTTAAGTCGTAAGTGGCATAGGTAAAGAAACCGAACAAAACGCCCATGAGCAAACAATGGGCAAACGAATTCCGGTCCAGCCCGGGCAACACGGCAAACACCAGGATGCCCACGATAAACAAGAGGTAAAACACGATCGCCGCGGTCCAGTTGAATTTCGGTGCCAGGAATTCACCCAGGTGGCGGCGGTAGAACCCCTTGGCCACAAACCCCAGCCACACCATGTCGATCACGAAAAACACGGGGACCGTCAGCAGGTAGAGCAGGATCGCTTTCTTGATGCCCATTACAACCTCCCGCAGGATCATACCGCGAATCAGTGAAAAGTGAAAAGGGGCGGTTCATGAAACGCTACTTTTTCAACTTCTTCCCTCTTCAACTCTTCAACTTTTCAACTCTTAAACTCTGCTATGGCCATGGGCTAGTGGCAAGAGGCGATTGGAAAGATTCAGGAACGAGATAACAGGCGTACGGGCGGGTTAGAAACTCGTTCCTGCATTTTCAACTCCTTCAACTGCTTTCTTCCGCGTGTTCCGTGTGTTCTGTGGTTGCTTCTGTTTTGCTTTTGTTTGGAACATTTGAATTTGGTTCATTTGAATTTGTTTGGGATTTTGTGCTTGGGATTTCGGATTTGAATTGCCCAGCCTCCTGTCACCTGATACCTGTCACCTGTCACCTATTTTCTTTCCGGTAACGTTCGAGCATGCGGTAGATCACGTTGTCACGCACCTTGCGCCCGAGTTTTTCTTCGTATTCCCGTTTGATCCGATAAAAGAAGTTGCCCTCTTCGTTATTGCGCCATTTTTCCAGCCAGGGTTGGATCAATTCATCTTCCACACCTTGCGGCAGTACCGGCCGGCTCAGGTCGATGCCATCGTTCAGATGGTTCGCGTCGCGGGTCGCCTTGAGCGCCCCGCTGGAAGAACCCGCGGCAGTGGACAGGCATACACCGGTCTGGCGATTGGCGCCATCGTAAGCCAGAAGGTCGGCACGCTTGTCGCCGGAAAAATCACCCACCCGCCAGGCTGCGCTCACCGCCGGCGCATCACTCCAGACGCCGTCATACTGGAACGCTGCGCCCGTGGACAAAAATACCTCCGTACCCGCGACATCGTCCTTGCCGCGCAGCAGGTCATCCATGCCGTCACCGTTGTAGTCGGCCACCAGCCAGCCGCCCGCTTGCGGCAGAGCCGGTGTCCATACCCCGGCGAACGCAAACGCCGTGCCCGTGGACAACAGCACCACCGTGCCGTTCTCGAAGTGGGTACGCGCCAAGTCGGTTCGCCCGTCTCCGTTGAAGTCTCCGCAATACCAGCCATCCATTCCGTTATGGCCCGTGAACCAGACCGACGGCGACAGGAATTCGCTGCCGCTGCTCACATACACCCGGGATTCCAGCGAAGCAGTATCGTAAATCAGCATGTCGTCCTTGCCGTCGCCGTTGAAATCACCCACGGTATAGCCATCAACGCCGGGAACCGCGTAGGACCAGATGTAATCTTTGAGAAAAGCAGAACCGGTCGAGAGAAACACCTGGGTGCGGTCCGGACCCCAGTCGTTTGCCGGGGTAAAGCGCATCAGGTCGGTTTTGCCGTCACCGTTAAAATCGCCCGGGAACCAGCCGTACAGGCCGGAATCCGACTGCAGCCAGCGCCCCAGATTGATAAACTGCGTGCCATCGGAAACAAACACCTTGTTGTATTTGACCAGAACATTCAAAAGGTCGAGAAAGCCGTCGCCGTCGTAATCGCCCGGATGCCAGCCCTCGACTCCGGCCGTGGCTCCATCCTCCCATATCCCGTCGTACACAAAGGTATCGCCCGATACCGCGGAAATCTTGAACGTGGCATCCGATTCGTCCGCTGCCGTGGTTTCCTGTTCTTTGATCTTGACTGTATATCCGCTTCCGGTCTCGGCCATGCCGCCGATATACTCGCCCACGGTCCAGGCGTAACTGCCCGCGGAGGCGTCCACACCCGAAGCGATCACACCGACCGGGGCGCCGTCCTTCAGCAGCGTGAGTTTCAACGTGTTGCTCACACCATAGGCTGTCCAGGCGATGTTGTGAAAATCTCCAAGCGTCCAGCCCTCTCCGCCGTTGGGTGATGAAATCACAAGAAGACTACCCACCACGGTGATCGTGAATGTGGCATCGCTGACATCCACGGGATCACCGTCCGCCGCGTCACTGATCCGCACCAGGCACTGCGTGGAAGGTGAAGCGGGAACGGTCCATGCATAACTGCCGTCGTTGAGAGTGGACTCCGTGATTTCACTCCAGGCGGACCCGTTGTCTGTTGAATACTCGATTTTTACGAATTCAATCGATCCCGTACTACTCCAGGTAATGTTGCAGGCCGATCCCACCGGCCATTCTTCTCCCCCGTTGGGCGCGGTCACTCCAATACCGGGGAGAACGAGTTTGGTGATAAATGCGTCATAGCTAACATCACCGGGATCTGTCATAAACGGGTTCACAGTGGGGAAATCCGTGCTGCTTGTCCATCCGCTCACATACACGTGGCCACTGCCGTCTACGGCAATCCCTTGAGACACCTCATTATCCGCCCCGCCCAGGTAAGTGGAATAGACCAGGCCGGCAGCGCCGCTCTCGTTGGTATCGACGCGCGCAACAAAAGCATCTGCGTTACCTGCATATCCCATGTATTGGTTCAGGGTGGGAAAATCAGTGCTTTGTGTATATCCAGTCACATACGCGTGGCCGCTTCCGTCCACGGCAATCCCTCTGGCATAATCCGCACCCGACCCGCCCAGGTAGGTAGAGTAGACCAGGCCGGCCGCGGCGCCGGCATTGGTATCGATACGTGCAATAAATGCATCTCTTTCACCATCATCTCCCATGTACGCGTTCACGGTGGGGAAATCGGTGCTTTCGGTATATCCGCAAACATACGCGTGGCCGCTGCCGTCCACGGCAATCCCATTAAGCACATCATTGTACGCACCGCCCAGGTAAGTGGAATAAATCAGGCCGGCAGCGCCGCTGGCATTTGTATTGATGCGTGTGATGAATGCATCATATGCACCGGCATATCCCATATACGGGTTCAGGGTGGGAAAATCAGTGCTAGCTGTAGATCCAGTCACATAGGCGTGGCCGCTGCCGTCCACGGCAATCTCATCAGCAAAATCACCACTCGCCGCCCCGCCCAGATAAGTGGAGTAGACCAGGCCGGCAGCGCCGCTCGCGTTGGTATCGATGCGCGCGACAAATGCATCACATCCACCGTCATCTCCCATGTACGCGTTCACGGTGGGAAAATTCGTGCTGTATGTTTCTCCAGCCACATACGCGTGGCCGCCGCCGTCCACGGCAATCCCATGAGCATAATCACCTCCCGACCCGCCCAGGTAAGTGGAGTAGATCAGGCCGGCAGCGCCGCTCGCGTTGGTATTGATGCGCGCGACAAATGCATCATATCCACCACCATCTCCCATGTACGCGTTCACAGTGGGAAAATCCGTGCTGTCCGTCCATCCGGCTACATACACGTGCCCGCTGCCATCCACGGCAATCTTTTTAACTTGATCATAAGTCGTCCCACCCAGGTAGGTGCAATAGACCAGGCTGGAAGCGCCGCTCGCCTGGGTGTCGATGCGCGCAACGAAGGCATCGTATGAACCGCCAATACTTCCGCGATACGGGTTCAGAGTGGGGAAATCAGCGCTGATTGTATATCCGGCCACATACGCGTGGCCGCTGTCATCCACAGCGATATCGTTGGCATAATCGATAGCCGCCCCGCCCAGGTAAGTGGAGTACAAGAGAACCAGCGGGTCGATTACCAGCTCACGCTCTTTATCATACGCTCCCACTGCAAACCCGTACGTGTTTTCTCCACACCGTTGGAAGCGCACCTCGACAGGAGAGCGATTGGATATGCTTGATCCATTATTCATAGCCTGGGGCTTTTCCTGATAGGACACCGGCTGCTTGTGGATCATCTGGCCGAATTCGGTCTCGATCACCAGGTTGCCTTCCCCGTCAATGCGCGTACCTTTCACATTGCGATAAGCAAAACGAATCCGTGACGGATCCGCCTGCGGCTTGACCACCCAGTCGTATTCCACTTCCTTTTCCATGCCGTAGACCTTGAGATCGATGCCCGCATACAGGTTCCGGTAGGTCACTGCCCTGGAGGTGGGCACGTCACAATGCCACTTTCCGGGATCGTTCCCCTTAAAGTAATTGACCTTGAGTTCAGCCACATCAGCGGCAACCATCGCGGGTTCAGGATCGGCATCCAGAAACACCAGCCGGGTCACCTCGCGCGCGTATTGGCCGGAGTGTGCTTTTGCCTCACCGGGCATACGGCGCTGCAGCCGTCCGTTCTGCGATCTATCTTGTCGGGCTTCCTCCGGCAGCGGCCGGCTGCTGTCAAAAACCAGCCCTTCCCCGGTCAGCCACAGGGTATAACGTGACGCCCGGGCATAAAACCGCGCCGCCTGGTTGTACTGGCCCTGGTTTTGGATGAAATACAAGGGGATCCGGCCGGTGCGGAAATCGGCCTGCACCCGGTTCTTCAACCCATCCTGTCCCGTTAATTCCGCGTCAGCCGGGATCACTCCATCGGCCACCATCAATCCGGGAAACAAAGCGATTACAGCCAGAAAAATCACCACTCCAACCACTTTGTGTTTCATGATGAAGCTCCTCCATAGGAACCATAAAACCGATGAACGCCAACATATAACGTGGCCGCCCTGTAGGATGAAGAAGGTTTCAGGTTGAAAAAAGCATGAGCGATCCGGAAAATTAAATCAACACACGGAATACACGGAAATTTAAACAAGTTTATGAAGTTGGAAATGCAGGGCGGGTTTCAAGCCCGCCCCCTACTCCAGTTGCCTCGTCTCTCCTGCAACTTGCCCTCTGCCTCTTGCCTCTCGCAGGGGCGGCCACGTGAAGCCGCCCCTACTTTTCACTTCTATCTATTTACTTTGACCTTTTTACTCGTGTGCCCTCTGGGTATCCCACTTTCCACTTTTCATTTTGACCTTTTCACTATCTATTTTCCGGTAACGTTCGAGCATGCGGTAGATTACGTTGTCACGCACCTTGCGCCCGAGTTTCTCTTCGTATTCCCGTTTGATCCGATAAAAGAAGTTGCCCTCTTCGCCACAACGCCACTTATTCAGCCAGGGCTGCATCAATTCATCTTCCACACTTTG
>DBFQ01000039.1 GCA_002294665.1 Candidatus Aminicenantes bacterium UBA876
CACGGCGGGGTATTCCACGCCGTCCATGATGACGACCACGTTTTTCAAGCCATACAGACGTTCTTCCTTGCGCGGATTCATTTTCGGACTCCATAACGTGATTCTCCTCCTGCATTCTATGCAAATGCGAAAAAAAATCAAATCCAGCCGCGCGAGCCAAACCCGTGTTGAAACCTTGCGCGATAGATTGCATATTGATAGTTAGAGGGAGAAAGGATTCATGCGCTGCAGACTGAATCTGACTGGAGGGGAAAAATGGCCATACTGACACTATCACGCAGTCTGGGAAGCCTGGGTACGCAAATGGCGGATTCGCTGCAACTCCGGCCGGATCTGCCACGCCTGGACAAATCTTCACTCGAGAGCGTTTTTTCAGATTACGGCGAGGAACTGGAAAACCTGGAACGCTACGATGAAAAACGTCCTTCTTTCTGGGACAATTTTTCCTCCCACAAGGACCGTTATCTGCATTTTCTGAAAACCGCCATCTACGAATTCGCCGGAACGGGCAGCGCCCTGATCGTCGGCCGCGGGGCGCAGGTGGTCCTGGCCGGGATCCCGGGTGTGCTCAAGATCCAGGTGACCGCGCCGATCCAGGTGCGACGGGAACGTCTCATGAAACGTCATGAGATTGATGAAAACCAGGCGTTGGCCATGATCCGCCAGAGCGACCGGGAGCGATCGGGTTTTCACCGCATTTTTTTCAACGTGGAATGGGATTCCCCCGATCTCTACGACCTGGTGATCAATACCCGTGAAATGGAAGCGGATACCGCTGTAACCATGATCCGCAGCCTGATCGAATCACCGCCTTTCCGGGAACAGGCCCAGCAGCAGAAACAAATGATCCTGGATTTGATCCTGGGACACCGTGTCGCGACCGCGATTCTCTATCATGCCCGCATCCCGATCCAGTTCCTGGACACGGAGGCTCGAGGCGGAAAAGTGATCCTGCGCGGATCGACGGTCATTCGCGCCGACATTGACCGGGCGACCCGTGTGGCCGCTGAAGTAGGCGGTGTGGACCGTGTCGAGAACCAGATCCAGTTTGTGCCCATGACGTTCTCAATGGGATAGGCGCATAATCACGCACACGCGAGGACTGGCATGAACCGGACCCGGTGCTTCAGCGGGTAGCGGACGGATCGGGTTGCAACCGTTTCAGAAAGGCCTTCATCAACTCCTGGGCTTTTGACGTGGTTAGTGAGATCCCGCCGGTTTCCTGGGCCAGGCGCGAAAAAAACTGGTACATGTCCGTGGAGTGTTCATGCAGCTCCATGCGGCGCGGGGCTCTTTCAACCCCCGGTTGCAGGTAGGCGAAATGCAGGGTTACGCCCGCATTGCGGAACGCATCGATGACGGCCTGCAGCTTCTCGGGACTCTCCTGCTGGGTGGGTTCCAGAAAGATTTCGCGAGCGGTAAATGCCAGATCGACGTCCTGCATGAATCCATCCATCATCGTTGAGTCGGGGATGGGACGCATCTCTTTCTGAAAAAACACCAGCACATGATTCTGTCCGGGAGAGCGGCGGAACGTATCGGCGAACTGCAGAAGCAGGGGCTGGTTGATGCGACGCTGCGATTGCAGGTTGGCCAACCCCTGGCGATACTGGTTCAACAGGCTCTTTGTGTCGCTTCCCCGGTTTCCGTAGAGAAGCTCTTCCAACAGTCCTTTCAATTCATTAAACGCCTGGCGGTGCCCGCTTGAGGCCATATTGCTGTCCGTCTTCAACTTGTCCCGGAGAAATTCGCAGAGTTCAGCTTTGGGGCGCGACAATGTCTTTTGTGAAAATCCGTATACGCGGGCGGGGGAATACACGATGAGGTTGTCTCCCGGGCGGATCAGGTCGTAGAAGATGGTGTTGACCGTGCTGCGGATGCGCGAGTCGTAGTTCTTGATTTCATAGCAGATAATCAGGTTGCGCTGCTGCGTGAGGCGGTCATTTTTTTCCGTTTGCCGGGCATTACCGGCCGCCAGGTTGCTGCTGATCAGCCACAATCCGAAAACGAGTATGGCAATCGCCTGTTTCATTTTTCCCTCCATTTTCGTGGTTCTGACCGGCTCGGGATCAAGCATAATCCGATGCATGCACTTCCAGCCAACTGAACCAGATGGGATGATGCTCCTTGTACCATTCCAGTATGCGACGCAGTTTACGCTGTTTTTCCAGGGGGATGACTTCAGGCGCGATGCGGTCGAAATAAATGCGGATTTTCTCGTTACCGATGAACTCGAGCGCTTCCGTACACAAGGTCTGCAATTCATTGCGAATGCGTCCGGAATCAGAGATCTTTACCGGGCGCTTTTCGTAATCCTCGCCGGCCAGGAAGCGGTTGAGCAACGGGTTGAACACCAGGCGGCTCTGTTCCATGGTTTCCATCAAGCGCAACGTGAACGTGATGTCCTTGTCGCCGCGTTTTGATGACAGGCGCACCCTTACACGGTACACCCCTTCCTCCACCGCTTCAACGCCCTTGATTCCGGAATAGGGGTCGGGACGCATGTATCCGCAAACAGCGAGGACTTCCCACTGTTTTTCGGGAAAGAAATCATCGGCAGCGATGCAGTTGAGTTTCAGCGGGATTCCCGCTTCCCGGCCTTCATGGATCATGGCCGCGTATGTCGCCAGGTCGCTTTCATTGATCGGCCTGCCCATTACCGCCCCCAATTGTTCAGCGAAATCAGCCGCATCGGGGTTCAGCAGCATCACATCCTGTTCCTGCTCGAAAGAAAGTTTGAAATTCGATGTGAACACGCACAGAGACGCGTTCAAGCCCATGATCGGAGCCAGGCTGGCCGCCTGGGTGGCTTCGGCGGAAGCCGCGTAACCATCCACGATGAACAGGTGCAGAGCACCCTGCTGATCGGTCCATGTTCCCACGCGGAACGTGGGCGCATAAGTTCCGGATTCGGTAAATGCATTCATGCCGGAAGGCAGCACCCAGTCATCGTCCACAAGATGGACGCCCAAGCCCTGCCACTGGCGCCACAAAGACCCGATTCGGCCTTCACGACTGCTGCCGCGCAGGGTCCACACGTGAATGTTTTCTCGCAGCAGTTCCGGGTATGTGGCTTCAATGGCCAGCAACACCTTTTCTCTGGGAGTGCGGAAATTGATCAGCAGTGATTGACGGCAGGCGTTTTCAACCACCGCTTGCGGCAGGAACAGGTTGCCCATGTACCCTTCATAGGGCCTGGAGATATGCAGGGGCTGATCGAAGAGGTGCAGGACGGTCATGGGACCGCTGTCTTTGCCTTTGGCAAAGCGTGAAGTGTTTTCCAAAGTATCGATCGCCGCGCCCCAGACGGTAATACCGGAATTCTTTAAATCCTTGTAGAAGCGATCCCACTCGTACCCGGGCTCGTTCAGCAGGCGCTGGATTCGACGATCCAGCCAGCGGGCCACTTCGGGGCGGGCATAAACCCGGCCGAACCCCAGAAGCGGATTCGACCCCATTTCCGGTGTTTCCCCGGCTTTGGGCATCAGTCCTTCTCCCATGCAAACCATGATGGCATGGTTTTCCGGCAACTGCCTGGACAGGTACCACAGGCTTTCGCTCATGGCATAAGCGGAAATGGCATCCGCATCTTTCTTCACCTCGTTCAGACCCGCTTTGTCCAGTTTTGCGCCCGCGCCGAAACGGCCGAATAACTGGGTGCCCAATGCGGTTACGGCGCCTGTCATGGCAAGCAATCGTTCCATCTGACCGTTTAAAAAGGAAATGTCGGAAGTAAACTCCTGGGCCGGTTCGCCACGGGTCCAGCAGACATCCACGTCTTCCAGCCAGAGATGAAAGCGCCCCAGGATGGGCCGGGTATCAAAAGCCCATTGAGCGATGAGATTCTGTTTTTCCTGAAAAGCACTGTTCATGAGATTCTCCTCTGCCCGGGGAAGACCCCCGGTCCATTCCGGCTCGAATCGGCGGCGCAAGCATCCGCCTCCGCCTGAATCCTTTCCATGACAATGGAATTTTAGGCCAGGCGGCAATGCAAAGTCAAGCCATGCGGGCACCGCCGCCGGTTGACAGCCCAACTGATTCACGCTATTGTAACTACGGGGAGAAACAACATGGTACCTAGAGAGCGAAGGATGAACGAGCGCATTCGCAAACGCATCATGTTACGGATCAACCATCGTCCCGGCATATTGCTGGATCTTTCTCAAACCGGGATGCGTATATCCACGGCCATGGTTCCGGTCTCCCGCAATGTGCGTATCCAGTTCCAAGCCGATGACAGTGAATTCGAACTGGACGGCTACATCCTCTGGATCAACAAAAGATATGCATTGCAGAACCTGAAAGAGATGGGGATCCGCATCGAGAACCGGCCGGAGCACTTTCAGCGCTATCTGGAAAGAATCGGTGAAAGCGCCGATTCACCCGACGGGGATGCCTTCTGATCCGCCGCGTGATCTACCCGAGTGAGCAAACAACCAACACACGCCGCTGACGACGCTTATCTGCGCAATTCAAAATAGTCGAAATGAACACCGTCGGCGGTCCAGGCATCAAAGCGCAACCGCGCATGATCCACATGAATCACCTGGTACAGTTGACGATCCGCAATCATACGCGCCATCAATGAACGGTGGAGCGGGTTCAACGGGTATTGCTTCGGACCCGCCACACTGACCACGTACACGGTTCCGCCTTTGGGAGAGCGGACCCGACGCCCGGCGCGCAAGCGATAGGTACGTCCATAAGTATGGTCATGCCCCTGGAGCACCAGGTCCACGCCATGAGAGTCGATCACCGGCAGCAAATGCTCGCGGAGTTCACGGTTGTCGCGATTCCTTCCGGTTGAATAGAGTGGCTGATGCATCAGCAGAACGGTCCAGGGACCGGTGCGTTTCTCACGCAGGACCCGGTCCAGCCAGGCGGCCTGTTCCGCAACCGCAGCGTTCGGATTCAACGCCACCAGNNAACAACGCGTCCGGAGCCTGGAGTACGGAAGCCCGCACCACCCGCATGCCCTGGATATCCAGGGTATAGGCGGTTTCCTCCAACCCGGCCGGCCCGTTCTCCGGCAGGGTGAAATGAGGCCGCCACAGCGGTGTCAAGTCCGTGGGTTGTACCGGGTGCGCCCACCTGTATTCGTGGTTGCCCGGTACCATGAGCTGGGGGATGGATCGGTAGATCCATTCCCCCGCGGTAAACCATTCTCCCCATTGGTCATCCTGCCATGCGCGGGAAACCAGATCGCCGGCGTGCAACATGAACAACGCGTCCGGAGCCTGGAGCACGGAAGCCCGCACCACCCGCCCGCATTGAGATGCCAGGTCGTTCTGCAGGTCACCGAGAAAGATGAAGCGGAACGCACGGGAACCGGCGGCGGCGGTACGGAACTGGTTCCATTCGCTCCAGTGTTTTTGGGAACCCACACGATAGGCGTACAAGGTGTCCGGTTGCAGGCCGGTAAAAGATGCGCTGTGCGTCCACACCGTTTCATTTCCACCGGTATCCAACGGGGAACTGACGGCTTTAACCACGACCGCGCCCGCCGGGGACAGGGGAGAGGGGCTTGCCGGTTGAATCTGCGCCATCGATTCGGCGGCCGGTTTTCGCGTCCGCCAGGTGACCGCCGCGGTGGTCGCGGGATCGCCGGACCAGTTCAAAACAAGCCTTTCCGGTGTCGCGTCGAAAGCACGCAATGAATAAAAGCCGATCAACAGCAGAAAAACCAACATAAACGCACGTATTTTTCTCATCATTACCATCCGGAATCATATTTTAAACTTGATTGTACATCAGGCGGTTACGGCGAAACAAGCTCAATTTTGAACGCAATCGTCGAATGAAAACGACTGGTTGCCGCGGCGCCTGAGGCTGCGGAGAATCCGCATCGGGACAACGTGCTCAGCTTGATTGGAAAACAATCCGCATGGTATAGTTGCTATGCCAACCAAAAACACATCTATAAGTTGGCTTACCAACTATCCGGGAGGGGCTGTATGGACCAGGGAATCACCCGCCGTATCATGCGCTGCGCAAGGCAGCTGGAACATCTCAGCGGATCAGGCCTTTCTTCTCAAGGCCTTGGCAGTGGACGCATCCGCCTGTTGCTGGCGGTCCTGCAGAATCCGGGTATCACCCAGGAACAGCTCAGCGCCCACGCAGCGATTGACAAGACTACGACCGCCAAAACCGTCTCCCGCCTCGAGCAATTCGGCTATATCCAGCGGCACCGGGATGAAAAGGATCTCAGGCTGAGGCGCCTGTTCCCCACGGAATTGGCGCTTTCGTTGCGTGCGGACCTGGAGCGGCGCGGGCGCATGATTGAGGAAATTCTGTTGCGGGGATTTCTGGAAACGGAAATCACCCGGCTTTCCGGCTTCCTTTCCCGCATGCTGGATAACCTCGCGCGCCATGGCGACCAGGACGACTCGGGAATGAATCGCCCGTTATCCCCGGCAACGAAATGGGATTGAGATGTTGAACCGGAAACGGATTCTGTGATAAGGTCGTTTCTGATTCCTCTTCCGGTACGGATATTGAGGAATCCGAGGGAAAAAGGCGCCGGCGATGGCATTTGAATTCTGGTATACCTTGATCCTGCTGATGGCGATGACCGTCATCCTGATCCGCGAATGGATCGACATTGAATTAACGGTCGTGACCGTTTTGCTTTTACTGGTCATCGGCGGCGTCATCAATGTCAAGGAAGCGGTCCGCGGTTTCTCGAACGCCGGGGTGATATCGATCGGCCTGCTTTTCATGTTGGCCGGCGCCATGCAAAGCAGCGGTTTGTTGCCTTATCTGAACCGCCTGATCCTGGGAAACTCCCCTGCAGCGGGCCTGCGCCGCAAACTCGTGCGCCTGCTCTTCCCCGTCACACTGATTTCCGCTTTCATGAACAACACTCCGGTAGTGGCCATGCTGATCCCGTCCATCAAGAAATGGTGCCAGGAACACAATATTTCCGTTTCCCATTTTTTGCTGCCCTTATCCTACGCGGCCATCCTGGGAGGCATGTGCACACTCATCGGTACCAGTACCAACCTGATCATTCACGGTCTGCTGATCGAGAACGGCTACAAGGGGTTGGATTTTTTTGAAATTTCACGCATCGGTATTCCCGCGGCCCTGTTCGGTCTCGCGTACCTGCTGCTGGGGGGGTACCGCCTGCTGCCGCAACGCCGCGAACCGATCTCGCAATTGAACCGGCGCCTGCGTGAATTCGTGGTGGAGATGAAGGTGGGGGAGGGCTACGCGGGGATCGGACGCAGCGTGGAGGCGGCCGGGCTGCGCCACCTGCAGGGACTGTTCCTGTTCCAGATCCAGCGGGGCGACAGCATCCTGGCCCCGGCGCGGCCGGATGAAACCATCTGCGACGGAGACCGGCTTTTCTTTACCGGTATCCCGGAAACGATTATCGAATTGCAGCGGGTTCCCGGCCTGCAACCGGCCAAAACGATTCAGTTCAACCTGGGATCCGATCGACCCAACCGCGTCTGTACGTTTGAAGCCGTCATCCCGGCGAGTTCCGCCCTGGTGGGAAAGAAAGTCCGCGACTCCGATTTCCGCGGGCGCTATGGCGCGGTGATCCTGGCCATCCATCGCGGCGGCGAACGGATCGAAAATAAAATCGGCAACATCGTGCTGCACCCGGGTGATGCCCTGCTGGTGCTCGCCGACCACGAGTTCTCGGAACGCTGGCCGCATGCATCCGATTTCTACCTGGTTTCCCCGCCCAAGCCCTTTGATCACCGCCACCCATACCGGAAATGGATTACGGGCGGGGCTTTTCTTTCCATGGTCGTTTTATCGGCCACGGGAATACTGCCACTGGTGCTCGCCGCCGCTTCCGCGGCGGTCGTGTTGAGTTTATCCGGATGCGTTTCGGCCAAAAACGTGAGCATGGATTGGAAGGTGCTGATCATCATCGCCTCCATGTTCGGAATCGCCGCCGCCATGCAGAACTCCGGGCTGGCCGAATACTTTGCCTGGAAAATCGTGGTGGTGGGTCGCCATTTCGGCAGTTTCGGCGTGTTGTGCGGCGTATACCTCCTCACCAGCCTGTTCAATACGGTGATCACCAGTAACGCCACATCCGTGCTTTTCTTTCCCATCGCCATCAGCGCGGCCGGCTCCGTCGGCGCCGACGTTCATCCTTTTGCACTGGCGGTGATCATTTCCGCGGCCGCATCTTTTGCTTCTCCCATCTCGTACCAGACCAACCTCATGGTATACGGCCCCGGCGGATACCGATTCTCGGATTACCTGAAACTGGGAATTCCCCTTCAGTTGCTCATCGCCGTGATCGCCCTTGGCCTGATCCATTACTTTTACCTCTGACTCCCCTTTACCGCCCCGGCCGGCCTTTTTCTGGAAATTGTCCTGCAAACATTTTTCTGGCAGAATGTGGCCATGAACCACCAATCCACCATCACGATTCTGGTTTTATTGATTGTTAGCGATGCCGGAATCTGTGCCGCAACCGGGGTTTTTTCCGGCGGCGGGCCGGGCCCGTACACGCCTAAAAACATCCGTGGACAAACGGTCGATATTCACGGTTGCGGAATCTACCGTCACATGTCCGGAGACGTGGCGGTTCAGGGCATCGGGCAGGACTGGATCACAATGGTACTGGGGCTACCGCTGCTGCGCAGGATCTCCGCTCATGAAAAGCGGATACGTTGACGACCGGCGCCCCCTCTGTTAGAATCCAGGTTGCTCGCGGAGGGATGGCAGAGCGGTTGAATGCGGCGGTCTTGAAAACCGTTGGCCTTTCACGAGGCCCGTGGGTTCGAATCCTACTCCCTCCGCCATTCATTTCCAGCCGGCCGCGGTACAATCACTCCGGGAACATTGCATCGGAACCCGTGTGCAGAATCGAACTTTCCAGAGTGAGAGATCCGGCGTCAAACGGATGGTCTGTGTCGGATCACCAGCGGCCGCCGGGAGCGAAAGGGTTTGAAAACTCATATCGCCTCGCGCGTCGAGATCTGCTACAATGGCATCCATGCAATCGGCTTCCATACCCAGACTGGTCGCATCGGACCTGGGGGGCACCCTGGTTCCCCCGAGAGCCGACTCCCTGCCTTCCGCCACCATCGCCGTATTGGACACGATCATGGCCGCGGGAGTGGCTGTCGCACTGGTAACCGGGTTCAACCTGCACACGGCAAATCGCATGGTTGCGGGCCTGAACGGCTCGCCCTGGCTGCTGGTTCAGAACGGCACCCTGGCCACCAGGTGCGGCAGGATCGCCTGGGAACATGGCCTGGCTGTGGATGAAGCGGAAAAACTGGTACGAAGGCTCGAGGCATTGGAAATCCCGGTTGTGGTCTACCGCAGCCTGTCCCGGGGCGGCAGACCCGAATACCGCGGCTTCGGCCTGTTCCGCCGCGGCGCTCCATTCCGGCCCGTGCCGGGATTCACTGATTTCTCCGGCATTACCGGGGTATCGACCCAGATCGGCAACGACAGGGTGGGGGAGGTGACGGCCGCCTTGAACGGCAGCCTGCCCATGAATTCCCGCCTGATTTCTTCCCGCGGCAATACCCGTACCTGGCTTGAAGTCACCCCTTTCCATGCACGTAAAGACCAGGCGTTGAAACGGCTCTGCAGCGAACTTGACATCGACCCGGCGGATGTCATCTATTTCGGTGACAACGTCAACGACCTCGAAGCGCTGGAGATGGTCGGATTCCCGCGCGTGGTGGCCGACGGACTGCCGGAACTGCGCCGCATCTATCCGCAGGTCGCCGCCAGTGTTCACCAGGGGCCGGCCCGCGAGCTGGCCCGCATCTATGGACTGGCAGACATCCCCGGCCTGTAAACAAAGAAGATGGCAAGCGATATCATCCTGAAACTGCAAAGCATCCAGGTACAATACGACGATACCCCGGTTCTGCAGGGAATCGATCTGAACGTGGCCAGAGGGGACCGGATTTGGATTCATGGCCCCACGGGCGGCGGCAAAACCACTCTACTGAAAGTCTTGTTCTGCGCGGAGTTTTTCAGCGGCAGCCTGCTGTATCAGAACCGCCCCGTCGAACCTGCCTGCCTGGAGGTTTATCGCTCCCGATTGGGATTTGTCTCCCAGAAGATTCCCGATTTCGACTGCGATGTCGACGAGGTACTGCAATATCCATTCCATTTCCGTGCCAACCGCCGACTGCCGTTTCCCCACGCGCGTGCCATGGAACTGCTCAGCGAACTCAGGTTCGACAGGGATATCCTCGCCCGGAGATTCTCAGACCTCTCGGGCGGGGAGAAACAGCGCCTGATGGTGTTACTGATGCTGCTCATCAACCGCCCGATTTTCCTCCTGGACGAAGTAACCGCAGCCCTTGACCCCGATAATATCGAAACCGTGATCCGCCTGCTGACCGCATCCGCAGAACGCACCATAATATCGGTATCCCACGATACGGTGTGGAAAAATTATTGCAGCCGGTCATTGTCCATGCAGGCGGGACGTCTGCGGGAGGCCCGGTAATGGGTGCCCGGGCGATTGAACCGTTTTCTCTGGCCGCGTTCTCGTTGCTGCTGTTGATTCCGGTCGCCGTGTTCCTTTTCCTGCGCATCCCGCGTATCCGCGCCATGGCGATCGCCTTTATCCGTATGGTGGTGCAACTCGTTCTGGTGGGGCTTTACCTGGAAACGATCTTTCGGCTCAACCGGCCCCTGATCAACCTGGCCTGGATCCTGGTCATGGTCGCCGTGGCGTGCGCAGCGGTGACCAACCAGAGCGGTCTGCGCCTGAAACACTTTTTTTCCCCGCTGGGTGCGGCCTGCCTCTTGAGCCTGGCGGTGGTTTTCGGGGCATTCTTTGCCGTGCTCGAACCCGGCAAGGTTTTCTCAGCACGGTATCTGATCCCCCTGGGAGGCATGATCCTGGGAAATATCCTGCGCAGCAATGTCATCTGCCTGGACCGCTACTTTCACGGCCTGCGCAAACGACCGGAAGAGTTCATCACCCACCTTTCCCTGGGAGCCACGCACTGGGAAGCGCGCAAACCTTTCATGGCTGAATCATTGAAAGCGGCCGTTTCCCCCCAGATCGCGACTGTTGCCACGATGGGCCTGGTCTCCCTTCCCGGAATGATGACCGGACAGATCCTGGGCGGCAATTCACCCTCTGTCGCCATTCAATACCAGATCCTGATCATGGTCGCCATTTTCACCACCGCCACGCTGTCGGCTTTTCTGGGGATGGCGTTCGCTTCCCGCAACGCCTTTGATTCTTTTCAACGCCTGCGCCGCGGCCTCTTCCGGATTTAACCGTGGATGCGCGGGCTTGTTATTCCATCTCGCTATGTGCTATGATCAAACGGCCATGAAGCGCCGCATCGCCTTGTCTGCGCTGCTTTTCTTAACCATGCAGGCCCTCATCTGCGCGGTCCATTATCCCATTATCCATTACAAGACTTCGGACGGCTTGCCGCAGAACTACGTAACCGCACTGGCACAGGATGCCAATGGTTTTATCTGGATCGGCACGCAGAGCGGTATCGGTATTTTCAACGGCGAACAATTCGTGCGCACGCTTTCCACGAGCGAAGGCCTCCCGGGCAGTTACATCAACGACCTGGTCCAGGATGGTGAAAAGCGCATGTGGGTGGCCACGGATGAAGGCATCGCCCTGATGGAATCCATGCAGACCATCCAGGTGTGGGCGCGGGGCGAACGCGTGTTGCGCGTGTTTCCCGTTTCCACAACTGAACCCGGATTCATCGCGCTGGGACACCGTCGGCTGCTGCAGCTGGACGAATCCGGTGACCTGAAGGGGATTGACCTGCCGCCGGCAACCGCCGGCTCCCAACGCATCCGCCACCTTGCCGTCGACGCACAGAAAAAAATTCTGGTCCTGNNGATGCCGATTTCCTGATCTCGCGCCGCGGATGGTTGTGTGTTGCCGGAAACGGCCGGTTGAGTTTCATGCAAGCCGGAAAACCGGTTACTCAGGTCAGACTGCCGCCTGAAGCCGGCGTTATCCGTGACCTGGACACGGACAATAGCGACGGTATTTGGCTGGGAACAGATAACGGCCTGTTCAGTTATGACCCGGGAACGCGGGAATGGCAACACTTTCATACCCAGAACGGCATGAATTACTCGCGGATCAACCGAGTCCTGGTCGATCGTGAACAAACAGTGTTTGCGGGAACCCGTTACGGCCTTTCTTTCCTCTCCGGCATTACATTCCGCATGTACACAACCGATGACGGTCTGCCTTCCGAATTCATCTGCAGCCTGTTGGAAGACGTGCCCGGAACCATCCTGGCCGCGGGCTATGACGGCATATCCGAGATCAGCAACGGCCGCGGGCGCCTGTTTCCCCTCAACGCGCAACTGGCGAACAAGCAGGTCCGCGCGCTGCTCAAGGTCGGGCCGCGCGATTACCTGGTGGGCACCCGTTACAACGGTATTTACCGCTGGGACCGCGGCAACCGCCTGGAACTCATTCACCCTGAAGCCCGGGTTTTAAGCGCCCTGAAAGACCGCCACGGCGTTTTCTGGTTCGGAACGGATAGCGGTCTCCTGCGCTATGACGGCAGAAACGCTTTCCAGCTCATCCGCGACGGCCTGACGCATCAACGGGTCTGGGCCATGGCGGAATGGTCTCCCGGGGTTCTGATTCTCGGCACCGGCAATTCCCTGCAGGTCTACTCCAACGGCCGTTTTGTTCCCAGCGACCTGGAGACCCGCCTCGGACAGGTCAACGTGACCGATATCCACGTGGCTTCACAAAATGAGATCCTGGTATCCACCGTGATTCATGGACTGTATGTCTACCGGGACAATGAATTGTTGAATTTCACCACCCGCAACGGGCTGTTGCACAACGACGTCTGGTATGTGCTGAAAGACACCAATGGACAGATATGGCTGAATACCAGTGTATCTTTGGATCGCTATCACAACGGTTACTTTTCCCATTTCAATAAAAACACCGGGCTATTCGGCGATGAGGGTTTTATTCATACGGCTCTCGAAGCCAGTGACGGCAGTCTNNCCCCTGAAAGATCCCATTCGCCTCAACAGCCGCCAGAACTCCGTGGAATTCTCTTTCTACACGGTGTCTACGCGGCGCGATCAACCACTCTATTACCGCTGGCGCCTTCTGCCCAGGCAACAGGAATGGCAGCCGCCGACCCAGAAGACAAGCGTTCATTTCCTCAACCTGAGGGAAGGCCGCTATACCTTCGAAGTCAAGGCGGACAACGGATTCTTTCAAGACCGCGGGCGGCAGGCCTCACGCCGGGTATCGTTCGAAGTGGCCCCTCCGTTCTGGAAGCAATGGTGGTTCTGGGGAGCGGCAATCCTGTCCTTATTCGGCCTGATCCGTCTGGCCACGTTTTTGCGCCTGCGCATGCTGGAAGTTCAGAAACGCAGACTGGAACAGCGCGTATTCGAACACACAAGTGAGCTGGCACGAAAAAACCATGAATTGGTGGTTCTTTCGATTACCGACCCCCTGACCGGATTGAAGAACCGCCGCTACCTGGATGACCGCATCAGCGATGACGTGCACTTGATTGAACGCAGCCTTTTCCCACGCAAGGACGACGGGACGGTGGCCGCCAGGCGCCGCCCCGGGCGTGAAGACATGGTGCTGACCTTCTACGTGATCGACATCGATCACTTTAAAAACGTCAACGATATTCACGGCCATACGGCCGGTGACCGCGCGCTGGTTGGCGTGGCCCAGACTCTGCGCCGGGAATTACGCACATCTGATATCATTATCCGTTGGGGTGGCGAAGAATTCCTCGTCGTCACGCGCAACAAGCGCGCGGACAACTCATACCTGCTGGCTGAACGCCTGCGCCAGAGCATCGCGGCGAGTGAATACCCGATATCCGCATCCGATACGGTCCGTCTCACGGTCAGCATCGGCTTCGCGCGCTATCCCTTTGTTCAGGGGAGTATCGCCGCGGTTTCCTGGCAACAGGTGATTTCACTGGCTGACTCGGCAATGTACATGGCCAAACTGAACGGTCGCAACCTTTCGGTGGGGATTGAATCCGGCCCGGGCTTCACGCAAGTGCCGTTTTCAGAAATCATCACCCGGATGGATGAACAGGCGGCAAAAGGACGTATCCGGCTGTATTCAACTCAGGATGATCTCCGGTTCCAGGCCAAGAAATGAGGTAAGATGTTCGGATCACTCGGGTTTCAGGAAATCATTCTGATTTTCGTGGTCGTGCTGCTGGTATTCGGGCCGGACAAGTTGCCGCGGTTTGCCCGTGAGCTGGGCAAATTCATCCGTGATTTCCGCTCCACGGTCAATGAGGCCAAGCATACCATCCAGGAAGAAGTCGACCGCCATGATGTCACCCGGGATATCCGTGAACTGGACAGTGAACTGAAAAAACTCCAGGAAAACGATCAGGATGAAACAAAAAAAAGCGGATGAGATGACATTCTTTGAGCATCTCGGCGAACTGCGCCGCCGCATTCTCATTTCCCTCGCCATCGTGCTGGTTTTCTTTCTGGCCTCCTGGTATTTCGTGGACGAGTTCTACGCCTGGATTGCACGCCCGGTGCAGCAATTCCTCCCTCCCGGACAGAACCTGGTTTTTACGGCATTGACTGAACCATTCATGATGTACATCAAGCTGGCGTTCATGGCATCGGTGTTTGCCGCATCTCCCTTGATATTTCACCAATTGTGGCTCTTCATCGCTCCCGGTCTCTACCCCAAAGAAAGGCGCCTGGTACTGCCTTTTGTGTTTTTTACCACCGTGTTTTTCCTCATGGGGGGCGCATTCGGCTATTATGCCATTTTCCCCTGGGCTTGCCGTTTTTTTCTGGAGGTGGGCCAGGACTTTACGCCCATGCTGACCATCAACCAGTACCTGTCACTGGCGTTCCGCGTCATATTCGGGATTGCGGTGGTGTTTGAGTTGCCGGTACTGGTTTTTCTCCTGGCCCGCCTGGGAATCATTACGGCCCGAACCCTGATCCGTTATTTCAAATGGGCGATCGTGTTGATTTTCGTGCTGGCAGCGGTGATTACACCGACGCCGGATATGGTCACCCAATCGCTTTTCGCCGGCCCCATGATCGTTTTATACCTGCTCAGCATCGGTATCGCCCGCCTGGCCCAGCCATCGCGCCGCAGACCCGAGTGATGGGCTGAGAAACACGCTGAATTCAGCCGCCGCCTCTGGCTTTTGCCCCGCCGATCTGATATAGTATGGACATATTCCCAATCATCAGGAGTTTCAACGTGATTTATATCTATAAACTCATTTTCATCGCAGTATTTGCCTTTATCGGATACCATCATCCGCCTTTCCTGGGCACTTCACAGGAAATGGGGGCGATGATCGGCGCCAGCGTAGCCCTGGCCCTGGTCATCCTGGCGCTGCGCGTGCGTGCCACCGAACTCAAGTACATCTGGAGCTCTTTTATCGGCATGATGCTGGGCATCCTGCTCGGGCTCGGCCTGTATCTGTTGACCGAGTCGATCAGCCTGTTCTTTTCGGCCAAGGTATTCTTTCAGATGGTTTTTCTCTTCGGCTTTCCGGTGACCGGACTGTTCATCGGACTGCAGAAACCCAACATGTTCTCTCCCATGAACATCAAGGAGTTTTTACGCGGCAGCAGCGCCTTTACCGACTCTTTCCTGCTCGACACCAGCGCCATCATCGACGGCCGCATCGTCCCCATCGCCACTTCCGGTTTTATCAGTGGCGAACTGATCATCACCCAGTTTGTGCTGGCCGAATTGCAGTCGATCGCCGATTCCACGGACCCCAGTAAAAAGATCCGTGGAAAACGCGGACTGGACGTGATTGATCAATTGCGCAAGACCCCGGAGATCTCCGTTACCATCCTTAACAAATCGATATCGGGTGTAAAGGAAGTGGATCAGAAGCTGGTGCTTCTGGCCCGGGAAAACAACTTCAAAGTCATTACCAATGATGTCAACCTGAGCAAGATCGGTAAATTGCAGGATGTCACGATTCTCAATATCAACGAGCTGGCCTTCAGCCTGAAACCCATCGTTTACCCCGGAGAACACATGAAAGTCAGCATCCTCAAGGAAGGCAAGGAGAAGCGCCAGGGGATCGCGTATCTGGAGGACGGCACCATGGTGGTCGTAGACGATGCCAAAACCGACATCGGCAAAACCCTGCGCATTGAAGTCACTTCCGTACTGCAATCCACGACCGGAAAAATGATTTTCGGAAAGAAAAGTTGATGCTCAAGATCCGCGCGGGAACGGGATACGATATTCATCGCCTGGAAAGGGGAGGGGAGCTGTATATCGGCGGCATTCCGGTCAGCCATGAGTTGCATTTCGTGGCCCACTCCGATGGCGACGTACTGCTGCATGCGTTGATCGATGCCCTGCTCGGAGCTTCCGGGCAACCGGACATCGGGGACCTGTACCCGGATTCCGACCCCGCTTACAAGGGAATGGCGAGTTCAGTGTTACTGAAAAATACCCTCGAACGACTGGAAACGGCCGATTATGAAGTTTTGAACGTGGATTGCACGGTTGTGGCCCAACAGCCTTCTTTACAGCCTTTCAAACCGCTTATCCGTGATAATCTGGCCCGCATGCTGAAAATTCCCGCAGACGCGGTGGGCGTCAAAGCCAAGACCCGCGAAGGTCTCGGCGAAGTCGGCAGGGGCCTGGCGATCGAGTGTTATTGCATCTGCATGATTCGTTCGCGAAAATGAGCATGTCCAAAATTCCGATCATCACCATAATCGGCGTTCCCAATACCGGCAAATCCACCCTTTTCAACCGCCTGACCGGCAGGCGCAAAGCGCTGGTACATCCGCAACCGGGAATGACCCGTGACGTGTTCCGCACGGCGGTACAATTGAACGGACGGAGCGTTTTCCTGCAGGACTCAGGCGGATTTTTCCCCGATAAGTCCGATATATCTGAAGAAATCAACATCAGGGTCCGCCGCGAGGCGGAACGTTCCGATGTCGTGATATTCTTGTGCGACGGGAAGCGGGACCTCCTGGGGTATGAAAAGGACCTGTTCCTCTCCATCCGCAGCCGGGCGAAAACACTGCTGCTCGTGGTCAACAAAATCGATGATCCCGACCGACATACCGTACCCCGTTCGTACTACGAATTAAAGACCGATTTCCTGCCGATTTCAGCCGAACATGACCTGGGCATAAACGATCTCCGTTCCAGCCTGATACAAGCCATAGGGGATAGCCACATACATTCAGACATGGAGCCCCCCAGCGCCTCGCGTATCAGTATCGTGGGTAAGCCCAATGTCGGTAAATCCTCTTTGATCAACAGCATCCTCAACGATGATCATCTGATTGTCAGCCCGATCCCGGGTACCACTCGAGACTCGATCGATCTATCCATTACGCGCAACCAGCGCGAACTGATCCTGGTCGACAATGCCGGTATCCGCAAGATTCAGAAAATCCAGGAAGACACCGAAAGTATCGCCGTTCTACGCGCACAGAAAGACATTCTTTCCGCGGACATCGTGATCCTGGTGCTCGATGTGTCTCGAAAAATCGACCAGAATGATCTTTTCATCGCCGCCCATGTGATCAAATCCGCCAAACCCGTAATGATTGCCGCCAATAAATGGGATCTGGTTTCCGCCACGCAAGCCCCGCATCTGCTCGAACAATCAATCCGGCAACGCCTGCACGCGTTTCACTTTGCCCCGTTTCACCTGGTATCCGCAATCAGCGGCAAAAATGTCTATCGCCTTCTGGATACGGCTGAACGCCTGGATCAAACGCTGCAGGACGGGATCCGCACGCCGGCACTCAATCGGGCGCTCAGTGAGATTTACAGCGAAAAACGTCTGCTCACAAAAAATGGCCGTACGTTCAAGTCAAAATACGCCACGGTTGAATCCAGACGGCCTTTTTTTATCCGACTTCACTCCCGCTTCCCCGATCACCTGAAACCCTCAGACGAGATGTTCATCAAGAAGCGTTTGACGGAAAAACTTGATTTATGGGGAATTCCCATTTTCATCAAAGTCGCTTCTTCCCCCAGAAACTGACGCTGTCGGCATGCCGACATGGCAAGAACCGCATCCCATGTCGACGTGCCGACAATTTTCCATGCAAATCCTTGACATCGACATTTTCATCACGTAGGATGAGCTCAATCGGGAACACCCGAAGCCGCAACCCGGGGAATCACACCTGACGGAAACAGGAGTAGATTGTGATTATAACGATTGCCAACCAGAAAGGTGGGGTAGGCAAAACCACCACCGCCGTAAATCTCGCAGCTGCGCTGGCCCTTTCCGGCAAACGCACTCTCCTTGTCGACATGGATCCACAAGCCAATTCAACCGTATCTTTCCTGGACACGAATGGTGTTGAATTAAGCGTGTTCGATTACCTGGAGGATGTGGATATCGCCTTCGATGATGTGGTCCGGTCTACCAAGATGGAGAATTTAGAACTTCTACCGGCATCGATCGCGCTGGCAAAACTGGAAGCCAAGATGATCGGGGAGATCGATGGACATTTCAGGTTGAAAGACCGGATAGAAGGCGTATCTACCCGATATGACTACATTATCATCGACACTCCACCCACCCTGGGACTGATCACCATCAACAGCCTGGTGGCGGCCAGCCACCTGATCATCCCCATCCAGGCTTCTTATTTCGCCCTGGAGGGTACGGACGACCTGCTGGAAACCGTTGAGAAAGTCCGTTCACGCAGCAATCCGCAATTGTCGATCCTGGGTGTCCTGATCACCCTTTTCGACCGGCGGATTGTGATCGCCAGGGAAAGCGCCGCGCATATCCGCAATCTGTTCAAGGATCGCATGTTTAAAACCGTGATCTCACGCAACGTCCGCTTGGAGGAAAGTCCGGCTTTCAAAGAGTCGATTTTCACCCATGCGCCGAGTTCGCGGGGAGCGGGGGAGTACCGGAACCTGGCACGGGAGATCATGAAACATGGCTAAAAAAATCGGATTGCCAGAATCGATCAAGATGAAGCACGACCACCACCTGGTCGACGAACTGTCGCGGCGCAGTCGTACCTGCGTGATTCGCTATATTCCATTGGAAAAGATCATTGCCGGTCCGCAACAACCGCGACAGGATTTTGGAGACCTTGAGCCCCTGGCTGCATCCATCCGCGAGAAAGGCATTATTGAACCCATTATTCTGCGTCCCAAGGATGGAAGATTTGAAATCATTGCCGGAGAAAGGCGCTACCGCGCAGCCAAAATGGCCGGTTTAAGCGAGATCCCCGGGATTGAATACGATATTCAGGATAATGAGGCCCTGGAACTCTCGATTGTTGAAAACGCCCAGAGAAAGGATTTGAATCCGTTTGAATTGGCGTATTCGTTAAAGTCACTGAACGAGATCTATGGCTATACCCATGAAGAAATCGCACAGAAGATCGGAAATTCGCGTGTCACCATCACGGAAATGATCCGCATCAGCGACATGCCGCCCCGAGTTGTGCAGCGTTGTCAGGAAATGGGCATCGCATCGAGATCCTTTCTTCTGGAACTGGTCAAACTGGAAGACGCCGAGCAAATGATGTACGTGTTGGACAAGTACAAGCAGGCGCCTTTCTCCCGGGATGCGATCAAAGATTTTCGTGACCAGGCGGATGCGGCGCCCGATCCAGTCAGCAAGAAGCCGCAGGTGAAACCCGCCCAGCGGTTCAAGTTTGTGGCTCCGGATAAGTCCATCAAGATCGATTTCCGTTTTCGCGATGGAGAGATCAGCCGAGAACGACTGATCAGCGTGATCCAGGACCTGCTGGAAGAACTGCAGAGCGGAAGCGTCAAAGGCCTGAAGAGCTGATTCTTACCTTTCATGAGCATGAATTTTGAGCACAATCCATATTGGTTTACATAATATATCTTATCCGACATTACATCCCACGTTTATCCATGCGCCCAATATACCTGATTTATTTTTTTTGTGGAAATCTTCTGTTAATCGCTCGTGAAATTCTTCACTTCGGTTTTTGCTTTTGAATCCGTTTAGACTCGACCTTTATTGGAGTTTTCTGTCGGTCGCCTCAGTTCTCTTTTGCGTTCGAGCGTATAAATGGTTCAAGGGCATCTCACGCGGCGACTTCGTTAAACCTCGTCCAATTTCATCCTTTCAATTTTGCATTTTCTTGTCCCTTTTCACGTGCGTCTTCCGACCACCCGGACCGCTTTCGTCACACGCATGCCAGTTCGCGTGCCGGCTTTTTTGCAGTTGTTCTTCCGGATAGACTTCGTCCCAATGCTCATCATGGAAAGGGACCGCCGCAGATTTTTCTGAATTTTAAGAGTCCGGCGCTACACTACGGATAGTGTTAAAAAGTCATACAAACCCTATATAAGGGATTTTTCAGGTTCTTGCCTTTAACTTGTTTGCCGTTCAACCAGGTATGGGATTCAGTACCCGAAGGGGCACATGTGTTCTTCGTGAAAAGGCCTTTTTCAGGCAATCCTTTAAAGCATTTCTCACTATGGCTGAAAATAGCGACCGGACATTACATCTTCAAAGCGGTCATAGTTGCCATTTGTGCGATTATAATAATAATTCCGGCTGGATAGTGATTTTGCGTCCATTTCAAGGCTTTTCCGGCTGTTCAAAAGCCGCGCTCAGGCGCTCCAATCCCGGATCCATTTCATCCTGGAGGATACGCCAGGTGGATGCATGCACGCATTTCCCCGTTCGGCATGCAATATCGAATACAGAAAAATCGATACAAAGGTTGCTCCGGGCCACCTCGAAACGCTGGTACATTCCGGTCAGGAATCGCTGAATAATCGGTTGGCGTTTCATACCGATAACGGAATTCAACGAGCCGGTCATGCCGACATCGGTCTGATATCCCGTACCATTGCCCAAAATACGGATATCACTGGTTTGTACATGGGTATGTGTGCCGACGACCACACTCACGCGGCCGTCGAGGAAAAAACCCATCGCCTGTTTCTCTGCAGAGGCTTCCGCGTGAAAATCCACAAATACGCATTTCTGCGGGTTTTCCTTCAGCAGGCGATCCACGATCAGGAAAGGATTATCCACGACCGGCTCCATGAACACTCTGCCCTGCAGGTTGATCACAAGCAGTTTTTCATGGTTGTTGAGGGTTACGCAATGAAATCCGCTTCCGGGAACGCTGGGCGGATAGTTCGCGGGTCGCAGAATCAGCTGGTTTTCCTTGAGCAGTTCAATCGCTTCCCGTTTGTCCCACACGTGGTTGCCGGATGTGATCAGATCCACACCGGCTTGAAACATTTCCTGAGCGGTTTTGGGGATGATTCCCAAGCCACCGGCGCTGTTCTCGCCGTTTGCGATTACAAAATCGGCGTGAATGCGATAGCGGATCTTGGGAAGAACGTCCGCCAGAAACCGCCTGGCGCTGCGGCCGATGATATCTCCGATAAAGACGACACGCACGTGATCACTGGTGCGAGCGGCCTCTCCCCTACTTTGCATACTCGACGGCCCTGACTTCGCGGATCACGGTAACCTTGATCTGTCCCGGGTATTCCAGTTCTTCCTGGATGCGTTTCGCGATGTCCTTGGATACAAAAAACACTTTGTTGTCGTTCAATTCATTCGAATCCACGATCACGCGGACTTCGCGTCCGGCTCTCAGCGCATAAGCCTTCTCAACGCCCTCAAATCCTGCACAGACTTCTTCCAGCTTTTCCAAACGCTTGATATAGGTTTCCAGGATCTCTCGTCTCGCGCCCGGGCGTGCCGCGGACAATGTGTCCGCCGCCTGGATCAACACGCCCTCCACGGAAGTGAAGTCCACGTCCATGTGGTGTGAGGCGATGGCTTCCTGAACCTTTTTCGATTCGCCGAATTTCCGCGCCAGTTCGACCGACAATTGGGTATGCGTGCCTTCGGTTTCGCGGTCGATTGATTTACCCACATCATGGAGCAATCCGGCCCGCCGGGCGATGTTTACATCCGCATTCAGTTCTCGCGCCATGAAAGCGGCGATCATGGCCACTTCCTTTGAATGCTGCAGTGCATTCTGGCCATACGAAGAACGGAACTTGAGTTTTCCCAGGAAATAATACAATTCGGGGTTGATGTCCTTGATACCCAGTTCCAGAACCGCTTGTTCGCCGATCTCCCTGAGATAGTCGTCGAACCCTTTTTCAATCTTTTCCACGATTTCTTCCACACGTGCGGGATGAATTCTGCCGTCCTGAATCAGGGTTTCCAGTGCCCGCTTGGCGATTTCGCGCCGGATCGGGTCAAAGGAAGAAACAATAATGGCTTCCGGAGTATCATCGACGATGAAGTCCACCCCGGTGGCATTCTCAAGCGCACGGATATTGCGTCCCTCACGTCCGATGATGCGTCCTTTCATTTCATCGTTGGGAAGATCGATCACCGCCACGGAAGAAGAGACGACATGCTCGGACGCGATGCGCTGAATCGCCGTACCGATAATGTCTTTGGCCATCACCTGGCTTTTCTCTTTCAGATCCTCTTCAATCGCCTTCAAGCGCTGCGCTGATTCCATGCGCGCTTCGCCTTCATATTGATTGACAATCATCTCTTTGGCTTCCTGGACGGTCATTCCGGAAATCTGTTCCAGTTTTCTGCGTTGTTCATCCAAAAGGCCGTCCAACTCACGCTGACTCTGTTCGATCCGGCGATCCTTTTCAGCCAGGGTAAGCTCGACTTTCTTCAGATCCTTTTCCTTGTTTTCCAGGTTGACGTAGCGATTGTCGAGGTTTTCTTCCTTCTGAACCAACCTGCGCTCCATTTCGTTCAGTCGATTGGTTTTCTGATTCTGCTTGCGGTTGTATTCATTCTTCCAGTTGATGAACTCTTCCTTGAGTTCAAGGCTGATTTTGGTTCGTTGAGCGTCTAATTCGCGGTCAGACTGTTGTTTCCACTCCTGGCGCAATTGTTCCAGCCGCCGGTACTCGCCGGCGAACAACCTGCGTCGCATCAGAAAAACCGCCAGAACGGTAAGCGCGATCCCGATCAGTGCCGGAATCGTATATGTAATCATCGACATTTCTCCTCCTTGAATAAGGCATGCTACTTCACCGCCGGGGCCCTCAGGTATTCCGACTTCCTGCGCGGGTACCCGGGTTCTTCATCTGAAGCGTCAAGGGTCGCAATGACCTCGTCGATCCTGCGCAGAACGCTCCGCAGATCTTCATTCTGATTGCGCAGGGAGAATAATTCAGCGGCGATATTGATGGAAGTCAACAGGCCCAGCCGGAACGAATCCATGTCGATGGATTGGCCCCGGATGGAACGAATTTTTTCTTCCACATATGCGATGATTTCCATAAATGTCCGGGGATGGATATCTTCCGGAAGGTCGAAACGGTAGTTCCGCCCCAGTACCTTTACGTCAATCGTTTTTGCCATTTTCTTTTTCCAGGGATTCAACCAATGCCAGCAAGCTGTTGATCTTGCGCCGCACGTCCTCCCTTTCCTGGTTGATCTTGGCCTTTTCCTGCTCAATTTCAGCCAGCATCGTCTGCATCTGCCGGTTCTCTGCACGTAGACGTTGCAACTCCTCCACCATGCCCCTGATGCGCTTTTCCAATTGCGAAAAACCGGCTTCCGACACGCTTCCCTCCTTTTTCAGGTCCTGGGTTCCAGCTGCAGCAGCTTTACCAGATGATCCACCAGTTCCTGATGAATGCGATTGACCTCTTCACCGGTAAGGGTCTGATGGGCGTGGCGATAATAGAAACTCATGGCCATGCTGATCTTCTCCTTTCCCGGGTCTGTCTGATCCCGATAATAATCAAAGAGATGATAGGATTCAAGTTCACGCGGACGCTGCGCGGCAATCGCCTGTTCCAGATCCGCATAACGGACTTCGCGCGGGACATAAACAGACAGGTCCCGTTTCACCATGGGAAGTCGATTCCATTGGACAAAGCGCTGCACCCGCCGCTCGCGGATGAAGGGTTCCAGATGGATCTCCATGGCCGCGATCTCTCCGTTGATCCCCGCTGCATCAACGATTTCCTGTTTCAGGCATCCCATCCAGCCTTCCGGGCGGTTATGGATCTGAACTGAAAAAGAACATCCGGGACGCAACCAGGGCACCGCATTGCTTTTGATGGTGAATGGAGAGCCCAGCCTCTGCAACAAGGCTTCCATTTCTCCGCGAAAAACAAAAAAATCGATCGGTACGGCACGCGTATTGCGCCAGCTGAGCGATTCATGCTCGCCCCATGCCGTTGCCGCCAGGGTTTCCTGTTCGCAGAACTTTTTGTCGGGGCCGTGGAAAAAGCGTTTCCCGGTTTCGTAAAGCTTGATCGTAGCGGCACCCTGGTTGGCATTCAACACAGTGGCGCGAACCAGTCCGGGAATCAATGAGTTGCGCAGGATGGCGTAATCACGACCCAATGGATTGCGCAGTGAAATGAAATCGATGGCGTCTGCGTTGCCATCGGCCATCATCTGGTTGTCTTCCAGGGAGTGAAAAGAGTAGTTCAATGCCTGATAATAGCCATTCGCAATCAGGTGCCTCCCTGCGTCCAGGCGCAAATCCCGTAAAGGCGCCGGATTGATGGTGAGGTTAACCGTCCGGGGCATTTTGGCGGGGATCCGGTCATAGCCGTATACGCGCGTGATTTCTTCCACAAGGTCCTGTTTGCAATCCACATCCACGCGATAACTGGGAACCGTTACCGTCCAGGAATCCGCCTCGCTCGTGTCTACCTGGAAACCCAGGCGCTCAAGGATCCGGGCGGCTTCTTGAGGCTGGATATCGATGCCCGTGTAGCGGCTGGGAAAATCAGCCGGCATCCGTACCTGTTTCAACCGTGAAGCTCCCGGATATTCATCGCGGAAACCGCTGGCGATCACGTCCATGCCGGACCATTTCCGTATCAGCTTCAACGCCATTCTCAGGGCTGTCGGCGTAGCGCTGATATCCGCGCCCCTTTCAAACCGGTAAGAAGCTTCGGTCTGCAACCCCAGCCTCCGCGCAGTCAGGCGCACACGCACGGGATCGAACCAGGCGCTTTCGATAAACACACTGCGGGTGTTTTCGTTGATCCCGGAATCGGCTCCGCCCATGACTCCCGCCAGGGCCACCGGCCGGTTTTCATCCGCGATGACCAGGTCTTCCGGGGATAATTGCGCGACGCGACCGTCCAGCAGGCGCAGGTCTTCACCGGGCAAAGCCCGGCGCACGCGGATCTGCCTGCCTTCCAGGCGCTCCAGGTCAAACATGTGCAGCGGATGACCGATCGCCATCAAGACGATGTTTGAGGCATCCACAACCTGGTTGATGGGGCGCATGCCCAGCGACTCCAGCAGTCTGCAAACCTCGGGTGGAGAAGGTTCCGGCTTGATCTGGTGCAGAATGCATCCGCTGTACCTGCGACAATCCGCTGCGGATTCAATCCTCACTTCGACCGCCTCCCCCTCCTCCCCCATCTCGACATCGGCATCGTCGCCATAGGGAATGATCAGCGGAACCGAAGGCATACGCGCATGGATTTCCCGGGCGACGCCGAGATGGGAAAGCCAATCGGGACGATTGGGCGTAATCTCTACGTCCATAGAAACGGATTCGTGGTCCTGATGAACTTCCGCGACCTCAATTCCCAGTGATGCCAGCAACTCTTTGACTTCGCGCAACGGCAGATCAATATTGACGAATTCTTTCAGGAATCGCAGATCGATGCGCATGGTTCTTATCCGAATTGGCGCAGAAAGCGCAGGTCGTTCTCGAACAGCATGCGAAGATCGGGCACGCCATGTCGCAGCAAGGCGATCCGGTCCACTCCCATTCCAAAAGCAAAACCGGAAAACTCATCCGCATCAATTCCGCAGTTCTGCAACACGTTGGGATGCACCATGCCGCAGCCGAGAATTTCCAGCCAGCCGGTCCCCTTGCAGATCCGGCACTCCGGGTTGTTGCCGAAGCAGAGGAAACAACTGATATCGATCTCCGCCGACGGCTCGGTGAAGGGAAAATAACCAGGGCGGAAGCGGGTCGTGATATCCGCGCCGAAAAACGCATGGATAAACGCTTCCAGCGTGCCGCGAAGGTGGGAAAATTTCACGTCCCGGTCAACCAGCAAACCCTCGATCTGATGAAAAACCGGGGTATGCGTGGCATCCGGTTCATCCTTACGAAACACTTTCCCGGGGAATATGGCCTTGAACGGCGGCTGATGCGCCTTCATGTAGCGAATCTGTACCGGTGAGGTGTGCGTGCGCAACACGCCGTCTTCCCAGCCCTGAATAAAAAAAGTATCCTGCTCGTCCCGGGCGGGATGATGGGCCGGAATGTTCAGAGCGGTGAAATTGTTGTATTCGCTCTCCATTTCAGGCCCTTCCGCCACCTCGTACCCCATCTGAATAAAGATCCCTTCCAACTCGGCACGGGTGCGCTCGATCAGGTGCAGAGCACCCACAGCTCTACGCTGCGGCGGCAATGTCCAGTCCGATTCCGGTTCGGTGGTGCGGCTCAGACGCGCTGAAAGCGCATCCAGGTGATCGGATACCGTCTGTTTGAAGCGATTGATGAGCCGCCCGGCTTCCGCTTTTTCTGTAGCGGGAACATCGCGCAGACGTTGCATGAGCAGGGTGCAGATCCCTTTGCGACGGCTGAAGTATTTTTCCTTCAACTCGCGATATTGCTGCTGAGATTGAACCCGCGCGATCTTCTCTTGAAAAGCCTGAATCAGTTCGTCAATCTCATGACTGAGTTCCCGGCTCATAAGCAGGTTTTGACTTTTTCAACGATACCTTTGAATGTTTCCGGTTCAGTGGCGGCCAGGTTGGACAAAACCTTGCGGTTCAATTGAATCTGCGCCTTCTCCAAGCCATGGATGAATGTGGCGTAATTCAAATCATATTGACGAACCGCGGCGTTGATGCGCACATTCCACAGACGCCGGAAATCTCTTTTGCGGTTGCGGCGATCCCGGTAAGCATATTGCAATGACCGCTCGACGGCTTCACGAGCCGTACGGTAATTGGTGCTCTTGGTACCGAAGAATCCACTGGCCAGTTTCAAAATTTTCTTGCGGCGGTTTAGCTTTTTATTTCCGCGTTTTACTCTGGGCATTTCATCCTCCATCTGTTCTTCATTGAGCTTGCCCCATGATGCGAATACTCGAAGAGAACGAACTCACTTCAGCCATAGGGCAGAAGATTCTTCATCTGCTTGGCTTCCTCTTTCACCACTATGGTGGACTTTCTCAGGTTGCGTTTGCGTTTGGCGCTTTTCTTGGTGAGTATATGCGAAGCAAACGCGCGGTTGCGGCGTATTTTTCCGCTTCCGGTGAAACGGAAGCGCTTTTTGGCACCTCTATGCGTTTTTAGTTTCGGCATCTTTTCCTCCTCTCTTTTTGCCGATCAATATGTGATTGGAAAAACGTTCTTTTTTCGGCATCGATTCGATTTCTGCGAATTCCCGGATGATTTCAAGGATCTTTTCCGTCATGGTGTGCAGCATCTCCGGTTTGCGTTTCTGACGCCCGCGCAGCCATATCGTGATCTTCACCTTATTGCCCTCTTCCAGAAATTCCTTGATCTTCTTGAGCTTGACTTCGATGTCATGTTCGCCGATCACCGGAGTGAATTTGATCTCTTTTACCGAGATCTTTTTCTGCAGTTTCTGGGCTTCGTGGGCCTTTTTCTGAATGCTGTACAGATACTTGCCATAATCAAGTAATCGGCATACCGGGGGATTGGCATTGGGGGAGATTTCCACCAGGTCGAGGCCTTTTTCCTCGGCGATGGCCAGAGCTTCACGCGCCGGGACGATTCCCAACTGGCTCTTGTCTTCGTCGATCAGTCGAACCTCCTGGGCACGAATCTCCCGGTTGATGCGATGTGGACGGGTTTTCTGAACAGGTCTTCTCGTGTTGTACCCTCTACGCAAACGTTTTCTCCTTGATGGCTGTATGAATCGATTGAATCAGTTCTTCGAGCGCCATCTTGCCCTGGTCTCCTCTGCGATGGATGCGCAGGGACACATTCTGCTGTTTTTCTTCTTCGTCACCCAGAATCAGGATATATGGGATCTTTTCCATTTCCGCGTCACGGATTTTCCGCCCCATGCCTTCGCTGCGGTTTTCCAGCCGCGCGCGGATCCCGCGACGGACCATTTCCTGCTGCACCTGGCCGGCATAAGCGGTATTGCGATCGTTGATGGGAATCACCATTGCCTGGACAGGCGCCAGCCATACCGGAAAATAGCCGCCGTAGTTCTCGATCAATACGCCGAAAAAACGTTCCAGTGAACCCAGGAGGGCCCGATGGATCATGATCGGCCTTTCAATTTGACCACTCTCGTTGGTATAGCGCAAATCAAACCGCCGCGGCAGGTTGAAATCAACCTGGATGGTCGAGCATTGCCATGAACGTTTCAATACATCCTTGACCTTGATATCAATCTTGGGCCCGTAGAACACGCCTTCTCCCGGATCCACGGTGAACGCCACGTTGGATTCCCGCAAAGCCTGCTCCAGCGCATTTGTTGCCATTTCCCACTCTTCGGGTTCTCCGACAAAGTTTTCCGGGCGGGTTGACAGAAACACATCAAGATCGGTAAATCCGAATGTTTTCAGAATATTCAGACTGAAGCGGATCAATTCCTTGACCTCGTCCAGGATCTGGTCACGGGAGCAGAATATATGGGCATCGTCCTGAGTAAAGCCGCGCACCCGCAACAGCCCATGCAAGACACCGCTGCGTTCATATCGATACACCGTGCCGAGTTCCGCCCAGCGCAGGGGCAGTTCGCGCCAGCTCCGTGTCCGCGATTTGAAAATCACCAGATGAAAGGGACAGTTCATGGGCTTGAGCTGGTATTCGGTATTGTCGAACTCAATCGGAGTGAACATGTTTTCGCTGTAAAAGCCCTTGTGTCCGCTGGTTTCCCACAACTCCCCACGCGCGATATGCGGCGTGTACAGTAGTTCGTATCCGCAGCGAAGGTGTTCTTCTCTCCAGTAGTTTTCAATTTCGTTGCGAATCACGCCTCCGCGGGGATGCCAGAGAACCAGGCCGGCTCCGATCTCATTCTGAATGGAAAACAGGTCCAGGTCCTTGCCCAGTTTGCGGTGATCCCGCGCCTTGGCTTCGCTCAAAAAGCGCAGATGGCTGTCCAATTGTTCGCGCGTGGGAAAAACCACTCCGTAAATACGCTGCATGGAATGACTGGACTCATCCCCTTTCCAATACGCGGCTGCGACGGAAAGAAGTTTGAAATTTGCCAGCAGTCCGGTTGACGGCAAATGGGGCCCGCGGCAAAGATCAATGAAATCCCCCTGGCGGTAAACGGTTACCGTTTCCCCTTCAACCTTTTCATGAATCAATTCGACTTTCAGCAACTGGCCCCTCTGGGTAAAGATATCCAGGGCTTCCTGCTTGCTCAGCACCTCTCTGCGAATCGCGAGATTCTGTTTGACAAGGTGGGCCATACGGCGGCAAATTTTTTCAAGGTCTTCCGGGGTAAACGGATTATTCGTAAGGAAATCGTAATAAAAACCGGTATCAATGGCCGGTCCCACGCCATACTGGGTGCCGGGGAACAATTCAACAACCGCGTGCGCGAGCAGATGGGCGCATGAATGGCGAAACACATGCAAGGCATCCGCATGCTCCGCGTACACAGGTTCCAACCGGCCTGTTGCTCCCGCGGCTGCGCCAAGATCACTCAGGACGCCATCCACGCGCATCAGGACCGGGTTTTCTTTTTTCTCTTTCATGGGTGTCTAAAGGGGGTAATAGGCGCGGGCGGGCTCGAACCGCCGACCTCTACCGTGTCAAGGTAGCACTCTAACCAGAACTGAGCTACGCGCCTGTTCCGCAATCTCTGTTGCCGTTCAATCCAGCAGGCTCTTCAACTTCTTGCCGGGAATGAACTTAGCGACCCGACGCGCCGGTATCTCGATGGTTTCACCGGTACGCGGATTCCTGCCCTTTTTGCGTTTTTTCAGCGTGGATTTGAATGTACCGAATCCAACGATTGTCAGTTTCCCGTCTTTCCGCTTCATCTGGTCGATTACGATTTCCACCAAGCTGTCTATAATGGCCGAAGCATCGTTTTTGGTGAATTCGGTCTTGCTGACCATCGCGGCCGCCAATTCATTCTTGTTCATCAACAATCCTCCTCATAACGATTGTAAATGTACATGATATCCCCCGTAAAGTCAACACTGGCCGCCAAAAAAGCCTTGCGAACACGGCTTCTCAGGGATCTTTCCAGGCAGAGTTCGCGCCGGTTACACACTCAGCAGACTGCCCTTGGCAATAATGTCTCGCTGCACCTTTGAAAGTGAGGGCAAACTGAATGTCTCAGCCGTATCGGTCATCTTTATCAATCCTGAGTCCAGGTCCACGTCTACGGGAGCCAGGTGTAGCCATTTCCCCTTGAGCGCCATCTCGCCGGCCTGAGGAAACTCAATGATCGGCATGCCGGAATTGATGGCGTTGCGTTTGTAAATCGCCCCGAACGATTCAGCGATGATCAGGCGAACGCCCAAAGCGCGGAAACAATCCACGGCGTGCTGACGGGATGAACCGGCTCCGAAATTCGGCCCGGCTACCACCACATCTCCCTGCCGCGCCAGCTGGGGAAAATCCTTCCACCCTTCGAGATTACCCAGGGCGTAGCGTCCCATTTCATTTATCTCGGTGATATGCAGATACTGGTTGTGAAAAATCTGATCCGTATCGATATCCGCTATCAGGCGTCCATCCGCAGCGGTCAACAGGATCAGACGGCCACTGAACTGATTCTCAGACATGGGTCAACCCTCCTTGGCGGTTAAGCGGCCGCTCAGAACCGACCAGGCGACGACTTCAGGAGAAGTCAGGTAATTGAAGCCATCGCCCTGTTTTCCGGGGAAATTGCGATTCCCGGTGGAAAGCATCACCTCATTGCGCCCGGTCATGCCGATATGGCCCTGAGCACAACCACCGCATCCGGGATTGGAAATAATCGCTCCGGCATGGGCCAGATCGCTCAGCATCCCCCGTTCCATGGCTTCGATGTAGACCCGTTGCGTGGTGGGCATAATGGCCAGCCGGGTTCCCGGCGCGATCTTGCGGCCCTTGAGAATTTTCCATGCCGCTTCGATATCTTCCAGGCGACCGTTGGTGCAGGATCCGATAAAACCGAAATCCACGTGAACATCGCTCAGTTCAGAGACCCTGTGCACATTGTGAGGAACCGGCGGCGCCGCCACCATGGGTTCGATCGCGGAGACATCAATTGTGATCTCTTCGTCATATCGGGCATCCGCGTCAGCACGTACCTCTTCGGGACAAGTCCCCAGGCCGTTCATTTGACGGATCTGGTCGGCGGTCCGGGCATTGAAGGGGATGAATCCGACAATACCGCCCATTTCCGTGATCATGCTCAGGAAGGTGATCCGACCGGCCAGGTCAAGGTTTTCAACCGCATCGCCTTTGAATTCTACGGCACAACCCAATACGCGATCGGTTTTTAATTCCCCCAGCATCCATAAGGCCAGATCCTTACCGCTGACAGGCACCCCCGGTTTTCCGGTAACGCGGACCAGTTTGGTGCGCGGCACTTCGAACCAGGTACGGCCGCGACGAAACCCGAAGGCGATGTCCACATCCCCCATCCCCTGACCGAAGCAGTTCACGGCTCCGAGGATGTTCATATGGCTGTCCGTTCCAACCACTATGGTTCCGGGAAGCGCAATTCCCTCCTCCATCATCGTGTGCGTACCGATGCCGCGGTCCACGTCAAACACGCGGATTCCCTGTTCGCGTGCGAATTCGCGGCAAATCTGCTGGTTGTTCGCGTACTGGATGGTTTTGGGCGGAACGGTCAGGTCAAAAGTGAAAAGCACGCGTTCACGATCCACGACCGGAGTGTCTCCATAGTACTTGCGATAGTTCTTGACCACGTTGGGACCGGCAAAATCCCGCGCGGAAATCACGTCCAGGTCGATCCACACAATCCGACCCGGCGCCACTTCTTCCTGGGTATGCCGGGAAAAAATCTTTTCAATGACAGTCATTCCGCTCATTGCAGTTTCCTCTTTACATCGATCATGACCAGTCGGGAAATCTGTTTCAGGGTGTCGATTACCCCTTCTCCGCTGGTTGCGATGGCTTCCATCACGGGTTCGTTCTTTTTGCGCAACACCGAAATCAGTTCATCCGCTGGAGTGATGTTCGGCAGGTCGCGTTTGTTCAACTGCAGAACATACGGCATCTCATCAAAATTCAGCTTGTATTCCCGCAGGTTTTCCAGCATGTCTTCCAGGCTTTCAATGTTGGCCTCGAAACGCTCTCGCTGGGAATCTGCCACGAATACCAATCCATCGACGCCTTTCAGGATCAACTTGCGCGAACTGCTGTAATAGATCTGTCCGGGTACGGTATAGAGATGAAACTTGACTTTATAGCCCTTGATCTGTCCCAGGTCCAGGGGGAAAAAATCGAAAAACAGGGTTCGCTCGGTTTCGGTTGCCAGGCTGACCAGCTTGCCCTTGTTCTCGCTCTTGATCTTTTCGTAGATGTATTTGATATTGGTGGTTTTTCCACTGAGTCCCGGTCCGTAATAAACGATCTTGAAGTTGATCTCGCGGGTGGAGTAGTTTAAGAACGACAATTTCAGTCTCCAAAAATCTCATCAATATCTTCGTCCGTCACTCCCTCAAAAGGAGATATGTCGTCTTTGAACACATTGGACTGAAGTTTCTCGTTAATGGTTGTAAACACGCCGGCCAGCTCTGAAGTGGCGTTCTTCACCCGGAAGCGAACCAGACCCAGGTTGGATTCCTTGCGAAAAATGGTGATCAACATCGTGCGTTCATTGATGAGCGATACATAGAGGCTCTTGGAATCGGATTCGGTCAGTACACTGGTGAACTTGTCGATCTCCAGCATCTGCGCGATACTGTTCACGGCCGAAATGCTTCCGGCGATCAGCGAAGAAATGGAATTCAGGTAGGAATCATCCAGATCGCCTGTCGACGCGATGCAATGTCCCTCGGAGTCGGTAATGAAAACAATCTCAGCGCCTGAATTGTGTTTGAGCTCATCAAGAATCTTCTTGATCAACACATATTCTTCATTGTAAATAACGAAGTTTTCCTGCATGGTTTAACTATTATGAAACGCCTTTATTCGCTTGTCAACCTTATCAATCCACATCCCTTCGTCCCTCGATCGAACGTGCGATTGTCAACGCGTCCACGTAATCCATATCCGCGCCGACCGGCAACCCCAGAGCAATGCGCGTCACGCGCAATCCCCTGTTCCTTAACTGGTCACTGATAAAATGCGCCGTGGCATTGCCTTCCGTGGTGGGGCTGGTTGCCAGGATCACCTCGCGGACCTGACCGTCCGCCACGCGGCGCAACAGATCGGGAATGTGCAATTCATCCGGACCGATTCCGTTCACCGGAGACAGGTTGCCGTGCAGCACATAATACAGACCGTGGTAAAGACGGGTTTTTTCGATCGCGATAATGTTGAACGGCTCTTCCACTACGCAGATCAGGCTGCGGTCCCGATTGTCGTCACGGCAGATTTCACAGGTTGTTTCCGTGGTCAGGGTGCGGCATTGATCGCAGAAACGTACGCTGCGCCGCGCCTCCAGGATCACCCGGGCCAATTCCTCCGATCGCTCCGGATCCGCTTTCAATAGATAAAAACCGATTCGCTGGGCAGATTTTCGCCCGATGCCCGGCAGACGGCTCAGCTCCGTGAGCAAACGTTCAAGCGCTGGAGAGAATCCGTTCATCCGCAGTATCCGCTTTCCTAGAAAGGCAGGCCGCCGGGAAAACCGGGTATGCCCATGCCGCCCATCTGATTCTGCATTTCGCTGTCCACTTTGGCCTGGGCATCGTTGACGGCGGCGATCACCAGGTCCTGGAGCATTTCCACATCTTCCGCATCCACCACTTCCGGCGAAATAATCAGGGAAGTGATGGTTTTATGGCCGTTCATGTGCACCTGCACCATGCCGCCCCCGGCGTTGCCTTCAACGTCCAGCGCGTCTTTCTTTTCCTGCACCTCACGAGCCATGTTCTGGGCCATCTGTATCATCTGGTTGATATTCGGCATCTTGGCCATCTTTTCCTCCTTGTACTTTGTCGACCGTAATCAATTGGGCGCGAATCTGATCCGCGAGGTTTTTGATATTGCGATCATCCCGTAATTCCTTTTCCATTTCCGCCCGCGTATCTCGGCCCACATCCACCTGAATGGGAAGGCTGTGGCGATATCTTTTGGCAAGTGATCGGGCCAGCAAATTCGCGTGTTCGTCCAGAACGGATTTCACATGCCCGTTGCCGCCATCCACCACCACGCGCACGCGCTTGCCGTCATATTCCACAGAGGCGGCGCGGATATGCGAAGCCAGGCGTGGGTTCTCCTGTTCCAGGTCTTCCAGCCACCAGGAACGAATCGTGTCCGCGCTGATTTCGAATGCCTGCGCCTGAGATGACGTTGAATTTTCCGAAACGGGTCTCCGGTCCGGAACCGGTCGCTCCGGATCAATTCCAGCGGTATGGGAATGATCTTCGGCCAGCGATTCGCGTGGATTCATGGTACGCAGGACGTCTTCGATGCTCACCAGGTCCGGGAAATAGGAGAGTTTCAAAAACAGGTATTCCAGAATAATGCGCGGATTTTCCGTGTGCCTGACGGTCATTTCCATTTCCTTGGCCGCGTGAAAATACCGCAGTAATTCCTCTTCCCGCACCGAGGCGAGCATTTGCCGGATCCGCTCCAGGTTCTCCGGGTTCAGGTTATGCAGGCTGCCTGGGTCCTTCAGGCTGTGAACCACGATCAGGTCCCGGAGAAACTTCAGGTATTCGGCATAAAAAAAGCGCAGATCAGCGCCCCGTTCGACCAATTCCTGAACGGACATGATGATATCTTTGCGCCGACGTTGCAATACCGCTTCCGTTACCCGGATGAACAGTTCTTCTTCGATGACGCCAAGGATGTCGACCACGTCCTCGTCACGTACGTTTCCACTGGACAGCGCGATCGCCTGGTCCAGCACTTTCTTGGCGTCGCGCAGGCTGCCTTCAGACGAGCGCGCGATCAGAAAGACGGCATAATCGGAAATTTCCACGTTCTCGCGTTTGCATATATCGTGCAACAAGCGGGCGATCACTTCAAATGGAATACGGCGGAACTCCAGGTGCTGACAACGGGAGACAATGGTGGCGGGGATCTTGTGAAAATCCGTGGTCGCCATAATAAAATAGGTGTGCTCCGGAGGCTCTTCAATGGTTTTCAGCAGGGCGTTCCAGGCGGAATTGGACAGCATGTGGACTTCATCGATTACGACCACGCGGTAGCGGTTCTGCATGGGTTTGTATTTCACCGTTTCACGCAAACGCCGCACCTCTTCCACGCCGTTGTTGGAAGCACCGTCGATTTCAATGTAATCCGGGGATTGATCTGCGGTGATTTCCTTGCAGAAGCGGCATTCATTGCAGGGTTCTATGGCCGGACCTTTCTCGCAATTCAGCGCTTTGGCCAGGATCCGGGCCGTGGAAGTCTTGCCGACGCCCTTCATCCCGGAAAAGATCAACGCCGGGTACAATTTGTCCATCTCCAGCGCATTCTGCAGCGTCTTGACAACGTGGGGCTGACCAATCAGGTCGCTGAAACGTTGGGGGCGGTATTTCCTAGCCAGTGCCAGATACATTCCCGCTCACGATTTATCCATCATTTTTACCGGCATCTCTCTGCGTCGTTCCCGTTCCTTATCCAGGGGATTTAAAAAGAGATCCAGGAGGTCCCGATCGCATGCGGGATTCCCCTTAGTGATGCTCCCTTTCGGGCCTGACACGGTTCAAGGACCCGCACCGCCGGGTTCCTGGATCTCAAGAATGACAAAGAGCGCAACGGAGAGGGTGGGATTCGAACCCACGGTACCGTCTCCAGCACACACGCTTTCCAAGCGTGCTCCTTAAACCACTCGGACACCTCTCCGTAAAACCGCATTGTAACCGGAAAATCCGTCAAATGCAATAGTCGCACCCGCCCGGCTTGCGCTTTTGCTTTCATGCCGGTGAGCGTTCGCAGCCAGTCGGCTGCGGATGTGGATTGCGCCTCCCGGGTTTAGCCGGTATAATCAAAACCGAGTTATTCATGGAAAACCCGTTCAGGCAAATGGATTCGTATTTCAGTCCCGATTCTTCCCCACCCCTTTTCCCGAGTTTGTGTTTCTATCCCTGGTTCATGCGCCTGATTTTCCGCTACAACCGGGATGCGCGCCGCGGCATTGCCGACGCCGACTATTTCCCCGAGCGCTCATTGGAAGTGATCCGACGCATTGAACACTGCGGCGGCCGCTTCCATGTAACCGGATTGAATTATCTGCGCGCGATGTCCGGTCCGGCCGTGTTTGTTTCGAATCACATGAGCACACTGGAAACCGTTACCTTGCCGGGATTTATCCACCTGTTCAACCCGGTGACCTTCGTGGTTAAGGAGAGTCTGGTCAAAGGTCCGGTCTTCGGTCCCGTCATGCGTTCCCGGAACCCGGTCGTGGTGACGCGCCAAAACCCGCGCAACGACCTGATCGCGGTATTGCGACACGGCAGACAACGTCTGGGTGACGGCATCTCGGTTGTGCTCTTCCCCCAGGGTACCCGCTCCAGGGGGTTTGACGCTCGCCGGTTCAACACCCTGGGAGTAAAACTGGCTGCCGGTGCCAAAGTCCCGCTGATCCCGCTGGCGCTGAAAACCGATTTCTGGGATAACGGCTTCCCCATCCGGCCCCTGGGGCGCCTGCGCCCGGAGCGCACCATCTTCATGGCCTTCTCTGAACCGCTGGATCCCTCACTCAGTCAGGCTGTATTGCATGAGCGGACCATTGTTCATATCCGCAACCACCTGAGCGCGTGGGGATTGCCCGACTCCCTGATTCATTGAGCCTGCGCGGATCTCTCCCATCCGCCGATCCGGTGTAAAAAAGCGCCCAGGATTCCTTTCTTGCCGGAACGCACCACGGAGAACTCCCTTCTCATGAACCCGGGTGCGTCCGCGGTCACCGCTGCATAACCCACACATCGCAACATGTCCAGGTCATTGTAATCATTTCCCAATCCCACCGTGGCGGCAAGCGGGATTCCCATGCGACGGCATAATTCGATCACCGCGGTTGCCTTGGAAACCCCCGCGGGCATGATTTCGATCCACATTGATTGCTGATCCAGCGGAGAGGTGGCGCGAATCAGTTGGCAGCGCCCGCCCAGGACACAGCGCAACCGCAGCAGGCGTCTTTCCAGGGGCGGAATAATCACCACGAACTGTGAAATCGACACGTCGATTCCACCCGCCGCCTGCGGCCGGATGCGCGCATATCCGCGATAACGCCGCAAGCGTTGAAAGAAATCGCTCGCCTCCCGGGTGAAGCCGCGGTACCAGAACCAGTGATTGTGGGGTACGCGTCGATGGATCATGTGATTCCAACGCCGTTGATCCAGTACATGTGAAACGTTGGCGGCTTTTGCTGCGTCCATGCCGGCGTGGAAGATCAAGCGCTGTTCACGCCAGTCCAGGATTCCCGCTCCGGACGAAAACACAACATGATCCACCGGGAAATCAGGCGCAAGCGCCTGGTGGACGGAAAGCAGGTTCCTGCCGGTGGCAATGACCCTCCGGATCCCCTTTTGCCCCAGTTCCTTCAGGACCCGGAGGTCGCGGTCGTTGAAGCCACGGCCATGCGGCAACAGGGTCCCGTCCAGGTCGGTAACCAGCATGGATAGTTTGCCCGGCGCCAAAGCAAGTGCGTGTTCGCTGTCGATCATGCTGACGGGTGTCGATCCCAAGCTCCGCCGCTCCAACCCGGTCCGGATTGTATCAGTATTGTTGCACGGCCGCATTCATCCAAAATGATCTCCGGCCTTTCTGACAACGCGTTTTTCCTGTCGTCTCATTATAAGGACGGGTGAAAAATCCGCGCCTGGCCGCTTATCATTAACGATTGCGGGCGCGTTTCTCTTCCAGAACCTTTTCCTCAATGGAACGCGGCAACGGACTGTAGTTCAAAAACTCCATCGAATAGTTGGCACGCCCGCTCGACAAGGTGCGCAACACCGATGCGTAACCAAACATCTCCATCAGCGGAACCTTCCCCGCCAGTTTCTGGGAACCCTTGCGATAACGACGCATGTTCTCGATCCGCCCGCGACGGCGGTTGATATCGCCGATAATATCACCCATGAATTCGTCCGGCGTGTTGATTTCGATCTTCATGATCGGCTCCAGCAATTGGGCACCGGCCTTGCGCACAACCTCTTTCAACGCCTGCTGCGTACAGGCCCGGAAAGCCATTTCACTGGAATCCACCGCGTGATAGGACCCGTCGGTCAGCACGAAACGCACATTCACCATGGGATATCCGGCCAGAAGTCCCTTGGCCAGTGTGTCGACAAAGGCGCGCTCCACCGCAGGGATATACTCCCGCGGAATGTTGCCGCCCTTGACATGATCCACGAATTCCAGGCCGCCGTCTTCCTTGGGTTCCAGGCGGAATTCGACATGGGCGTACTGTCCGTGTCCACCGGTCTGTTTCTTGTACTTGTGCACGTGGGAAACTTCGCGTGTGATGGTTTCACGGAACGCCACCGCCGGCTCACCCACCTCTACATCGACCTTGTGTTCCGTACGCAAGCGATCCACGATCACTTCCAGGTGGAGTTCACCCATGCCGGACACCACGGTTTCACCGGTTTCATCATCAAAACGTATCCGGAAAGAAGGATCCTCCATCGACATCTTGTTCAGGGCCACGGCCATGCGATCCCGATCTTTCTGCGTGACCGGATCGATTTTCATGTCCAGCACCGTGTCCGGGGTGTGAATCGATTCCAGCAGGATGGGATTCTCTTCATCGCAAAGGGTGTTTCCGGTCATGGTGGACTTCATGCCGATGAGTGCGCCGATGGATCCGGCTTGCAGCGAATCGATCTCTTCACGCTTGCTGGCGTGAATGCGCATGATGCGACCGACCCGTTCACGCTTGGCCGTGGTGGAATTGTACACATAGGAGCCGGCTTTCAATTCACCGGAATAGACGCGGATAAACGTCTGTTGTCCCACAAAGTTGTCGTTGATGATCTTGAAGGCCAGTGCAGAAAACGGCCGGTTAGACGCGGGCTTGCGACTCAATGTCTTCTGCATGTCCGCCGGATCGTGGCCGACAACGATACCGCGGTCAATGGGAGAGGGCAGATAGTCGACAACTGCGTCCAGCAACAACTGGACCCCCTTGTTTTTGAAGGATGAGCCGCAAAAGACCGGAGTAACCAGCAGGTTCAACACCGCGTGCCTGGCTGCTGCGCGGATATCATCCGCACTTACCTCTTCCTCGTTGAGAAACTTTTCCATCAGCGAGTCACTGAAGTCGGCCAGTTTTTCGATCAGTTGCTCCCGCATGCGCGCGACGGTTTCCCGCTGGGCGGCGGGGATCTCGATTTCCTTGCGTTCCAACTCTGAATACGCGTGGGCTTTCAGGGTCACCAGGTCAACGATTCCATAAAAATCGTTTTCGCTGCCCAGGGGCAATTGAAAGGGGATGGCGTTGGCTCCCAGCATTTCGTTCATCATTTCCACGGTCTGAAACAGGTCCGCGCCCTGTCGATCCATCTTGTTGACAAAAGCGATGCGGGGAACCTTGTAGCGGTCGGCCTGATGCCATACGGTTTCGCTCTGCGGCTCCACCCCCCCCACTCCACAGAACACCATGACGATCCCATCCAGCACCCGCAGGGAACGCTCCACTTCCAGGGTGAAATCGATGTGCCCCGGAGTATCGATGATATTGATGGTATGGTCGTTCCAGAAAGTCGTGATCGCGGCTGAGGAAATGGTGATGCCGCGCTCCTGCTCCTGCTTCATGAAATCCATCACCGCCTGGCCGTCATGCACTTCTCCGATCCTGCGCGTGCGCCCGGTAAAGAAAAGGATGCGCTCCGTGGTCGTGGTTTTGCCGGCGTCGATGTGGGCGACAATTCCGATATTGCGAATTTTCTGAATCCTGGTTGTATCCATGAGTCAATATCTCCTGCTTGCAAAGAACCCCGGACTACGCTCTCCCTGGGATTGGAATCGGGCGTGTTGTGTTCCGACTGGGGGGATTGACGAATACGGAATTCCAGAGGGATTGTATCACAATCCGCCGCAAAGGTAAACGCGGAAAGTCAACTCTCTCTTGGGCGGGGGTACCGATACTCGTGAAGCAGGATCAAAACCGCCGGAGCGAGCAGGAGGATATCGCGCAGGATCAAAGCGATCATACCGCCCTCATGGGTACCCGCGCCGGTGGTGAAACAGCCGCAATCGATATTGTAGCCCCGGAACAGGTTGATTCCCAGCGCGACGATAAACACGATCAACAACCCGCCCGATATCGTCGCTGCACCGCGTAACAAGATGCCGCTGATCAGGCAGATACCCGCCAGCAATTCCAGCACGGGCAGCCAGGCGGCCAGAAAATGGATCCCCCACGCGGGAACCAGATGATAATTATATAAAATATCGGCAAAAGCGTCGGGATGGGCGATCTTGTCAATGCTGGCATAAATAAAGACTCCACCCAGGATCAAACGACAAGCCGGAACGATCCATTTCCATGCGCCGGAATGCATCAGAAGCCTCCACCACCCGTTTCCAGAGGCATGCCGTCCGCTTTCCAGGCCTTGATCCCTCCCGGAAAGATCATCAGGTCATAAGCCTCTCTCTGCAGCAGACGCGCAGCCAGGGAAGCCGCATCCAGGCAGGCGGGATCACTGCAACAGATTACAATCGTCCGTCCGGCTTCCGATTCCTCGAGCAAGGATACAATCGCGGACTCTTCACGGTCGAGAGGAAGGTTTTTCGCTCCCGGGATGTGACCCGACCGGAACGATTTCTTATCCCGAATGTCCAGGACAACCACCATTTCCGCTTGAATCAATGCCTTCAGGGTTTCCAGGTCGACCCGGGAAACCCGGGTGAATGCCTGTTCCGTCAGTTCATCCCGTGGTTGATAACTCCGGGCCAGTGGCAGTCCGTCCCGGCGTACGGCGTTTGCGGCCATGGCCACGCCCAGGCTGATGGCCGCAATCAGAATGGATTCGACAAGAACGCTTCTGAAAAAACGTTTCATGTTAGACGATATTTTAGGCCGTCCTCACCATTCTGTCAATGCCTGGTCGAAGCTGGGAACCGGACAGGGTGGATCAGTCGTGAAAGTGTTTGCCCTGGGTACAGGCGTCATCGGGAGATGTTTCGCGAAGCCTCCCCTGTTTGTACTGCTCGAGCGCATCTTTTACCTTGCCTGCGGCGCCGCTGTACACCTTGATGCCCAGGTCGCAGAACAAGCTGACGGCCCTTCTGCCCAGGTCCACGCAGATCAACGCTTTCACGCCATGCTGCGCCAGCAATTCGGGAGCTTCTCCCTGTCCGCCCCTGTGGCGGCTGGTATTGGCGATCGCCTCCACTTCACCGCTGTCCATGTTATAAAGAGTAAACGTATCTCCACGCCCGAAATGCGGGCTCAAATCTTCATCCAGGCCTGCGTTGCCCAGGGTTGGGAATGCCAGAATCATTTTTTCCTCCATTTGCAATCGACGTGTGAAAATTCAATCTGCATGCACAAGAGTAATCGGTTTGCTATTCTGTCTCAAAGTCACCGGAAAGTCAAGCCGCGGCCACATGAGCCGGATCCTTCGATTAAATTTTCTCATCACCGAACAGATTTCGCATGACGCCGGGAAACCTCCCGGGCCGGGGTCCAACCCCGGCCCGGGTATGATGCTGATTCAACTCAGCCTTTCAGCGCGTTGATTTCCGCTTTGGGTACGCGTGAGAAGTAGGTGTACAGGATGGGAACCACGAACAAGGTGAGCAGGGTGGATGCCAGCAGGCCGCCGATCAGTGCGATCGCCATGGGTGATCTCATGGCCGAACCTTCGCTGGTCGAAACCGCCATGGGCAACATTCCCAGGATGGTTGACAGGGCGGTGATCAGGATCGGACGCAGGCGAACCACCGCGCCTTCCAGGACCGACTCCAGTGTATTTCTCCCTTCTCGAATCAACTGGTTGATGTAATCCACCATCACGATGCCGTTGTTGACTACGATCCCGCCCAGCATGACAAACCCCATGATGGACGGCAGGTTGACGTTTTTACCCGTAAGCGCCAACAGCACGGCGGTGCCGATAAATGCCAGGGGAATGGTGAACATGATGATAAAGGGGTATTTGAAGCTCTCGAACTGGGAAGCCATGACCGCGTAAACCAGCACCACGGCCAGCAGCAATGCCAGCAGCATGGTGGAAAACGCCTCCTGCATGTCCTTGAACTGCCCGCCCATCTCCGAGAAGTATCCTTCGGGCAGGCTGTTCAGGATCGGGCCGGAAGCCGCCATGATGTCCTTGATGATGCGTGTCAGGTCCCGATCGAAATAATTGGCGGTGACGCTGACCTTGCGCACCTGGTTCTCGCGCGTAATGCGCACAGGACCGGTCGAACGCACAAAATCCGCGATTTGGGCGAGGTATACTTTGTCGCCCCTGGCCGTAACGATGGGAAGCTGACGCAGCTGGTTCAGCGAAGCGCGATCATCCTCACGCAGGCGCACGCGGATATCCCGTTCCTCACCCTTGAAATGCATGCGGCTGGCCACCGTACCGATGGTCATGGCGCGCACCTGGCTGGAAACATCATACGGCGTCAGGCCCAGGCGCGACAACTCTTCTTTGCGCAGCATCAGGCGGATTTCCGGTTTGCGCTCTTCCATGGATGTCTGCACATCGCGGATGCCTTCAATGTCCTTGATGGCGCCGGCCACCCGGTGGGCGACGGCATCCAGGGTTTCCAGGTCACGCCCGAAAAAAGCGAACTCAATCGGACTGGTTGAAGTCCCCATCATCGAGGAGCCCATGTTGATCGACTGCACCCGCCCGGACTGCATTTGGGGTAAATGGCGCCGCCATTGCTCCAGGATCTGCTGGTCGGATACATCCCGCTGGCTGCTGGTTTTCAGGTAGGCGAAAAGGATCGCTTCGTGGGAACCGGCGGCACTCATGGCCGATGCGCCCCCACCCTCGTTTTCATCGGCGCCGACCTGGACCATGGTGGAAATGACATTGGGATCCTTGATGGCCCGTGATTCCGCGTAGCGGATCACGCGGTCGGTTTCCGCAAGGTTGGTGCCCACGGGCATGGACAACTTCAGCAGGATCATGTTCTGGTCGCTCTGGGGCATGAACTCACCGCCCAGGTTCGCTGCCAGTACGATCGACAACACAAACACAACCACCACGGAAGCAACCACCAGGCGCCGATGCATCATCGCCCAGCTCAGGCGTACCCGGTACCATTCCCTGGCTTTCGAAAAACGCTTGCGGCCCAGATCAAGTGCTCCTTTCCCGGCTTCTTTCCGGGTTTTGAACAACCAGGAAGCAAGCAGGGGGATAATGGTCAGGGCCACGAAAAGAGAGGCCAGCAACGAGAACGAAACGGCCACGGCCAGTTCGCGCGACATTTCGCCCGACATGCCTGAAGACAGGCCCATGGGGAAAAACACCGCGATCGTGGTCAAAGTGGACGCGATGATGGCCGTGCCCACTTCCGAGGTGCCGATGCGGGCCGATTCCAGTGGCGATTTGCCCAATTCGATGTGGCGGAAGATGTTCTCGATCACCACGACCGCGTTGTCCACCAGCATACCCACCCCGACCGCCAGTCCTCCGAGGGTGATCAGGTTCAAAGTGAATCCCGACAGGTACAGGGCGATAAAAGTAACAATGATCGAAAGGGGAATGGCGACACCGATGGCGATTGTGGGGCGCAGGTTGCGCAGAAAGAAAAAGATCAGCAACATGGCCAGGATGCCGCCCACCACGACCGTACTTGAGGATGTACTGACCATGCGTTCAATGATGTCGGAAAAATCCATGCCCACGGAAATGGTCAGGTCCGGATCCAGGGTGGGCTTGATTTCCTCAAGGGTCTCCTTGACACGGCGGGCCACGAGTACGGTGTTGGCACCCGAACTCTTGGTTACAATGACATGAACGCCTTTGCGTCCCAGTACACGGACCAGGTTGCGCACCTCTTTGTGCGTTTCCTCCACCGTGGCGATATCGCGCAGGAAAACCGGTTCCCCACGCCGACCGGCTCCCACTACCACGCCGGCGATTTCATTCACCTGCTTGAATTCGCCCATGGTACGGATGAGAAATTCACTGTGCCGCTCGTCGATGTATCCTGAGGGCAGGTTGATGTTGGATGCCTGGATGGCGCCGACAACCTGCGTGATGGACAATCCCCGCGACTCCAGTTTGCCCTTGTCCACGTTGACCAGTACTTCCATCTCCTCGGAAGAAAATACCACTACGGAGGCCACTCCCTCCAGTCTTTCCAGGCGCGTGGCCACTTCGTCGTCAAGGTAGTCTTTCAGGTCAATCAGGTCACGTTTCCCGCCGGTGACCCCATACATCATGATGGGCATATCGGCGAAGTTGAATTTGACCACCATGGGCTGATTGGCGCCCGTGGGCAGGTATTGCTCAAACTGGCCGATGCGATCACGGATGTCCTGGGCGGCGAAATCAAGGTTGGTCCCGGATTCGAATTCCACCATGATCGTGGACATCCCTTCCTGGGATATCGAGTTCAACTGCTTGACATTGCTGACCGTGGCGATCCATTGCTCCAACGGCCGGGTAATGCTCTCCTCAATGTCTTCGGAAGATACACCGGAATAGGAAGTAACCACGGACACATACGGACTGTCAATATCCGGCAGCATATCCAGTCCCAGGCCTTCAAAAGCGATCACGCCGAAAATCAGGATAACCGCCACCACCATGGTGACCGTAACCCGGTGGCGCAGAGAAAATTCAACGATTTTCATTGCTGCTCCCCTTCAATGCGGATCGGGGCGCCGTCAATCAAATCATAATTCCCTTCGACCACAACCGCGACACCCTCTTCCAGACCGTTGACCACCTCAAAATGGGTCTCGTTTTTCGGCCCCACCTCAATCCGCGTCAAGCGGGCGTGACCGTTGTCATAAACCACCACGCGGTCTTCTCCGATCAATGCGGACAGGGGCAGCATCAAAACGTTTTCATCTTTTTCAATTTCAATGGCGACATCGGCAAACACGCCGGCCTTGATCGCGAGGTCCGGGTTGTCTACCCGGACTTCCACCTGAAAAGTTTTGGATGCCACGTCCGCGGCCAGGGTTTTACTGTACACGCTGCCGGCAAACTCTTTCTGCCGGTAGGTGCTGACCGAAACCCGGCAGGGCATGCCCTCCGAAATTCTTTCGATATCTTCCGCGGCCACATCCAGGCGCACCTTGATGCGGCTCAGATCCATCAGTGTCAGTACACCGGGACCTCCACCCATCTGGGGATTGATCATGTCGCCCTCATCCAGGTGACGAGCGGTGATGATGCCGTCAAACGGGGCGCTCATGCGCGCCGAATTCAGGTGGTGCCGCACCAGGTCCAGGTTGGCGTCCGCACTCTTCTTCTGGGTCAGAGCGGATTCCAACGCCAGTTCGGCTTTTTCCAGCTGCATATTGGAAACGGCGTTGCGTTCATGCAACTTGCGCATGCGTTCCGCATTCACGCGGGCGTCCTTGAGCGCGGCATCGGCCACGGCCACGGCAGCCGCGGCCTGGTTCTGCTGCAGTTTCAGCGTGGTGGTGTCCAGTTCAGCCAGAAGCTGCCCCCGGCGTACGGTTTCCCCTTCCTTGACCAAAATTCGATCCACGCGCCCGGCCACATCCGGAATAATACCAGCCTGTTTCCACGGCATCACCGTACCGGTATATTTCAATACACGGGTCAAAACGCCGCGCTTAACCGGTTCCGCGACAACGTTGACGGCCAGTTTTTCCTGGTTTGTTTCCGGCTTCTGGCCATTGCCGCAAGCCGCGGCCAGAAGCGAGGCTACCAGGGCCAATATGGTGACTTTTTTCATTGCTCTCCTCCGTTGAGACGGGTTCCCGTCAATTTCTCTAATTCCGTTGCCGCGACAGTGTAGTTGTATATCGCCTGCAAACGGGCGACCTTGGCCTGGGTCAGGCTGTTATAGGACGCGTTCAACTCCAGTATCGTGATCATTCCTTCTTCGTAGTTCAATTCAGCGATGCGAACACCCTCCGTAGCGGTTTCCACGTTCTTTTCGGCGCTGAGGATGTTCTGGTATTCCTGTTCCATTGTCAGGCAGAGGTTCTGAATCTGAATTCTTGTGGCTTCATCCAATTGCTCGGCCTGCAAACGCAGGCTTTTGTTCAACACCCGCAATTCCCCCACCTGGCCGCTGCGTTTCAAACCGGTAAAGATCGGCAGGCTGACCGAAAGGTTGATGGTGTAGTAATCGTTCCAGTTTCCTTCTGTAAAGCGAAACGCGTTGGATCGATAATTGTACTGGGCCACGATCGACATGTCCGGCAGAAAGGCGGCATAGGCCATTTTCAACATGTTGGCGGCCTTGCGCCGTTCCAGCTCCAACTGACGGATCTCCGTACGGTTCTCCAGAGCTTCCCGAACCAGCTCCGTCATATCCAAGTTGAGTTTGCGATAATCCAGCTCTCCGCTCGCACGCACTTCGGTCCCGGGGGGCAGTCCCACGGCATGACGCAGGTTTTCACGCGTAATACGGATCAACTTGCGTACATTGAGCAGGTCCGGTTCGGTGGAACGCAGGTTCAATTGCGCGCGCAACAGATCATAACGCGGCACCATGCCGAGTTCATTACGCACAGCGACATTTTTCAGGTTCCGTTCCGCCAGTTCACGCGCTTCCCGGTGGGCTTTTTCCAACTCGCTGAGTACCAGCAGGTTATGAAAGGTTTTGGTGACATTCAGCACCAGTTCGTCTTTCCCGGCCGCGGCTTTCTCTTTGGACAATTCCACGTCCAGACGGGCGTTGCGAAAGGCGTTCCAGATCTTTCCCCCGGTGAAAACCGGCTGCACGATCTGGAAGGTAAACTCATAGTCCATGGTAAAGTCCAGCGTAACTTCCGTGGGATCACCGCCGGGAATCATGGCCGGCATTTCCAGCACCATCAGTTTCTCGTCAAGGTTCTTGGCTCCGGAAAGCGAAACGCTGGGAAGAAAACCCATACTCTGGCGCAGGCGGAATTTGGCCATGCGTACCTGCTGACGCTGGATTTCATAAGCGCTATTGTTTTCCAGGGCCATTTTGAGGGCCTGGTCCAATGTCAATTCCACCATGTCGTCGCCGGCACTGACCGGACCGGCAAGAATCGCCAGCAGGATCAACACCCATAACCGTTTTCTCATATCCTCCTCCTCAATTGCCTTTATTCGAATCCATTTCGCGAATGTCGGAATCACGCGGCCGTTTCTCGATCAAACCATAGCAGAAGATGTGGACGCCGGTTTTCACTGCATTCATGTATTCATCCTCGCCCCAATCGCCCAATACCTGGCTCAGGTTGACCTGGCTGAGTATGCCGATGTAGATCTCCCCAATCAGTTCCGGGTTCAATTCAGGATCAAACTCGCCCGCCTTTCGGGCGCTTTCGAAAAAATTCAGAATCACCTGGTGGATTTGCCCCTTCCAGAACGGCAATTTGCGCTCAGTTCCGCTTTTTTCGCATTGGTCCAACAGCTCCACGATCAGGCGGCGTTCCGACATCATGATGCGAACCAGGCCCTGCTGCCGGAAAAATACCTGCGCAATATCCAGTGACATTTTTTGCAGCCTGTGACGGAAGTCGCCGTTGAAATCATCGATGTAAGGACGAATCAAGTCCGCCACTTCGGCATGCAGGTCTTCCAGTACAGCCAGGAATATCTCTTGCTTTCCGGAAAAGTAATTGTACAAGGTCGGCTTGGATACTCCCGCCGCGGCCGCGATGTCATCCACGGTTGAATTGGCAAAGCCCTTTTCCTGAAACACATCACGGGCCCGCGACAGCATGAATTTGCGCACAACTTCTTTCATGGGGTTTTACTCACGGTAAAATTTTTGAACTGACGGTTAATTTTATCCCGGTTCTGAATCCCCGTCAATACCCTGAATCATTATTACGAAAATTATTCCCGCAGAGTTCGGCTGATTTTAATTTATTGGCGGCGGACACAATCCCGCTCTCATGCGGCGGTGGCGTTACCAGAAACGATGAATTCGCAGAAGCCGGTTTCACGGATTGCTGAACAGAAGCAACCGGCTCGACTGCAGCCTGCCATCATCCGTCCGGGCGAATTCGAGGTCGCAGGCCACCGCAGAAACAAAACCTTCCAGCTGCCTTTCGAGTATAATAACCTGTAAGCAAAAATCAAATCCCGCCCCTGAACTGCGGCGGGCTCGAAATCCGGACCCGCCCGGGTGGGCCTTTCCGGAATTGTGAGGAGAACACATGAAACGAGGCGTTCTGATCCTGATACTGATCCTGGTTCTGGTTTTCGCGGCCATCGCATTGATCGGCGGATACCTGTACATGCAGTTTACCCGCGAACCGCATATACCGGAGCGGTCACTGCTGGTGATGCCCATATCCGGACCCATCAGCGACATGGAAACATCTCCGGTTTCACAATCCACCACCGTAAGAGACATTTTCTTCCATTTGCAGCGCGCCAAAATCGACCCGCGCATCAAGGGCGTACTGCTGAAAATTTCCTGGATTCATGCCGGTCCGGCTACGGTCGAGGAATTGGGCCTGCTGATCACCGATTTCCGCAAAACCGGTAAACCCGTACGCGCGTTCATTGAAGATGGCGGCCTGAATGAATACCTGCTGGCTTCCTACGCGGAATCGATTACGGTGATGCCCGGGTCCGACCTGTTCTTGAAGCACTTCGCATCTGAAGCCATATTTCTGAAGGGCACCCTGGACAAACTGGGCATTGAAGCCGAATTCTACCACCTGGGTGAATATAAAACCGCCGCCGGCATGTATACCCGCAACAGCATGAGCCCGGAACACCGGGAATCGCTTGCCGCGTTGCTCGGAGACGTCATCGACCACACCATTAACGCCATCGCCCGCAACCGCGGCATCGACCCCGGAAAAATCCGCTCCGTGATCGATCAATTCGCCCTGTGCAATCAAGTCTATCAGAAAGAAGGTTTGCTGGATGCAGTCGGCTATGCCGATGAAATCTTCGCGAATGAAACTCCCGCGCTGAAACGCCTGCCGTTTGCAAAATATGCGCAGACCACCCGCCCCGATCCGTTCCCGGGCGCGCCGCGCATCGCGCTTGTGTTTGCGGCCGGCGAAATTCATCAAGGCGGTAGCGGCGGCCCTTCCATGTTCGGGGAATCGATCCTGGGAGCGGATGATCTGGCCGCGCAACTGCGAAACCTGGGCAAAAGAAAAGACATCAAGGCCGTCGTGTTGCGAGTCGACAGTCCCGGGGGTTCCGCAACCGCGTCGGAGGTGATCCGCCGGGAAGTGGAGCGCTTGAACAAGGAAAAACCCGTGGTGGTCAGCATGGGTCAATTGGCTGCATCCGGGGGATACTGGCTTTCGGCTTCCGCCGCACACATTGTCTCCTTGAACACCACCATAACCGGATCGATCGGTGTGCTGGGAGGAAAATTCATCAACCGGGGATTTTACGACAAGATCGGCGTGCACAAGGAATTGGTTGAAAGCGGTCATTTCGCCGGCATGTTTTCCGACACCCGCCCGTTCAGCCCGGCGGAGCGGCAACGCTTTGAATCCATGCTGCAACGCACCTACGATCGCTTTGTCAAACTGGTAGCCGATAACCGTGATTTGTCACCGGATCGGGTGGATCAAGCCGCCCGCGGCCGCGTCTGGTCCGGAAACCGCGCCCTGGGACTGGGACTGGTGGATCAGTGCGGCGGACTTCTGGATGCGCTGGAAACAGCCCGCCGTTTGGCCGGACTTGCGACAGACCAACCCGCGGGATTGATCATTCTTCCCCGGCGCAAATCCCTGCTGGATCTCTTGATCGGCATGAGCGGTGTCGGCGCAAATGAAAGCCTGAAACTGGAAACCCTGCTGCAACGCTTCAAGCGCAGTTTTCCCGCGGCCGTCATGCCCTACCGGCTGCGCTTTGAATAAAACGTCCATGGTAATGACTCCATGTCCGGCTGAACCCCGTATCTGGCCGATTTCCCGACTGGAATCCAAAAAGTGGCGCCGGCGTTTGAAAGAGCAGTTGCTTGCAGGAGCTGTCATCGCCTACCCCACCGACACCTTGTACGGCATGGGCGGAGATTTTCTCAATCCCGCGGTTCACCGTCGCATCAATGCCATCAAAGGCCGGAAAGACAAGCCCTACTCAGTCGCCCTGTGGAGCACGGATGCGATCAAAGGCCTGGCAATCGCCCCGTCATCCCGCATATTCAGCAAACTGGTCCAGCTTCTGCCCGGGCCCTTCACCCTGGTTCTTCCGGCCGTGCCGTCATTAGACCGGGATCTGCTTTTCGCGGCGGAAACCATCGGAATCCGCATCCCCGGGCCTCCGTTTCCACGCGAAGCCATGGCAGAGATTCAAGTCCCGTTGATTTCCACTTCAATCAACCATTCCGGCTGCGTGCCGCTGGCCGACCCCGCGCGTATCCTTGCCGAATTCCCGCAGATCGCCGTGATCATTGATGCGGGCACGCTTCCCCTTTCTTCAGGCTCAACCATTGTGGATTTTTCCGTTTCGCCGCCGGCGATTCTGCGCCGGGGAGACGGAATGGCGCGGTTACAGGAATTCAAGTCCTGGTGATAATGAAGGTCAGCGGTTCACTTGCGCCTTGCGCGAAAATACCAGCAGCGCCAACCCGACAAAACCCATGAGCAGGCACAACACCTGTCCCATGGTCAATCCCGCCAGGACAAAGCCCAGGTGGGCATCCGGCTCGCGCACAAACTCAATTACAAAGCGGAACCCGGCATAACCCAGCAGGTATATGCCCAGCAGGCGTCCCGGTTGTGTCACTTTCCGCCGCAGCCCCCAGATCAGGATAAACAGGACGATGCCTTCAAAGAAAGCTTCGTACAATTGAGACGGGTGTCGCAATGCCGCTCCCGGAGCCTCAGGAAAAGACATGCCCCAGGGCATTTCCGTGACTCTTCCGTACAACTCTCCGTTGAGAAAATTCCCCAGGCGGCCGAACGTATAAGCCAGGGGAACCACGGTGACCAGCGTGTCGCCGAAAGCCCGCACGGCGATTCTGTGTTTGCGACAGAACCAGATGCTCACCAGCGCCACCCCCAGCGCGCCGCCGTGAAATGACATACCCCTGAAGCCGGTAAAATGGATGCCCTCTTCAGTGGAAAAAGGCAGCACGATGGCCAGGGGGTGGGCCAGAAAATAATCCAGGTCGTAAAACAGCACGTATCCCAATCGACCCCCGATCAGTACGGCCAGAATCGCCCAGAACATGTAATCGTTCAACTGGGGCATGGATATATCCGCTTCGCCTTTACGGACTTGATACCCCAGCAGAAACCAGGCCACCGCAAACGCGACCAGGTACATCAAACCATAATAGCGGATTTCGAAACCGCCCAAGCTGAACAGCACGGGGTCAATATGATGGGGCAACTGCTGCCACCACTGCCAGAACGATGTCATTTTTCCACCTCTTTGCCGGAATCGCTTCCTTTCAGGGCCTGCGGTTTTTCCTCAGGAACGACCACAATGACTTTTTCATCTTTTTTCATCAGCCACAGTTTCTCCCGGGCTATGGCTTCCAGGGATCGGGGATCCCTGCGCAATTGTTCGATCTCCCGCTGCAGGGCATCACGTTGCCCTTCAAGGGCCACGACCCTCTGCTCCAGTTCTTCGATGCGTTTCTGTGCCTGAACAATTTCAATAATCCCGCTGTCACCGAAAAAGAAAGTCAACAGCAGGATAAACAACAACAGGGTCAAGAGCAGTAAAAACGCTTTGGAACGAAAAAAAGGATTCTTTTCAGCCAAGAATCCTCCGTCCCTGCGCAATCAGTTGCCGCGTTTTTTTCCGGGAAGTCGACTCCGCATAAATCCGCATGACATTCAGGGTTCCCGAGGGACGCACCAGCAACCACTCGTCCCTGCCGATCCATTTGATACCGTCCACCAATTGCACCCGAACCACCTTGAATCCGGGGTCGATGCCCTGGTGGTTCTCGAGCAGTTCCAGCAGGCGTTGCCTGCGGACCGGAGTCAGGCGAACGGAAACCTCATGCGCATACAGCATCGGGAATCGTTTGTAGAAAGCCGCTGTCAATTCCGGCAGGGTTTTCCCCTCGCGCGCCATCATCTCCACCACCAGCAGGTTGAACAGGATCCCGTCTTTGATGACGGCTTTACCCTGCAGCGCGGCGCCGTTTGTGCTTTCCACACCGATAAACGCTTCGCGTTTGCTCATCATGTCGGAGATGTATTTAAACCCGACCGGAGTATGGTACACTTTGCAGCCATGATGCTGCGCCACATGGGCGATATTTCGTGTACTGGAAATCGATTTCACCACTCCGCCACGCATTCCCCTCACACGGACCAGGTAATCGATCAGCATGGGAATCACGTTGTTTGCGTCGAGAAAGCGGCCGCGATTGTCGATAATGCCGAAACGATCTCCGTTAATATCCGTCGCCAGTCCGACATCGGCGTTGGTTTCACGGACCACCCGGGCCAGATCCGCCAGCGTTTTGCCGGAACAATACGGGATCACCCGGCCGTGCGCCGCGTAAGGATAACTGTGAATGGCATCGATGGGTACCCCGTTGCTCAAGAGAAGCTCATCCAGAAACTCACGCGAAGCCCCGAAAAGGTTGTCGACCACGATACGCAATCCGGCTGCGCGGATCACCGCGAAATCGATCTTTTCCGTGATCATCTGCAAATAGGGCTCGCGGACCTGGATCTCATGGATCATGGATTGGCGTGCGTATTGACGTGGAGAATCCCAATTCGCCGGCAACGCCTCGATTTCCCGCTCAATCAATGTGGTAGTGGAAGGCAATGCGGGAGCTCCTCCGGCGTTGAACACCTTGATTCCGTTGTAAACGGGTCGATTGAAACTGGCGGTAAAGGCCACGCCGCCATCCAGTTTCTCGTTGACAATGGCCAGTGACGCGGCCGCCAAGGGCACATCGCGCGGGGGAATATAACTGTTGACGCCGTGAAGTGAAAACACGCGCGCGGCTTCCATGGCAAAACGGTGAGACAGGATACGCGTGTCGAAATTGATAAAAACCCGGGGCTCAGTGATCCGCATGCGACGGGTAAGGTAGGAGGCATAGGCCGTAGCGAAGCGTCGTACATTGAGGAACGAGAATTCCCGGCCCATCCGTCCGCGCCAGCCGTCCGTGCCGAAACGGATCTCGGACATGGGATTAATCTATCACACGCGGGGGCGCTTTTCAACCGCCCGTTAAAAGGGCAGCAGGGAATTCCAGCCACCGGGCAGGGCTTTGGCCACGTCGTTCAGGATTACAAACACCATCAATCCGATCAGCAGGATGAATCCAGCGGTAATCAAACCTTCCTTCAGGCGCATGCTGAAATCCCGGCGCAAGATGGCTTCGAGGGTAAAGATCATCAGGTGGCCGCCGTCCAGCGCGGGAATGGGAAAGAGGTTGACGATTCCCAGTTGCAGCGAAATAAACGCCACCAGCAAAAAAAAGCTGGAAAAACCTGAGGACAACGCCCGGCTGGAGAAGCGCGCGATCTCTATGGGACCGGAAAGATTCTTGGGAGAGAGTCGGCCCACGATCATCTTGCGGAAGGCATCAAATGTCAGCGTCGTCAATCTGACCAGTTCCTGCGCCGAACGGGATACGGCCGCGATGGGGCCGAAACGGCGCCGCTCCGAGGGGGCATCGGGTTTCATGGCGATGCCGATGCGGTATCGACCATCATCCGCGCTTTTTTCAGGCGTCACTTCCAGCAGCATGGATTCGCCATCCCTGGAAATCTGCAACTGCAGGGATGATTCGGCTGCCTGCTGAATGCGCTCAGGCAATTCAAAATAATTGACCGGCTGGCTGCCCACGCCCAGAATACGGTCTCCCGGACGGATGCCCGCACGTTCAGCCGGGCTTCCCGATTCAACGTTTTCGATCAGGGTGGATAACTCAGGAAAGACGCCCGCATAGCCCATGGAATACTCGGAAACAGAAGAAATGCTCAAGCGGGTTTCACTTTCGCGATTGTTGCGGCGGTATTTCTTCCAGCAGCATGGATTCGCCA
>DBFQ01000089.1 GCA_002294665.1 Candidatus Aminicenantes bacterium UBA876
GCGAAGCGAAAGGAACCGTTTTTCTTATTCCTTCTACTTTATTCCTTATTCAGAGTTTTGTCCTGCCTCCTGCTTCCCTGTCACCTGACACCTGACACCTGGCACCTTTTTTCCAACTTTCCAACTTTATACTCAATGACGCTTGCGCAGCAAGCGAATGACACGAGCGTCGCGAGTCAATGACAAGAACTCCTGGTTACCCAATGACCAGATTGATTTTCCTCTCCAACCCCCCAACTCTCCAACTTTCCAACTCTCCAACTTTTATCGTTTATTCCAGTTCCAGGACGCGGCCGACTCCCATTGCGATAAAGTTTTTTCCGTAGGCCTTGCGGAACGCGTCGATAGCCGCTTCCCCCGTGCAGTGCGTAGGGCCGGCCCGGCGCACGCCCAGGAGGCGGAATTGGCGGATGATATCGGTGACGGCTTTTTGAGAATGTCCGGCGAGGTGAAACCCGCCCAGGACCACGTCCACGTTGGCTTTGATAATCGTCCGGGCCTGGCGTACCATGTTCACGATTCCCGGATGGGAGCAGCCTGTGATCAGCACGTTCTGTTTTCCGGTCATCAGGATCAAGCCCTGTTCCGGGATACCGTCTCCCAGAAATCCGGTGGTCATCATGCCGCCCTCGAGGGTGAGCGGATTTTGTGGAACCACGGCTGTTCCCCCGGCCGCGGCGATCTTTTGCCGCATCGCCTCGGGCAGGTTCGGCGGGATGTAAACGCGGATTCCTCTGGAAGCCACCCGCAATACGGCCGGCAATCCGCCGAAGTGATCGCGGTGGCCGTGAGAGATCACCACTTGTGGAATGGCGCCCAGGTCGACTCCCGCTTTCTTCGCGTTATCGGCCAGAATGTAGGGAAGGGTGCCCGTGTCAAACAGCAGCGTATGCCCACTGCTTTCGATCAGGCAGGAAAATCCCCAGTCCGCGCGGGTTCCCGGGGTGTGGATCGTGTTGTCGTAGAGCACGGTTACTTTGACCGCGGATATGAGGCAAAAGCTTCCGCCGGCCATGGCCAGGGCTGAAAACCAGATTCTTCTGCTCATTTTCTCCCCCTTTGCGCATTCATGGTAGCATAAGGCGGCGAAATAGTGGATCTGTCAGAACAATGATAATGGTTTGAGCGGAGGGAGGCGCGGGGATCCATTACGGCCTGCTCAAGCCCCTGGCCTGGTCCGGGATCAACGTGATCGAATTGGTGTCGACCTTCAGCGAACTCACGATGATCGTCGAGGCCGCGGTTGTAGACCTCTCCTTTTCCCTTCTGTTACAGGTCCTGAGGCCGTCAAGTTGAAAAAGCCGGCTGTGCGCAAGCCGGAAACGCGAATTTCCTTCACTTACTTTCAGCTTTTTATCTTTCTACTTTTTACTATTTTCCGTGCTTGGTTATAATCTGATTCCGGGAGGTTGCATGATTGAACGTCGCCAGGTTGTCATCCTGTTTTTATTGCTGTTTGCGGCCGTTAGCCTGCGGGCGGAACACACCGATACCCTGCCGCTGGGCCCCGGGGCGCAGCGCTTGACTCTGCAAACTGTGGAAGCGGGAAAGATCGTGGATACCCGCAGCGGCCGGGAGGTCGCGATCGCTGATATCGTGAGCCGCCTGGCCGCAGCTGATGTCGTGGTGGTGGGGGAATACCATGACAGCCCGGCCTGTCACCGCTTCCAGCGTGACCTGGTGCGGGAGATAGGCAAAAAGTTCCCGCGGGCCGTTGTGGGATTCGAGTTCTTTCTGCACCGGGCGGATGATGCCGCGTTGGCCACATGGCTGGCTGGAAAGGGAAACGAAGCCGACCTGCTGCGGGCCGTGGGCTGGTACGAAAAATCTTCCCTGCACTACGGCTACACCCGCATGGTGATGGAAGCCGTGAAGGAGACGGGGCTGGCGGCCATCGGATTGAATGCGCCGCGCGCGCTGGTGCACCGCGTGGCCGGCGGAGGACTGGCCGTCCTTTCCGCAGAAGAACGCCGCCCGTTCGCCCACGTGGAGCGCAAAAACCCCGAGCATCGGTATTATATCCAGCAGGTCTTCGGCGCCGCCGCGTTGCGCCTGCCTCCGTGGTTTGAGCGGATTTATGCCGCCCAGACCTGCTGGGACTCGGTCATGGCCGCGTCCATGCGCGATTTCCTGGCGTCCAGGCCGGGCAAAGGCAAAAAGGGAGTCATTATTGCCGGGTCGGCCCATGTGGCCTACGGCCTGGGCGTTCCTTTCCGCTACCGCCTGGGAAAACGCCGCGCCCGCCTCTTGACCATTGTGCCGGTGCGGGTGGAAAAGCAGGATGAAGACGCCGCTTCCCACCCCATGCTCAAGATGATGGCCAAGAATATGCCGCCCATGGGCGTGTTCAGCGCCGGCATCGCCGACTACGTGCTGGGCCTGCCCGCCGAGGAAGAGGGCCTGCCGTCATTGGACGTTTCCGGGCACGAAGAGGACGGCGTGTTCGTGGTGGACAAGGTGGGGGAGGAAAGCCTGCCGCATCGACTGGGGCTGCGCCCGGGAGACCGGATATTGAGAGTTGATGACAAACCCGTAAGTTCCCAGGCTGAACTACGCCTTCTTTTGGGCATGGACCGGGAAACCCCGCCCCGCGTCCGCCTGGAACGCGCCCTGAAGCCCGCTGATTTTCCCGGCTCGAGCTGAAATCATGCCAGACAGCGTCGCCCAATCGTCAATTCAAGTTTGAGCTGGAAGAGGTTTGGCGTATCTCGATCGATCGTCTGGATGGCGTGATTATGGCGCTTGTCCATTTTTTAGCTCAAAGTCTTTGACTTTGTGGTAAATATTTACAAACTATGGGGATTTTTGTTGACCCATAGGCCGTTGTGTGCTAGTTTGGGAGATTGTTTCGCCGGGAGGATTTATGAGCAGTGAACGCATTTTGCTGGACCTTGCCAACCAGAAGGAATCCGCCAAGCTGGGCGGGGGCGAGGATAAGATCGAGAAGCAGCACGCCAAGGGCAAGTACACGGCGCGCGAGCGGATCGAAAAAATTCTCGATGAGGGCAGTTTCGAAGAATTCGATCTGTTTGTCACCCACCGCTGCAACGATTTCGGTATGGAGAAAAACCGGCCGCTGACGGACGGCGTGGTCACGGGTTACGGCACCATCCAGGGACGATTGGTTTATGTTTTTTCCCAGGATTTCACCGTGTTCGGCGGTTCGCTTTCCAAGGCCTATGCGGAAAAGATCGTCAAGATCATGGACATGGCGGCACGCATGGGCGCGCCCGTGATCGGCTTGAACGATTCCGGAGGCGCCCGTATCCAGGAGGGTGTGGACGCCCTGGCCGGTTATGCGGATATCTTTCTGCGCAACGTGCTCTATTCCGGGGTGGTTCCGCAGATTTCCATGATCCTGGGCCCCTGCGCCGGCGGAGCGGTGTACTCTCCGGCGATTACCGATTTCGTGATGATGGTGGACCAGACTTCCTACATGTTCCTGACCGGTCCCAAGGTGGTCAAGCAGGTGACCCAGGAAGACGTGACCGTGGACCAGCTGGGTGGGGCCGGCGTGCATTCCAGCCGCAGCGGTATCGCTCATTGTGTCTACCCGGACGAGGATTCCGCGTTCGAGAACCTGAAGCGCCTCTTTGCCTTTCTGCCCCAGAACAACCGCGAAACGCCTCCCGTTGTCGAGTGCGGCGATCCGATTGACCGCGTAGACGAATCCCTCAATTACCTGGTACCGGAAAACCCCAACAAGCCCTACGACATGAAGGAGATCATCACCACGGTGCTGGACGATCGCGATTTCTTTGAGATCCAGCCCGAATACGCCAAGAACATCATCGTCGGTTTCGGGCGCCTCAACGGCAACACCGTCGGTGTGGTGGCCAACCAGCCGGCATTTCTTGCCGGCGTGCTGGACAACAACTCCTCCATGAAGGCGGCCCGTTTTGTGCGTTTCTGCGATGCTTTCAACATCCCCCTGGTGGTTTTCGAGGACGTGCCCGGTTTCATGCCCGGTACGGCCCAGGAATACAACGGCATCATCAAGAACGGTGCCAAGCTGCTCTACGCCTTTGCCGAAGCCACGGTGCCCAAGGTCACGGTAGTGGTGCGCAAGGCCTACGGAGGCGCTTATTGCGTCATGAACTCCAAGCACATGCGCGCGGATGTCAACCTGGCATGGCCCACGGCGGAAATCGCGGTCATGGGGCCCGACGGCGCGGTTGAAATCATCTACAACCGCCAGATCCAGGAGGCGGAGGACAAGGATGCGAAAACCGCGGAATTGAAGCAGAGTTACCGCGACCATTTCGCCAACCCTTTCAACGCCGCCAGCAAGGGATATATCGATGACGTGATCGTCCCGGCCAACACGCGGCGCAAGTTGATCAAGGCGTTGAAGATGCTGTCGGGAAAACGTGACGTCAATCCCGAAAAGAAGCATGGCAATATTCCCTTGTAACTCCGGGAGGACGCAGCAGTGGACATCGTCGAAGCGTTGGTGATCACCGGTTTGGGAGTGGGCGTAGTCTTTTCGGGACTGATCCTGACCAGCCTGCTGATCTCCTCATTCACCTTTTTCCCCAGCCTGATTCAATGGTTCAAGAAACCGAAGCCGGAGGCGACGGTGATTGCTCCAGTGGAAACGGCCGTGATTTCGCCCCCGGCGGATCCGGAAACGGCCGCGGTGATCGCCGTGCTCCTGGAAGTGGAGTTCCGGCTGAAGCTGCCCCTGCTGGAGGGGCGTTTCACATTCCGAAAATGACGCAACCAGGCGGGAGCGGACGCGCGGCAAACAGCCACATCCAGGCAGAATCGATGCCCGTGGTATATCGAGGAGGCTGAATCTCATGC
>DBFQ01000095.1 GCA_002294665.1 Candidatus Aminicenantes bacterium UBA876
GCGATGGCAACGCGTTGCTGTTGACCGCCGGAAAGCTTGGTGGGCAGGCGGTCGGCCATTCCCTCCAGGCCCACGGACTCCAGGATCTCCATGACCCGCTGATGCCGCTCCTGGCGGGGTACTCCCTGCAGCATCATGATGTATTCCACGTTTTCTTCCACGCGCAGTACGGGGACCAGGTTATAGGCCTGGAAAATGAAACCGATATGATCCCGCCGGAAATCCGATAATTCGCGGTCGCTCATGGTGGAGAGGTCCTGTCCGTCCAGGATTACTTTGCCGTCCGTGGGGGTGTCCAACCCGGAGATGATGTTGAGGAAAGTGGTTTTACCGGAACCCGAGGGCCCGACAATGGCGGCGAATTCACCCTTCGCGATATCAAGGTCGATGCCCTGGACCGCATGAACATCCACGCCGTTGTCGTGGTAGGTCTTGGTCACGTTCCGGGTCGCGACAATCAAGTTGCCTGGTTGCATATTCGACTCCTTGCCTTTGGTCTAGAGGCTCTTGCGCAACGCGTCGGCGATGCGCATACGCCCGGCCACACGGGCGGGATACAATCCCACCAGGGCGCAGAACGCCACCACCCAGAGTGGGTATTTGACAAACTGCATGGCGCGCAGAACCGGATACATCAATTCCTGGATATGCACCCCGGTCATTTCAATGCCTCGGTAATCAATGCCGGAGTGGGCCACGACAGCGGTGAGGATCAGGCCGAGCAATACGCCGATCACCGTGCTGATCAGGCCCAACGCCAGCGCTTCCATCACGATCAGTTTGCGGATACCCCCGGCGCGGGTGCCCACCGCTCGCAACACGCCGAACTCGAACATGCGTTCGTACAGGGACATGAACAGGGTGTTAATGACGCCGAAGATCACCACGCCCGCCAGAATCACCGCCATGATCAGCATGCTGAAATCGGTCATATCGAGAACGTTCTTCATCTCGGGCATCAACTGCGGCCATCCCAGCGCCTGGTTCCCTGATCTTGAATAGCGTTTCCAGAAAGGCAGATCCGGGTTTTCCGCGTTGCGGATATCATGAAAGCGTACCGCGATCTCATGAATTCCGCCGTTCAACCCCAGCATGTGCTGCGCGTGTTTGATGGGGACGAGGGCCATGCCGGTATCCAGTTCACGGATTCCAAAGTGGTAGATACCCGACACCCGGAACATCTCCTGGGAAAGTTCGCCGCCGTCGACGCCTGCGACCGTCATGACCAGGCGATCGCCGAGTGCCACTTCCAGGGTTTCCGCCAGTTTACTGCCGATGATCATGCCGTGATTATCGATTTGCAGCCATTCACCCTGTTTGAGGGCGTCGTCGAACTGGGAGAGCTGCCGTTCCCGCTCGGGATCCACGCCCACAAGCAGCACCGATTCCACGTTAGCCGCGGAAGTCAGCATGCCGAACGCCTGGGCCCGGGGAGCAAAACGCTCCACTGCCGTGTCCCGGGCCAATTGATCCAGCAGCGCGTCCGGATCGTTGATGGTCAGCTCCGCTTCCCGGCTCAGGCGGTAACCTTCGCGGTGGATCTGTGCCTGGCCGAGGAAGGACGATGTGGTTGAACGGATCAGGCTTTCCTTCATGCCGATGATCAACGCGTCGGTGAAGATCAGAGAAGCCAGGCCGATACCGATGGCCAGTGAAGCGATAATCGTGCGGCGCTTGTTGCGCAGGATGTTGCGCCAGGCGAGTTTCCAGTAGAATCCCATCTGCTTCTCCCTCAATGCATGCGCATGGAACGCGCGGGATCGGTGTGAGCCGCCTTCAGGGCCGGGATCAGGCTGACCAGCAGAGCGGACAACACCACGGTCACGGCGGGGATGGTGAAGCTGCGCAGATTGACTTCCGTGCGCATGGTTTCAAAAGTCATGCCCCCGTAGGTAAAGGCCTCGAAAAAACGGATGCCTTTGAAAGACAGGAGGTGGTTGATCAGCAGCCCCGACACCGTGCCGGCCGCAATGCAGATCAATGCCAGGATCATCACTTCCGCAAGTACCAGGTGGACGATCTGTCCCGGCCGGGTGCCCACGGCGCGCAGCATGCCGTACTCTCTCCGGCGTTCCAGCACCGACATCAACACCGTGTTCAGGATGCCCACGGCCACGACCAGCACGATCACCAACAGCATGATCCACATGCCTTCCTGGTCGGCTTTCATCGCTTTGTAGAAGGATTCGGCGAATTCCTGCCAAGGGGCCACGCGCAGCAGGGGTGAAGCGATGCGCTCTCTCAGGTCGCGGGTGACGGATTCCACGCGTCCCAGCCTGTTGACCACAATGGCGATTTCATGCACGCGGTTCTGCAGCACCAGCAATTGCTGGGCTTCGACGATGGGGAGGTAAAAAGCGCTGCGGTCGTCCATGTCGTTGCCCGATTCCATGATCCCCACCACGCGATAACGTTCATTGGCGATGGAACCGTCCGCCGCCTGGCTGATGATGACCACGTCCCCTTCAATTTCCGCCCGCAGTAACCCGGCCAGGCCTTTACCGAGAATCACTTCCTTGGCGTCAATGGCGGAAAAGCTCTTGCCTTGCACGATGCGGTTGCGGAAGCGTGTGGTCTGGTGCTCCCTTTGCGGATGCACGCCGATGATGCGCACCCCGGCGCTCTTGTCATCGGCCGCCGCCAGTCCGGCGGAATAGATTCGGGGAGTCCAGTTTTCCACTTCGTCTGCCTGTTCCAGGGCGCGTTGCACGGCGTCGGGGTTGTCGATGGTGCGGTACAGGGAAGGGGTTTCCAGGTATTCGTGGTGGTGAATCTGGATATGTCCCAGGCGCGTGCGGGTGAAGACATCGATGATCTGGTTGTAACTGCCGTCGGAAAAGCCGATGAAAAAAGCGGCCAGCACAAATCCGCCGAACATGCTGAGCGCAGTCAGCAGCGAACGCCGTTTCTGGCGGAACACGTTGCGGAAAGCCATTTTCACTATCATCTCAATGCCTCTTGGCCTTCGTACGCCTATTCGCGTGTCCTCAGGTTGCGCAGGGAGAATATGTTTTCTGAGACGGCGATGTTGAACGCGGCTTCCAGGTAGCGGACTACGGTGCGGTGTCCCTTTTTGTTCAGCGGCTCCAATGTCATCACGGACGGAATGGTGCGGTCGCTGAATACACGCACTTCAGAGAACTCGATCCTGCGCATGCGATTGCCTTTTTCGTCAAAAAATTCCTGCCAGACGGGGATCAAACCTTCTTCCCGCACCGCCGTGATCACATGTCCCCATACGATGGGGCGGTCGGGCTTGGGAATGCTCTTGACATAGAGCAAGCCGGGCTCAGGTGCGTCGACGGCAGCCATCGCGAATTCGTAATCCTCCAGGAAGGTGTACTCCTTGACCAGGTCGTCGTTGGTGAAATCCGAGCCCATCCAGGAGCCCATCATCATCGAAGGGGGGATTTTCATGACCTTGTCGGTCTTGGGCAGGTAATTCCACATCTCGTTGCCCACGCGCAGGGTGGCCATACCCTTTTCCTTACGGGGCTCCAGAATGCGCAGAAAGGTCTTGTCCGTACCCCGGCTCCAGGAGCGGATCTTCAGGGCGCGTTCCCAGTGCGGTGTGGTGATCACCATCTCCATCAGGGCTTCGGAAGAATCGGCGCGATAGAGTTCATCCATGCGCTGCACGATTTCCCGCGCCCTGGGATCCTCACCGGCCGCAATCATTGCGCAAAGCGTCAACAATATCAGCGGCAATGTGTTTCCGGTCCTGAAGAACATCATGATCGCCTCCTTGGTTCTATATTCATAGTGCCATTATCGGCGAATCTGTCAAGGGAGTTTACTGATTTTTTTCAGCAGGCCCTTTTGGAAAAATTTTCAACTGCTTGAGTTTGTAGCGCAACCCCGATTCGGAGATCCCCAGTTCTTCCGCGGCCCGGGACTGGTTGCCTGCGTGTTTTTCCAGGGTTTCTTTCAGGATGCGCGTTTCAATCGCGGCAAGTCGTTCCGCCAGGGTGGCGCCCGGCTCCGGCGCGGACGCTTCAGCGGCGGAGTAGAGGTAAATCGGCAGGTCACCGACGGACAGGGTTTCTCCCCGGCAGAGGATCACCGCACGTTCAATGATGTTTTCCAACTCGCGGATATTGCCGGGATAGTCGTACTTCATCAACCGGTCCAGGGCCTCCCGGGAAATTCCCTGGAGCGCTTTTTTTTCCCGGGAATTGAATCTGCGGATAAACAGGTCCGCCAGCAGGGGAATTTCGGCTTTGCGTTCGCGCAGGGGAGGGAGGTGGACATGCAGCACGTTGAGCCTGTAATACAGATCCGCACGGAAACGGCCGGCGGCCATTTCCTCCTGCAGGTCCCGGTGGGTGGCACTGATCAGGCGGATGTCGACTGCGATCGGCTCGTTGGAACCCAGGCGCGTGATGGTGCGCTCCTGGAGAACGCGCAACAACTTGACCTGCACGGGCAGGGGCATCTCGCCGATCTCGTCGAGAAACAGCGTTCCGCCCCGGGCTTCTTCGAAGCGGCCCCTACGCGTGACCGCGCCGGTGAAAGCGCCTTTGACCGATCCGAACAATTCCGCTTCCACCAGGGTTTCCGGCAGGGCCGCAAGGTTGACTCGAACCATGGGGCCATGGCGCCGCGATGAATGCTGGTGAATGAGGTTGGCCAGGACTTCCTTCCCGGTACCGCTTTCTCCGCTGATCAGCACGCTGGCCTGGGAATCGGCGCCCCGGAGCGCCGTGTTCAGCGTACGCTGCATGGCTTCTGAATGGAACACGAAGTCAGGATGGGCGAAGCGCTCGCTCATGTGTTGCACCAGGCGCCGGTTCTCGCGCGTCAAGGTGACATGCTCCAGGGCGCGGTGGACTTCGTGAAGCAACGTCGCCATCTCGAGCGGCTTGGTCAGGTAGGTGTGGGCCCCGGCCTTGAGCAGGGCCACGGCTTTTTCCACGGAGCTGTAGGCGGTCATGATGATCACGGGAACCAGGGGGTTCGCCCGCCGCATGGCGGCCAGAACCTCGTCGCCTTCCATGTCGGGAAGGCGGTAATCCAGCAACGCCAGGTCCACGCTATGGGACTCGAAGTATTGCAGGCCGGATTGAGCGTCCGCGACCAGGTGAACCTGGTAGCCCGATTCCGCCAGGCGATCCCGGATGACTTCCCCCGCCAGCGTTTCGTCTTCAATCACCAGGATGTTGTATTCATTGTTCATCAGCGCCTCCTCCGGGCAGGCTGATGGAAAAATGCGTGTATCCCGGGCGCGATTCCTGCAGCGAAACGGAACCGTTCATGGCCGTAATCAGCCGTCTTACCACGAACAGGCCCAGGCCCGTGCCCTTTGTCTTTCCCGAAATATAAGGTTGAAATATGCCGGCCTGCAATCCGGGTTCAATTCCCCGGCCGTTGTCGCGGATATCCATTTGCAATTGATTGGGGGTCAGGCGTGCAGACAGGGTGATGCGGTCGGCTCCGGCTTCAATGCTGTTCTGGATGAGGTTGCGCAGGATCTGGCGCAACAGGTCGGGATCGACGGGAAAAAAGGCTGACGGCGCATCAAACTCCAGTCCCGCCGCATGGGCGCTCAATTCACCCGCCAGCGCGGTTTTCAGTTCATTGAGCAGGAGTGATATGTCAACGCGCCGGCAATCGGGCATCACCGGCCGGGAAAGGCGTGAATAGGATTCCAGGATCGAGGTGATGCGCCTTACCTCGTCACGGGTGGCGGTCAGATAGTGATCCGTACGCTCATCCGTGTGGGTTTTTACACGCTCCCGGACGACGTCCAGGGTCAATCCCAGCGAATTCAGCGGGTTGCGAATCTCATGCGCGATTTCAGCGGAAAACAACGCGAGTTCCTCCAAACGTTGCCTGGATTCGCGTTCCCGCTGGAGTTCGAGTTCGTGCCGGAAGAAACGCCGGTTCAATAAATGCAGCAGGATCAGCACTGTGGCCGTGAATACCAGCACGATCAATGCCTGCAAAAGGAAAGCTTTGCGCGCGTTCTGGTTCAGGGTGTCCAGGTACTGCGAGTGAAATCCCAGGTCGATCACCCATTGGTTGCCCGTACCGTCGTTGAAACGGGATTGAACATTGAGGATGGTTCCCAGCGGTGATTCCAGCAGGGCCAGTTGCGGCAGATCGGGTGAGACGGGAAAGTATCCCTCATAACGGGTATACAGGTGCAGCAATTCTTTGCCGCGGCGCATGCCGGCGTACATCAGCGCCGGAATCCCGGACAAACGTTGCAGGAAATTCTCCAATTCCCCGGGATCCCTCTCTGCCAGCAGGGAGCCGCTCTTCTGCAACAGTTCGCTGATGACGGCGCCTTCACTTCGGGTAACGGCTTCGATCTGTTGTTGCAATTGCAGGCGGTTGCTGCGGTTTATCCAGAAAACCAGGGCCGAAAGCGCCAGGATGGGGACCACGAGCAGGAGCAGGCGGCGGTTTTTCACAATGATGAGGCCCGGCGTCCGCGGCGTTCACGTTTGCGTTCCTGTTGGTGCCAGAGGGGAAATCCGTGTGGATCACGAAGCTCAATGGTCCGTTTCTTCCACGTGATTCGCCGCGCGATGATCAGCGGCGGCGGATCCGGGACCGGAACACGGGAACCCGTAACCGTAATCCGGTCATTCAGCGCGGGAAGCGGGTCCAGAAAGCCGGGCGGCGCCGTTTCCACCAGTACGGATTCCCCCGCGGGAGTGCGGATTTCCAGGACCACCATCGACTGGTGGGCGTAGCACTTGCGCTGGTGCAGGGCCAGCACCGTTCCACTGTACTCCGTAACGGTGTTGACACGGTAATAGCGCCAGGGTTGGGCGCTGCGCCGACAGAAATGGTTGGACTCCTGCGCCGGGATAGTTACGGTCACTACCAGCAGCAGCAGGGTGACGGCGTGTTTCATGAGTCCGTTTCGAGTATAACCGGGACCCGGATGCGATGTCAACGCATCCGGATCCCGGAACCGGTTGGCTTCAGCGCTTCGCGCCGCAGCCGGAACAGCCGCTGCAGCGGGTGTTTCCGCGGCGGCCCTTGCCTCTGACGCCTTTTCCTTGGCCGCCTTCACGGCTGAGGCTCCACATGGGCCGGCCATCATCGCCGCGCAGACGTAAAATCTGATCACCCTTCTGAATTTCCCTGGCGAACATTGTCCCTTCGCCTTTGCAGGTGCAGGTGTAACCCTTCACGTTTACGACATCACCCTTGGCCGGTTGCCAATCCTGCTTGTCCAGCCACGCACGCGGGCCAAGATGAACTTCGTGCTTTTTTTCGCCCTCGGCAATCACCAGGTGGATACCGTCCGCGTAACGGCCGGTCCCGTCAGTGGATTTCACCACATCCTCAATCGTTCCCGAAAAGGTGAGGGCTTTTCCGGCATCCGTTACGCATGCGCATCCGTGGTTGCCGCCGTGCCAACGGGCCAGCAGCGGCAAAACGCTTAATCCAGCCACGATCATGATGATCACAAACATTTTCTTGTTCATACCAACCTCCTGAATTTGGTTTTCGCAATACTGAAGCAATACCTGTGCCAATTGCATTCATGTCTGGTTGAATTTGCGTATATCCCGATTGGATCAGTCTTTCTGGCAGCAAATGAGTCGCCGATTCATTTTTGATGGCGCGGATTCCTGCGAATCCGCACTGTTGATGCCTGGAAACATGCGATTGGGGTATAATAGTTGCATGGAGCACAGCCAGGCGCGCATTGATTCCAAGCGCAGGGATGGAATCAATGTCACCTTGTGGGGTGCGCTGGCCAACATTCTGCTTTCGTTGGTTAAGTTCGCGGCGGGAATCGTCGGTCACAGCCAGGCCATGGTTGCCGACGGCGCCCATTCCCTGTCCGACCTGGGATCCGACCTTGTGGTGCTGGGCGGAATGCGTCTTGGCGCACGTCCGGAGGATCAGACTCATCGATACGGACACGGAAAAATCGAGGCCCTGGCAGCGATGATCCTGGCGGGGATACTGGCCCTGGCTGGACTGGTGATCGGCTACTCTGCAGTCAAATCCGGGCTTGCGATCGCGAAGGGTATCTGCCCCCGGACTCCCGGGGCGCTGGCGTTGGTCGCCGCGATTGCGTCGATCCTGGTCAAGGAAGGCTTGTTCCGCTGGACCCGCGAGGTGGCGCGTCGTACACGCAGCAATGTCCTGCTGGCAAATGCGTTCCATCACCGCACCGACGCCCTGTCCTCGATCGCCACTCTGGCCGGGGTCGGTGGGGCCATGCTCTTTGGCGGCCGGGGTCGGATTCTTGATCCCCTGGCGGCCCTGGTCGTTTCCGCTATGATCCTTGTCGCGGCGATCGCCATCATGCGCCGGTCGGTCGGTGAGCTGTTGGACGCGGCCGTGGAACCCGAAGCAGAGGCGGAAATCCTGCGCATTATCCGCGGAGTGGAAGGCGCCCGGAATCCTCACCAGTTACGCACCCGCCGCGTTGGCCCTCGCGTAGTGATCGACCTGCACCTGGATGTGGATCCCCGACTCTCTTTGCCCGCGGCTCACGAGATTTCGCACAATGTGGAGAGCCGCCTGCGCGATGCTTTTGGCGCAGATACGATTATCTACATCCACGTGGAACCGGGGATCGCGTATCCGGCTGAAAATTCCGATCACTCCTGACTTCGCAGAGAGTTGCGGCTCATACCGGCCGATTCGCAGGATTTTGCGAATTAACCGCCTGAAACCTGGCATCCGCCATGCTGTAAGATTGACAGATAAAGGTACTGGACTTATGAATACAGATCAGCATGCGATGGATTCGCCGAGCGGCAGTTGAAAGATGGTTTCCCGCTCTCCCGCAGTCTGATTTATAATGAGAGCCTGTTCCGGAGGCTGGGAATGAAAAAACATATCTGGATTGTATGGATGATCGGTTTATTGCTGGCAGGCCCGCTTTGGTCCTGTTTCATCGAGTTTGAGCCGGAAACAGTGACCGTGAAAAAAGGTGAGGAGTTCACCGTGACCCTGATCCTCGAACTGGAACACCGTCGCTGCGAATTGACTCTGGAAGATACGCAGTACGAGGTTGATGGATTGGAAATTGTGGCGATGGGGGAATGGGAATCGGAAGACCGCTTCACCCACCGCCGGGAACTTACCCTGAAATTAATTGCCGACAAGGGCGTTTTGCGGGTCACGCGCGAGTGCACGCGCAAGGGTGTGTCCGAAGGCGTGTTGACGGTAACAGCCAGAGAATAATGCGCATACTGCGTTGGATTGCGGGGATTTTTCTGGCGGCCCTGCTGGGGTTTTCCATCTGGGCGTCCATGAAGTCCGGGGCAGCGACCCCGCCCAGGTACTGGGTGGTTTTCGGTCTGCTGGCCCTGGCCGCGGTGGGTTACCATTACCGCTGGATGTGGCTGCGCCAGTTGACCTTGCTGGGGTCATTGGCCTACCTGGGATTCTACCTGGCGGGCTGTCCCTGCACGACGGGCGGATTCGAGATGGTATTTGTCTACCTGGGCCTGGGCGAATGGACAAAGATCGGCTTGCCCCTGTTGCGCGTGGCGGTCGTGGCCGCGGTGGTGTTTTTGCTGGGCAACCTCTTCTGTGGATGGGTGTGTTTCAAGGGCGCCCTGCAGGAGTTCCTGTTCCGCCGCCACCTGGCCGTGCGCGTACCGTCAGGTCTGGACCGTTGGCTCAAGCGCTTTCGCTACCTGGTCCTGGCGCTGGTGGTAGCGTATCCATTGATTTTCCATAACCGCATCTTTAACCAGGTCGATCCGTTCCGGGCGGCAATGAATTTCACCGGGACCTGGGTGCTGGTGGGTTTCCTGGTGATTGTGCTGACGTCGTCGATTTTCATTTACCGCCCGTTCTGCCGTTATTTCTGTCCTTTGGGCGCTTTCCTGGGACTGGTCAATCAGGCGGGTCGTTTCAAATTGCGAGTCATCGACCCGGACCGTTGCATTGACGGCGGTATCTGTGTCCGATCCTGCCCCATGCAGGCCCTGGAAAAGCCGGGTGACTTGAAAGTGGACAAGGCATTCTGCATCGCCTGCATGGAGTGTTCCCATGCCTGTCCCAAAAACTGCCTGGGTTAAGAAAGTTGGNNGGAGAGTTGGGGAGTTGGGGAGTGGGGGAGTTGGGGAGGGATGCAAATCCGAAATCCCAAATCCGAAATCCCAAACAAATTTAAATTTCCCAAATCCAAATGAGCTTAAAACAAGTTGAGGTAGTTGAGAGAGTTGAGGGTGGAAGTGAATTTGGGTAGAGTTTCTCAACGGTTTTTTACTTTTCACTTTTACCTTTTCACTTCCGTGTATTCCGTGTGTTCCGTGGTTTGAATGGCTGGACTGACGTCCACCTGGAACAGAGAAGTTGAGAGAGTTGAGGGCGGAAATCCAGTTTTTTTATCTTGCCAATCGCCAAGTGCTTTTCCTTTCGACTTTAGACTTTCAACTTTCGACTCAGTTCTCTCCTGCCTTCCTGTCACCTGATACCTGTCACCTTTATTCAAATCCGAAATCCCAAACAAATTCAAATGATCCAAATTCAAAATATGAGTACGAGTCATTTGCCCGCTTCGCGTGCGTCATTGGGCTCCGGGAGAGCTTGTCATTTATTCGCTGCGCTCATGTCATTAGTAGAAGTTGGAAAGTTGGAAAGTTGGAGAGTTGGAAAGTTGGGAAGTTGGGGAGTGGGGGAGTTGGGGGGCGGAAACACGGTAGACGCAGCAGGATAGCCCCATCACCGGCACTTATTCTTGCCATCACCGATCTGGAAGTTTCCTCATCACTGGAACTCCCTCGTACCATCACCGGTTTCACCTTCTCACTTCCCGGTTCGGGCCATATTGAGTTCTCCACCTGCCGATACTATAATCAATGCAGGAAAAAGCGGGATCGCGGCGCGGTGACCACCCGAAAGCAGGGCCGCTGTTGAATCCGCTGGGAGGCGTCATGAGAAACAGGCGTTTGGTGATGATATTCCTGATCCTGGTCTGCGGCAGCTTCCTGGCGGCCAAACAGGGAGTAATCCTGGTACGCGAGGCCTTCCTGCAATCGGAACCGGATTTTCTGGCATCCCGAATCTGCACATTGGCGTACGGGACCGTGGTGTCGATCGAAAATCAGCAGGGTAGTTGGAGTTTTGTCAAGGCGGGGGATAAGCAGGGGTACCTTCACGCGTCCGCTTTCGGCAGCGGCAGGTCGGCGCTGAAATCAACGCGCACG
>DBFQ01000052.1 GCA_002294665.1 Candidatus Aminicenantes bacterium UBA876
GAACGCTGGGAGGGCTTCCTGCGTGACCTGGCGGGGTTGCAGCAACGGCCCCCGAATCGCAAACAGGCGGTTCCCCTGGATGATGAGCTGAACCGTCAGGTGGATTTATTGAATCGCATGTACGTGCACAATGCCGGTCGCAATCCGGAAACCAACCTCGATTTCATCGCCGAAAGGCTGATCGGCTTTACCTTGAATACCACCCATCGCTGCGGAATGCGTCGTTTCCTGACTCCGTTGGAATGGCTGCGCGAATTGCAGTCGTGGGTGTAGGCGCCGTTGGTTCAGGCGCAATGCCTGGAAAGAAAAAGTTGAGGCAGTTAAGGGTGGAACGGAAGTTTATTAAAAGCTATTTGCGGATTTTTACTTTTCACTTTCAACTTTTCACTTTTCACTGGTTGCCCGTCTTCTCCTGATACCCGTCGCCTTCTCTCCAACTCTCCAACTCTCCANNTTTCCAACTCTCCAACTTTCCAACTTTTTCCCCATCACCCTCGCACACCCAGGAGCCGGTTCAACTTGGCCTGATCAAATCCCACCACCGGGTGGTTGTTCACCAGGGTGACCGGAACGCCCTGCTGGCCGGTACGTCGAACCATGTCGCGCGCCGCAGCGGGATCGCGACTGATATCCACTTCACGGAAACGAACATTCAACTTGTGCAGGTGGTTTTTGACCGCCCGGCACCATGAGCAGGTGGGGCTGGTAAAAACAATTACCTTCGGGATCGTGCTCATGCGGCCTCCTGAAACATCGCTAAATAAGTTAAACATTAACATAAAGTTGATCGGGTGTCAAGAGTTCTCGTGCGCGCGTGCCGTAGTTGTTTTTATTATTTACAGCGGTATAATGGGGCAAGAGAACATCCTTAGGAGGAAAGGCGTCATGTCCAGAAAGTACAATTTTTATGCGGGACCCGCTGTGCTGCCGCGGGAAGTGATGGAGAAGGCCCAGTCCGAACTGCTGGACCTGAACGGAATCGGGCTTTCGATTCTTGAAATCAGTCACAGATCAAAGGATTTTGATGCGATCATTCAGGGCGCGGAAGCAAAGATTCGCTCCCTGATGGGAATATCCGACGATTACGCCGTGTTGTTTCTGCAGGGGGGAGCCAGCCTGCAGTTCGCCATGGTGCCCATGAATTTTCTCAATGGGGGTACAGCGGATTACGTCCATACCGGCGCCTGGGCCAAAGCGGCGATTAAGGAAGCCGGGTTATTCGGCAAGGTTCACCTGGCGGGATCTTCGGAAGACAAGGGATTCTCCTATATTCCCCGTGAACTGGAGCTTTCCCCGGGCGCGGCTTATGTCCACATCACTTCCAATGAAACCATCGGCGGCATCCAGTGGCAAGAATACCCCGATACGGGAGACGTACCCCTGGTGGCGGATATGTCTTCCGATATCATGTGCCGCGAAATCGATGTCAATGATTTTGACCTCATCTATGCCGGGGCGCAGAAGAACATCGGGCCTGCCGGCGTCACAGTGGTGATCCTGCGGCGGGACATTTTGGAGCGGGCCGCTGAAGGCATAACCACGATGCTCAAGTATCGTACCCATGTGGACAAGGGATCGATGCACAACACTCCGCCGTGTTTCGCCGTCTACATGGTCAAACTGATGATGGATTGGGTCGAAGCCCAGGGCGGCGTGGCCGCCGTGGAACGGATGAACCGGAGCAAGGCCGCGTTGTTGTACGATACCATCGACACTGATGATTTCTACCGCGGAACCGCTCGCAGGGAAGATCGCTCCCTGATGAACGTCACGTTCCGCATGGCTTCAGAGGAATTGGAGGCGTTGTTTGTCAAAGAAGCCACCGCCGCGGGTCTGATGGGATTGAAAGGACATCGCAGCGTGGGCGGGTGCCGGGCATCGATCTACAACTCCATGACCATGGAAGGGGTGGAAGTCCTGGCCGATTTCATGCGCAGTTTCCGCAAGCAGCACGGTTGACAGAAGATTTGAGCGGCCGCGGAAAACCGCGGCCGCTCAATACCATTCCGTGACCACGCCGGGCAGGTGTCCGGTGTGGTTCAGCCCGGTCAGGGTGAATCCGCGACCGGGTTCCCATACCAGGCGCGTGATCGACGCGTTGTCCAGGTGAAATTTCCAGAAGTAGTCCGTCGCCATCCCCATTGCCGTTCCCAGCAGACATTTGATGACCGAGCGGTGAGTGATCGCGGCCATGGGCGTTTGATCTGAACGCCGGAACCAATCGAGAAACAATCGCGCCCGCTCGTGAACCTCCCGCAAGGACTCGCCTCCCGGGAAGCGGATGGCATGGGGGTCCTGCACCCACAAACGCCATTCATCCGGGAAATCGCGCTTGACGTCCTGTTTGCGTTTGCCGCTCCATTCTCCCAGGTCCAGGTTGTTCAGCCGTTCATCCACGTGGAGCGGCAGGTCGGGGAATGCGATCCGGGCGGTTGCCTGTGCCCGGACCAGGGGCGAGCTGGTAACGGCGACAATGGTTGAAACCGCTTCTGCGTTTCTCAGCGCCCGGGCCTGTTCTTCACCCCGGACGGACAGGGGAATATCCAGGCGCCCGCGAAAGATGCCTTCCCGGTTGGACCGGGTTTCCCCGTGGCGGATCAGAAAAAGTTCGCGCCGTGTTTGTGCGGTGTTTGCATTCGTCATGTGATGGCTCCGCGAACGGTCTGGAAGCGTGTGTATTCGCGGTTGTCGACGATTTCACGCAGCGCCTCCACCACCTGGTATACTTCGAGAGCCGTGTTGTACAACGCCACAGGCGCGATACGGATGACATCGGGAGGGCGGAAATCCGGGATGATGCCGCGGGCACGCAGGGCGGCTGCAATGCGCAGCGCTTCTTGGTTGCGGGCCAGCGCCACATGGCCACCCCGGCGCTCTGCATGCCTCGGGTTGACCACGGTAAAAGAATATGGAGGAGCAGAGAGGCGTTCATCCGCCAGGCGCATCAGCAGTTCCGTCAATCGCAATGAACGTTCACGAATGGCTTCAATTCCCGCTTCCAGCGAGATCTCCAGGGCTCCGGCCACGGCGGCCGCTCCCAGGATTCCCGGGGAGGAAATCTGCCATCCGCCGGCATCGGGTTGGGGGTTGAATTCCGGCAGCAGGTCGAATTGTTTTTGCTTCTGATAACCGAACCAACCGGGCATTCGCGGAAAGCGTGAGCCGTGATGGCGTTCATGTACAAAGAGAAAGGCGGGGCTTCCGGGCCCGCCGTTGAGGTATTTGTAGGAACACCACAAGGCGAAATCAACGCCCCATTCATGGAGGTGGTGGGGAACCGCTCCGGCTGAGTGGGAAAGATCGAACCCGATCACGATCCCCCGCTGCCGCGCCGCTGCCGTCAGCCGGGGCAAGTCCAGCAACTGACCGGAAACAAACAGCACCGAAGGCAGGAATACCAGTGCCACGTTTTTGTCCATGGCGGCGATGATCTCCTCTTCCATAAGGGTGCGGCCGTCCCGCGAAGCCACGCGGACCAGGTGTCGACTGGGGTCCAGGCCGCGCAGGCGCAGCTGCCCGGCAAGGGCATAGAGGTCGGTGGGAAAATTCAGCTCGTCGGCAAGGATCCGGTCGCGGCCCGGGATGGGATCAAAGAAAGAAGCCACCAATGAATGGATGTTGACCGTAGTGGTACCCGTGGCCACGACTTCGCCAGGTAGCGCCCCCACCAGGGGAGAAGCCCGTTTTCCAAGGGACTCTGACAAGGTGAACCAGGGCGGATTACCGTCCAGCCAGCCGCCGATTCCCAGGTTACGCCAGTCATCCAGGACCTGCCTGACCTTGCGGGCGGCGCTCCGGCTTTGCAGGCCCAGCGAGTTGCCGTCCATGTAGATCATTTTCCGCGGCAAAAAAAAATTTCGACGAAATCGCAATAGCGGATCGTTGCGGTCCATCTGAAGGACCCGGGCTTTACTGACGGCAGCGGGCATGTGCGCCTCCATTGCCATTCTACTCAATCAGGCATGGATTACAACCGTGGAAATCCCGGCTTCCGGCTTCAGCGATTTCTTGCAAGACTTGAACCGGACGGGTACAATCTTTTCCGTCAGGCAATGCAGGGAGGAAAGATGAAATTCAGAATGCTTCCGGGCTTAATCGTGCTGTTGTCGGCATCCGTCTTGTGGGCCGGTGGTCTCCGTAAAGGCCAGGCGCGTGCCGGAGTAATGGTCACCGCGATTCACCATGCCACTTATATCGGCGGAACATTTGAATTGGGGATTGGTAACCGGATTGCTCTTGGCGGGGATGCGAGCGTGTGGCTGGAAGGAAACGGTGGTATGGTGCTGTCTCCCCACCTGGTCTATTCATTCCCCTTGAAGGTTTCGCGCCTGGAATTGTTTGCCGGAGGGGGACCATTATTGGCATTCGGTTTCAAGGGAGGCTCTGATTTCCGCGTCAAATTGTTTGCCGGCGCCCGTTACCGGTTGAATGCAAAGACCGCATTGTTCACGCGCCTGGTCGCGGAAACAGGCGATGGTGATGGCCTGGGGGGAGCGCTCGGTATTGACTGGCGCCTGTAGACTTTTTCTGTTGGACCCGCTATGATCGCGCGTGCCGTTGCCGCCCGGACTGAAGCGTGCGAACGGCGAAAGTTTTGCACATCTGAGTCGAGGGGTGAAAAATGAAATCCAGATCCACAGTTCTGCTGGTTCTGCTGATTCTGCTGACGCTTGACGTATCGGGCCGGGGAGATCGCTGGCGCCTGGAGGCCGAGGGTGGAGTGGTGATCCCCGGTTACAACACCGTCCAGGTTCCCAATCCCGGGGGCACCCGTTTTTCGTTGCGTAACGACCTGACGACTGATTCCCGGGCCTACCTGAGGTTGCGCCTGAGCTGGCGCATCGCCCGTCGGCATGAGTTGTCCGTGTTGTATGCGCCTTTGAGCCTGGATGCCGCGGGCGTTCTTCCCGGGGAAGTGATTTTTAACGACAACCGTTTCGCGCCTGACACCGCGGTTACCGCGCTTTACCGATTCAATTCATATCGCCTGACCTGGCGCTGGCACTGGGTACGTGCGCCCAAGCTGGATCTATGGGTGGGATTTACCGCCAAGATCCGTGACGCCGAGATCCGCGTGCAAAGCACGGAGCAAGCGGCATTCACTGATAATGTCGGCTTCGTGCCCCTGCTTCATGCCCGCCTGGTCTGGCGCTGGAGCGCCTGCGCGGGATTGATCGTCGAAGCGGACGCCGCCGCCGCCAAGCAGGGGCGGGCCGAGGACGTGGCGGCGATTTTTTTCTGGAAGCCGGCAAAGGGACGCGCTTCGCTGCGCGCGGGTTACCGCTTTGTGGAAGGGGGAGCCGATGTCGAGCAGGTGTACAATTTCGCGTTTATCGGATACCTGTTTGCCGGCGTGGCGGTACATTTTTAACTTTTTTCCTCTTCAACTTTTCAACTCTCAAACCCTTCAACTTTGTTTAGGCAGGAGACAAGGGGCGGCCCCCCGTGGCCGCCCTGGTTTCGCGGCGAATGGTGAGTGGCAATAGGAAAAGGGCAAGGGACTGTATTGCTTTTGTTTGGAAAATTTGGGTTTGGGAAATTTGAACTTGTCTGGGATTTCGGATTTGGGATTTATGGACGTCCTGCCGAGCGAATAATAATCGCCTGCAGATCTTCAGAGGAGCGCCCGACAGAACTCGCCGTTTCGTCCTACTTCCGTTCCGCCCTCAACTCTCTCAACTCGCTCAGCTTCTCCTCATAATGCCATTGACAAATCGGAATGATTCCTATATAGTAGGGCCATGAAGAAAGAGACCCCGCGGGGCAGGGCCGATCTTCCGGATATGGCTGCATTTACGGAACTTTGCCACAGCCATGGATTAAAGGTGACTCCCCAGCGGAATGAAATATTCCGACAATTGCTGATCAGCCGGGACCATCCCTGTGCCGACGCGTTGTACCGCCGGGTAAAACGCAAATTTCCCGGAATCTCGTTTGACACCGTGCACCGCACCTTGCAGACTTTTACTGACCTGGGACTCGCCCATGTCGTGGAAGGAACCGGTGTGCCGCGGCGATTCGATCCCAACCTCGATGACCATTACCATTTCTGGTGCCGGATCTGCCGTCGCGTGTTTGATCTCCCGGTCCGGGATCAAGACAAGCGCGGAGTCGCTTTAGAATTGCCCGATTACCAGGGGTATCGTGTCTTGAAGGCGCGCCTGGTTCTGGAAGGCGTCTGCGCGGAGTGTTTGCAAAAAACTCATGATGATATGGACGGAGGCCGGTCGCTATGATACGATACACGGTGCGCAAGAAGACGATTTTTTTCTTTCTGCTGGCTGGAGCGCTGGCGCCCCTGCAGGCCTATGTGGGGCCGGGGGCCGGCTTCGCATTCGCCGGTTCTTTTTTCTTTATCTTTATCGCTTTTTTCCTGGCTTTTTTTAATTTCCTTACCTTTCCCATCCGCGCCCTGATCAAGTACCTGAAGCGCAGGCGCACATTGAAGCGTGCCGGGTTCAAGCGCGCGGTGATCGTGGGCTTCGACGGCATGGACTACGATCTCTTGAAGCGTTTCCGCAGTCAGGGCTTGGAGTTGCCGAACTTCAGCGCCATTGAAAAAGAAGGAACTTTTGCGCCGTTGTTGAGCACCGAGCCGCCCATCTCACCGGTTGCCTGGTCCACGTTTTCCACCGGGGTGAACCCGGGTAAGCACAATATCTTTGACTTCCTGACCACGGACCGGGCGACCTACATGCCGAAGATCTCGTGCTCGGAAATACTCCCTCCACGCCGTACGTTGCGAATCGGTAAACGGATCCTGCCCTTATCGCGTCCGCATATTGAGCTGTTGCGCAAGAGCAAGAGTTTCTGGAAGGTCGCGGGTGAACATGGGATTTTTTCATCGGTACTGCGCGTGCCGTTTACTTTTCCCCCGGAGAAGTTTTATGGCAACCAGCTTTCCGGCCTGGGGACTCCGGATCTGCGCGGAACCCAGGGCAGCTTCAGTTATTATTCAGAGACGCGCCAGGAGAGCACCGATATCTGGGAGGGCATGACCGAAATCCTGGAAAAGACCGAACCCGGATTTTTCCGCGGACGTTTACGCGGTCCGGAGCATCCTTTCCGCAAGGGACGGCATTTCCTTTCCACTCCGTTTACTCTGAAGGTGGATGATTCCGGTCGCGGTGCGGTTCTGCGAGTGGGCAAGGAAAACGTGCACCTGGAACCGGATCGCATCTCGCGCTGGATACCGGTTGAGTTCCGTGCCGGTATGATCCGTATTTCCGGAGTGGTCCAGCTTGTGCTGAACAGTGTAACCCCGGTGGGCCTCTATGTTTCACCCATCCATATCGATCCGGCCAAGCCGTCCATGCCGGTTTCGCACCCCAAGGTTTTCTCCGTGTACCTTTCCCGTTTGCTGGGTCCTTTCGCCACGCTGGGCATGGCTGAAGACACGACCGCTGTGAATGAGAAGGTGCTGTCCGAGGATGCCTTTCTGCAACAGGTATACCGCACCCAGGAAGAGCGGGAAAAGGCGTTTTTCGACAGCCTTTCCAAGGTGCGTTCCGGCATGGTTGTCCAGGTGTTTGAATCCACGGACCGCATTCAGCATATGTTCTGGCGTTACCTGCCGGGCGCGGGCTCTCCGGCTGAAACGCCGGGCGGAAACGACCGGATCGTGAATGCCATCCGTGATTCCTATCAGGCCATGGACGATTTCCTGGGGCGCCTGCGACCGAAGTTGAAAAAAAGTGATCTGCTCGTCATCGTGTCGGATCATGGCTTCGGCCCGTTTAACCGCGGCTTCCATCTCAATTCCTGGCTGCATAAAGAGGGCTACCTGGTCCTCAAGGACGGTAAGCAAGAGAGCGGCAAGTGGTTTGCCGATGTAGACTGGAGCCGTTCGCGCGCCTACGGCCAGGGGTTGAACGGAATTTTCCTCAACCTCAAGGGCCGGGAAAAGTACGGAGTTGTCGAGCCCGGAGAAGAAGCCGCGGCTTTGAAAGCAGAAATTTGCGGTAAGCTGAAAGCATTGAGAGACCCCCTGACCGGTTCCCCGGTTGTACGCCAGGCCTGGCCCAGTGAGTCCATCTACCGCGGCCCTTACCTGCGCAACGCGCCCGACGTGGTGCTGGGGTATGAGAAAGGCATGCGTGTCTCCTGGGAATCCGCAATCAATACCGTCGGCACGGAATTGTTTTCCGACAATATCCGCTGGTGGAGCGGCGACCACGCCTTTACCCGTGATCAGGTTCCGGGGATCTTTTTTTCCAACCGCCCGATACGAGAGGCCAATCCGTCCCTGCTGGACATCGCGCCCACGGTACTGTCCGCGATGGGCGTGCGTCCTCCCGCCTTCATGGAGGGCCGGGACCTGGGAGTGACCGCGGCGGGTTCAATGGAGAAAAACACATGAAACGCAGGGATTTCATCATGAGCACGGGAACCGTGCTGGCGGCTACGCCTTTCATGAATTTCGGTGCCGGAGTAAAACCGGGGAAGCGCCTGATGGTGCTGGGCTTTGACGGCATGGACCCCGCGATCGCCAATCGCCTGATGCAGAAAGGCGAACTACCCAATCTGCAACGGCTGATGTCCCGCGGCGGCTTCACCATGATGCAGACTTCCATCCCCGCCCAGAGCCCGGTGGCCTGGGCCAGTTTTGCGATCGGCAGTGATCCCGGGGCCACCGGCGTATACGATTTTCTGGCCCGTGATCCGCAGACCTATATGCCTGAATTCTCTCAGGCGCAGGCCATTCCCGCTTCATCGGTGGTCAAGCTCGGCAAATACCGCATTCCACTGAAATCCAGCCGCGTGGAACTGGGGCGTCAGGGGAAACCGTTCTGGAATACACTCGAAGAGCATGGCGTGGAAGCCACCCTGTTCAAGTTGCCCGGGAATTATCCCCCCAGTCCCACCCGGCAACGAACCATTTCCGGCATGGGCACTCCGGATGTCAAAGGGACGTACGGCATCTATACCCTGTATACGACGGACGAGTCCGAGGCGGAGAAGGATATTTCCCCCAACCTGCTGTATTATGCCTATATCAATGAAAAAAACATGTTGGAAGACGGCTGGATCGAAGGCCCGGAAAACGACCTGGTGGTTAACGCCGGTCCGGTCCGGGTGCCGTTCCAGGCATATCTTGATTACCGTCACAAAACGGCCCGAATCGATGTCCAGGGTAAGACCCTGCTGGTTTCCGAAGGCGAGTATTCGGATTGGGTGGAAGTTGATTTTCCCCTGATCGAGGGTGTCAGCAGCGTCACCGGAATGGTCAAGTTTTATGTGATGGAATTGGGCAAACGTTTCCGGCTCTACATCTCGCCGGTTCACATCAGTCCCCTGCATCCCGCCGCCGAGATCTGTACACCGGACAACTACTCGCGGAAACTGGCGCGTGAGGTAGGGCTGTTTCACATGATCAACCTGCCGGCGGACACCAAGGCCCTGCAGCAGAAGACCTTCTCCATTGAAAACTTCATCGTGCAGAGCCAGTCGGTCTTTGACGAAAGCCGGCGACTTTTCCTTTATGAACTGGATCGCTTCTCGACACGATCCGGCGGCTTACTCTTCTTCTACTTCTCCAGCCTGGATCAGGGGCAGCACATGTATTGGGCGCTGACCGACCCGCAGCATCCTTTTTATCAGCCGGAGGCGGCCTCCCGTTACGGCTACGTGCTGGAGGATTTGTACCGCCAACATGATCGCGTGCTGGGAGAAGCCCTTAAGAAAGTTCCACCGGACACCGGCATCATCGTGATGTCCGACCATGGTTTCGGGACCTTCCGCCGCGAAGTGAATATCAACAACTGGTTGCATGACGAGGGTTACCTGAAACTGTCCACTCCGGACTGGTTTCCCGGGCAAAGCTTCCTGGAATACGGCAACTGGGCGGAAAGCCGGGCCTACGCCCTTGGCCTGAACGGCCTTTACCTGAACATGAAGGGGCGTGAGGCCGAAGGGATTGTCACGCCCGCTCAACGCCGTCAATTGCTGCAGGAACTGAAAATCAAGTTGGAAGGCTTGCGTGATCCACTCAATGGCGAGCAGATGATCTCCAACGCCTACATTACCGAGGATGTCTTTTCTCCCACATACCTGGACCGGGCTCCGGATATCATCCTGGGCTTCCGTCGCGGGTATCGCACCGTGGACAACGGCGCAATGGGCGGATTCTCGGAAAGAATCGTTGACAACCACATGGACTGGTGGTCCGGGGACCATTGCATTGATCCCCAGGCCGTACCGGCGTCATTTGTCTCAAATTTTTCAATCAACCGCAAAGTCCCCGATATCCGGGATATGGCGCCAACCATTCTTGCCTATTTCGGTATCAACCCACCCCCGGCGATGACCGGGAAACCACTGGTCTAGGAGGATAGATGGCCAAGAAAGTGAAACTGAGCAACGAAGCCGTGCAGAAAGCGGATACCATTCTTGCCCACCATGGGTATGCTTCACTGGATGAAATGGTGGAAAGCCTGATCGCCCGGGAATTCGATGCCATCCAATCCGGAGAGGGAAACCGCGAAGAAATGGCGGACAAATTGAGCGGATTGGGTTACATTTCCTGATGTGTAGAAAGATGCGGGAGGCCCAGGCATGATCCACGCCTTCAACTATTTTTTCACCCGCATGCTGCGGGTGGTGATGGCTCCTTTCGATCGCTTGGGCGATTTCTGGGGCATTCTGTTTCTCAGCCTGCTGTCATCGCTCATCGTGCTGGTGCTGTACCGTTGGGTCTCTTCGCCCCGTCGCATCCGCCATGCAAAAGACCAGATCAAGGCCAGTATCCTGGCCATTCGCATGTATCGTGATTTCTGGCGGGTTACCCTGATGGCCTTCCTGCGCAGCCTGGGGCATACGCTCAGGTATTTCGCGCTGAACCTGGCGCCGTTGCTGTTGATCCTGCCGATCCTGGTTCCGGTCTTCGCCCAGATGGAAGCGCGCTACGGGATGCGCCCTTTCCATTTGGGTGAGGATGTGGTGGTGAAAGCGCGTTTTTCCCAGGATGTCAGCGACCTGGACGTGAAGCTGGAGGCGGCTGAAGGGTTTTCCACGGTCATGAACCCGGTCGTGGTTACGGCCTTGAATGAAATCAACTGGAAACTACGCGCAAACGCGCCCGGTAAGTACCATATCCGCGTCAGCGGAGCGGATTTTTCAGGGCAAAAGAGCCTGGTCGCCGGAGAAGTTCCCGGGGCCCTGTCCAATCGCCGCTACGCCCGCTCCACCTGGGCGCATTTCTGGTATCCGATCGAACCCCTGATGCTGAATTCGGGCCCGTTGGAATCAATTTCACTGCAATATCCGGGTAAACGGGTACGGTTCCTGGGTACACGCCTCCACTGGATCTGGCATTACCTGTTGCTCACGCTGATCCTGGTGCTGGGCCTGCGCAAACGTTTCGGGGTCGAGTTCTAGCAAAGTTGAAGAGTTGAAGTACCCTTTCGGGC
>DBFQ01000033.1 GCA_002294665.1 Candidatus Aminicenantes bacterium UBA876
GGGGTTCGAATGCTAATCTCTATTGGAAGATAAGAAAGAAGCAATCTCGTTTTAGCTTTATTTCTTTTCATACACTATGGAAAAATCGCCACGGTTGAGTCCATGTTTTTCCAGTATTTTTATTAACTCTCGCAGTATGAACACGGTACTCACAGGAGATTCGTAAGAAATGGTAATGCTCCATCTATCTTCACAAGAACAAGCATCTTCAACAGCCCCTTGTCCTTCTATGGCACAAAAGATTTCTTCCTGTAGAGAATCCAGGTTGAGTTCGGCTTTTTTTCCTTTAATCTGTATGATTGGATCCGTTTTCATGTCCTTGACTTATGCACATTGTTCAGCAACCGTATTTTCACTACATATAATTTCTTACACAAATTGAAAGGGATCGTCCCCTTGCGCAGCAGACAAAATTTTCGAACGATTGATTATGCATTCTTTTTCGCTGCAATAAAGCAGTTTGGCGGGTTGTCATACAGGTTGGCCGTTTCCCTTATTTTGAAACCTGCATCCGTTATGGATTTTTTCAATTCGGAAATGGAATACATCTGCATAAAGGGAAGGATTCCCATCCTGCCCAGCAGCTTCTTGATCCGATTTGAAAATAATTTTTTTTCTCCGAGGCAGTCGGTTGCCGAAATAAACAGGCCGCCGGGTTTCAATAATTCAAATATGCGGTTCAGGTTTTCAGGCGCATTTCTCAGGAAATAGAGAATGTTGACGGCCAGTACCACGTCAAACGATTCTTTTTCAAATCCATCGTCGAACAGATCCGTTTTGAAAAACCGTATGTTTTCGATGCCGTTTTCGGCTGCTTTTTCTTTTGCAATATCAAGCATTCCCCGTGAAATATCAATCGCGTGGATTTCCTTCACCAAACCTGAAATCGGTATGGTTGCGATTCCGGTCCCGCAGGCAAAATCCAGGACGGCATCGTCTTTATTCAGATATTTTTTTGTTCTCTCAATGGTATCTCGATACGTCTGCCGGTATTTTTTTACCTGATTGTCGTACCTGGATGACATCCTGTCCCAGAAAAACTCTGATTCCATATTTGTCCTCCCGCCGATTCATGCACCGTTTCCGGACGATGAAATCCCGGTGAGCCCGGCCGTGATGGCTTCGCAGGTGGTCACGTATGCGAAACCGAAGGCGAGGTTCAAAAGGCTTGCCAGGTGCATCTCCTCGCAGATCGAACCCGTCCCGTCCGCCGGCAAGAAAACCCGGTAGTCCCGGTAGTAGGCATCCCGCGCGGTAGATTCACAACACATGTTGGTCATGATCCCCGAGACAACGATATCCTCCACTTTCAGACAGCGCAGCACGGTTTCAAGATCGGTGTTGTAGAAGGCGGAATACCGGTGTTTGAGAACGACTTTCTCGCCCGGCAGCGGCGCCAGGTCCGCATGGATTTCGCTCTCCGGACTGCCCTCCAGGCACTTGCCTTCCCACCACCAGCCCATGATCCCGGCATCAAGGTCAGCGGGATGGTGAACATGCCGGGTAAAGATCACGGGGCGACGCGCCCGGCGAAAAGCATCGATCAGGCGTTGCACCGCCGGCAGGACCGCCACTCCGCCGCAGGTAAATGTGGGCGATGCCGGATCGAGGAAAAACATCTGCATGTCCACGACCAGCAGCGCGCTCGCGGCAACGTTCAGCCGCATCTCATGCCGGTTGTGCGGACGGATCTGATTCAACCACGCCTGCGCCTTTGATTCGATATTCTCGACAGTTACATAGGGTTGCATGCGCTCTCCTTGCCGGACAATGCGTGAAGGGAGACCCCCTTCCACTCTACTCGGCTGCACATCGGGCAACCAATACGGAAAATTCCATGTTGTGTTTGACTTTATCAGCGTCCTTTAACAAAACCCTCTGCTCTTTCAATAATTCAAAGCCATTATTCTGGAAAAGGTTATTCATGTATTCCGGTGAATGTTTCCAGATGGGCACTCCCCAGCCGGTCGGCGATTGGACAAAATCCCGGAAATTTTCATCACTCCTGGATGCATTCAGTGGAGATATGGAAAAAGCAAAAATGCCGCTTTTTCTGATCAACCGCTTCACTTCGCTGAAAATTCCGTCTAAGTTGCCGAAAAAATGCAATACGCCGCAACTGATGACGTGATCGAAAGATGAGTCATCGAATGGAATGGGGAAATCAGCAATGTCATGCAGCAGCAGTTGATTGACAAATGACTTGGATCTGCATGCATGCAACATTTCTGAAGAAGCGTCAATGCCAACTACTTTCAATCCTGATTTGGCAAAATTGATCGACGCCAACCCGGTTCCGATTCCCAGATCCAGAAGTTCTTCGCCTGGTTTGACAAATTCAAAACACATGCCGAACAGCACATCGTGTCCATGGCTGTCATATTCTTTTACCTGGCTGTCGTAGATTTTCGCTTCTTCATTATGCGTTTCAACAAATTTATTCTTCTCCATTGAACCTCCTCTCGGCCCCATCACGCTTCCCTTCGGTAGCGGCATGGGTTGAATGCGGGCGCACAAGGTCATTCCGCGAATTCATAGCTGAGCTTTGAGATCCGCCCGCGCCAATAGGGTTTTGCGCTGTCGGGGAACAACCATGCCACTTCCCCTTGCATTGGAATCAACATGCCATTCCGCATTTCATAACCCCAATGGCGCCCCTCCCAGGGGACTGAGACCAATTCGCCGTTCAATTCGCGGAATCTTCCATTCGAATGAACGGAACGGATCAGTCCTTCAGTATCGAACCGGCATACCAGCTTTACCGTGGTTGTGCCGTCGGTGATCGTCGCGCTTGCCCGTGAGTCGTCAATCGCCTCCCAGATCACGCCCTGGCTTGGAAGCAGCGACGTGGGATACCACACCCCTTCAGCGAAAAATCGCATCAGTTCTCCCTGTGCCAGCTCCGGAGTGGAAGCTTGATTCATCACCGGAAAGGTTCCAAACAGTTTTGCATGCAGGATGCCCTCACCGGCCACATAGGCATCATGCACATGAACAGTCAGGCCCGGTGCCATGCGCACACGCGCGTCCCACACAAATCCCGGTCGCCGGGTGACAACGCGCTGATTTGACGTAAAAGGCACCCATTTCTCTTTGGTTTCGCTCATGTTGAAGGTACCCGTGTGTTCAATATTGACCGCTGTGATCATCGGCTGGACCTCTTTCAACACTTTGCGAAAATAACGCTGAACCGGCGCGGGCAGCCCCTCCAATTCGCGCGCATGATACGATGCGGGAGCGATCAGTACACGAGCCGCTTCCATTTTCGCATGAAGATCGCGTGTATTCGACCGCCAGCGGTTCGTGCCGAAAAGGATGGCCACTGCAATTACAAAAACCAGAACAGCAAACACAATTGCCGTTACTTTCCACCACATATTCGATCCTCCTTGCCGGCAGAACTTAATGGGATGATTCCGTGATTTTTAAATTAACCCCCGTTTGCCAGTGGCTGCGTCCTTACAACGCCTCCAGGCCATTCACACACGAGTCCCTGAATTCCCAACTCCCGCAAAAACCAACCCTATCTCCATATTTTTAGATTGTCAACAATCACCTTCTTTTCACTGTATTTGCACAAGATTGCACAGATCACGTATTCAGTATATGATCCGGGTTTCCGGGCACACAGCGGATAAATTCGCTGTTCTCGAAAACTGCAAATGGAATCAACGACCAGTCACAGCCGGCACACATTACCGGAACCCCTGGTTACGGTGCTGATCACCGCCTATAATACTCCGGCAGGTTTCCTCTGTGAGGCTGTAAGAAGCGCTCTTGATCAGGATATCCATGAAATGGAAGTACTGGTCGTTGATGACGGCTCTCAACCTTCCCTGGACCGATATCTAACCGGGTTCCGGGACCCGCGCCTGGTGTACCGGGCCATTGACCACAGGGGCCCGCCCCATGCCCTTCGGGCCGGCGTGGCAATGGCCCGCGGCCGATTTGTGACGATCCTGGATCATGATGATCGCCTCACTCCAGGCAGCCTGCGAACACGACTGGAGCGAATTCAGGCGGAGCGTCACGGCCTGGTGTACGGCAACATCGAGTGGATTTCAGCAGAAGGGCGAATCCTGGGCCGGCGGATTTTTCCGGCTGTCAAAACGGTTGCCCGTCTAATCCGCGCCGGGTTACTCAGTCCCGTCGGTCCAGTCAAACACAGCGCCATACTCATGGACCGGAAAGTTGTCCTGGACCAGGGAAATTACGACCCCACCCTTGCCAGTGAATATGACCTGGACCTGATCCTGAAAATTGCCCGGGCGGCGGGTTTCTGCCGCGTACCGGATTTTGTAGTCCAGTACCGGATTCATGCGGGGAATTACTCGGCTTCACCGGATTTTCGCCTGCGTCAGATCCGTTGTCGCTGGCGGTTAATCGACCGCTTTCTCTCTGGATGGGGTCGTCGCACCGCCGCAAAAGCTTTTACGGCCGTGATTCTGTTGCTCAAGGCGTTCTGGCTACTGCTCAGTTACCGCCGCCCAAGGGCGCTACTGAACCGTCCCGGCCGCGTCCCGGCAGAAAAAACTGATGAGACCCGCACCAAATGAATCGAATATGGGGTCAGGTCCTCCTGAAAAAATTTTCGTGATACATCTTGAGATATTTTGTTGCAGCCGATATTTATTATTTCAACTTCGGGCATCCCCGCTGTGACCCGAAAATTTCCTGGAGGTTTTTCATGCGACGAGTCACCCTGATCACTCTGTTTTTCATGCTGTTCCCCTTGCTTGCCTGCGCCAACATCACCTCTCCCGCGGATGGTGTTTCCTGGTGCAAGGGTACCCACTACACGATTAACTGGAATGCCACTGAATTTCCCGCCGGAAAAGTGCGATTGGTATTGCGCCTGAACGGTACACGCGTGCTGGTGATCGGCGTCGCCAACGCCGCCTCCGGCTCGTTCCAGTGGACGCCGCCGCGAACGCTGGCCGACAACAGCCGGTACCAGGTACGGGTGCGCGCCGAAGACGGCACCCTTTGCAGGGACAGCGGCTTTTTCACCATCAAAAATTGCGGAGCTTCCACCCCCCATGGCTCGATCGTGGGACCGTCGGCGTCGACTCCCGGCCAGCAGACCAATTCCCTTCCCGCGGGACTGACCACCGCCCAGCCCCTGTCCAGGGATTTCTCTCTTGACCTCCTGAGCTGGGAGGTTGGCGACAGCCTGTACGCCTACCTGCGCAACACCCAAAAAGTCCCCTTCAGCGGCACCCTGTTCTTCCGCATCAAGGCCCTGGGCCACGACGAGAAGCTGCCCATCCAGGTTTCTCTGCCCGTCAACCGCAGTGTCCGTGTCGACCTGGTTTTCAACATTTTTGAGGACGAATTGTTTAACGTGGGCGGAAGCGACACTGTCGAGGTGACGGTCAATCCCGACCGCCTGGTTCCAGAAACCAGCTACGCCAACAATACGGCGCGCCTGGTAGTGGCCACCGACGCCAAGGTCTGGGTGGAAGAGTCTTTTCTGACGGTCACGCCCCAGACCTATTGCGGAAACGCCTATCCCCTGATGACGACAAGCAACCTGCGAGTGCGCGCCAAAGGCTCGGGCCGGCTGACCATCAAATGCAGAGTACCCAATGGAGCTGTTGCTACCGAAATCATCGACGTCTCCAGCCCAGGCCACTACACGACGTATAACCGGACCATTAACATGATGATCAATAGAAGTGCAGAGCATGGCACATCGTCCGATCGAGTCGGCATCGAATGCTCTTTCAAGATACCCCCGGCGGAAAACCCCGAGGCAAGAGGCAAGCTCCAGTCCAACAAAGTGGCGACCCAATACAGGTTCTGCCCATAAGAAACCTTGGGGTCAACTATAGAAATGCATCATTTTTGTTTTTCATCATATTTGCCTCATTGATTGAAAGCTTTCCCCAGTCAACTAT
>DBFQ01000014.1 GCA_002294665.1 Candidatus Aminicenantes bacterium UBA876
GCGGCCGCGACGCGGCGTCCCGCCGCTTCGCTCCCGGTCAGGGAGACCGCGGCGATCCTGGCGTCGGCAATCAGGGATTCGGCGGTTTCCGCGCCCACCAGCAGGGTCTGAAAAAGTCCGGACGGCAGTCCGGCCTCTTTCCAGATGGCCTCAATCGCCAGGGCGCAACCCGGTACATTGGAGGCATGTTTCAGCAGAACCGCGTTGCCGGCCATCAGTGCGGGTACGGCAAAGCGAAACACCTGCCAGAAGGGAAAGTTCCATGGCATGATGCCCAGGATGACGCCAAGCGGATCGTATCGGACATAACTGTCACGGGCGTCTGTCCCGATATTACGTCGCGCCAGCATCGCCTCTCCATGCTGGGCGTAGTATTCGCACACCCAGGCGCATTTTTCGGCTTCCGATCCGGCCTGGACAATGGGTTTTCCCATCTCCAACGTCATCAACCGCGCCCATTCCCGCACGCGCGAAGACAGGATTTTCGCCGCGGCCCGAATCACGTTTGCACGCCGGCTGACGGTCAGCAACCGCCAATGATTGGCCGCGGCCAGGGCATGCTCCAGTGCGGTTTCCACCTCCGCCGCAGTCATCGGTGCATACTCCCGGATTACTTCCCCGGTTGCCGGATTCATCGCTGATATGGCCATCTTTCCTCCCCGCGGCAGGTTTTCCGTGAGGGGAAGACCCCCGCGCTTCATCAGTCTACGGGATTCATGACGGATTCTCAACTCCCCATTTCTCTGTTCCCCTCCAGCCACATCCGCTTTCACGATCATGCAATCCGGCCGGAATCATTCAAACAAATCAGGGACTGTAACAATTAGTTACAGGCCGGGTGTTTGCGTAACCTTGTTGCAAACGGAGTTTTGAATCATCGGTGTGGAGTGTAAAAATTCTTTACATTCATGCGTGTGACAAGAAAACCAGGTTTATCAAGGCTATCTGTCTGAATATGCTTTTGTGTGTCAACAATAGTTACACTCGCTGCCGGTTCCGGATGCAAGCCGAAACAGATTTTTCCGCTTTTCCCCGGATCTCCGCCATTTCAGCGAAGCTGGCATTGATGTTGCATGGTGATTTTCTCAACGACATCTTGTCGCAACGCCCCGGGGAGGGGGAGATGGTTCGGCGAATCAAGCGCAAGGTTCAGGAGATGCTCGATCGGGAAAGGATTTCCATGGCCATGGTATACGACCGCAACGGCCGCATTCTCTGGCACCATGGACGAAAAATCAACGGCTACCGCCTGGATGATGCCAGCGGATTCTGCCGCGAAGCGGTCATGCGCAGCCTGCGCAGCGGAACTTCCGTATGCGTAGAGCCCGCAGCGGGCTATGGCCTGCCGGATTCACCGGCCACTTCAGAACCGTTTGACGGCATTGGCTGCGTCATGATCCATCCCATGGATTCATCCTGTTTTTTTTATATCGACAGCGGATCATCAAGGGTGTTCTCCAGTGAAGACCGGCGGGCTTTCCAGGTCATCATTGAGATCATGGAGGAAGTCATCGAACATATTCGCCGATCTCAACTCGGTGTTGACGGCATCACCGGCGAAAGTCCGGTTGTGAGCGCATTGCGGGATCAGGTGCAGCGTTACGCGGTTGAGGACGAGCCCGTCCTGCTGACCGGTGAGACGGGAGTGGGGAAAAACCACGTAGCCGCGCTGATTCACCAGTACTCCGGACGCCGGGGCCCGTTTGTGGTGGCTCACACTCCCGCCATTCCCGAACAATTGATCGAGCGGGAGTTTTTCGGTCATTGCCGTGGAGCGTTTACGGATGCGCGCCATGATCGTGAAGGCCTGGTTTCCGCCGCCGAGGGAGGAACTTTATTCCTGGATGAAATCACGGAGATCCCGATTTCGTTTCAGGCCAAGTTGTTGCGCTTCCTTGAATCCGGGATGTTCCGTCCCCTGGGTGAGGTGCGCGAGAAGCAATCGGATGTGCGCGTGATTTCGGCCACCAACAGGGATGTCCGGAAAATGGTGATGGATGGGCGTTTTCGCGAAGACCTTTTCTACCGCATCCAGGTCCTGCAGATCGACATTCCGCCGTTGCGTGATCGTCCACAGGATATCCGCCAGCTCGTGGAAAGCCATCGGCATTTTCTCAAGGGCAAAAAGTTGACCCCCGGTTTCTGGGAAGCGATGCTGCAGCATGATTGGCCGGGCAATATCCGCGAGCTGCTTACCGTGTTGAAACGGGTGGGGATTCTGCTGCAAAGTCCGGTCAGTGCGGAAGGCATCCGTATGTTGATTGACAACGGACGTTGCCGGGACCTGGCCGCTTCCCCAAACAGCACGCGCGTGGATGAGGTATGGGCACGCCTGTGCAAAGGCGAAAGCTTCTGGAACGCCGTGCGCGCGCCTTTCCTGAGCCGGGACCTGAACCGCGCGGAAGTCGTCCGCCTGATTGACCGCGCCCTGCGCCTGCGTCGCGGACGCTATCGCAACGTGCTGGAGCTCTTCAACCTGCGCCCCGTGGAATACAAGCGCTTCATGAATTTCGTTCATCAGCATCACCTGCGGCCGACCGCTTCCGTGCCGGATCACGGCGGGCGGCGAAACAGAATCCACGCGACCGGCCGGGCTTGCAGCACATGAAGGCACGAAGAGTCATAAAATGGTTCCGCCTGAAGCGCAGCGGGTATCCGGCGCTTTTTGGCAAGAAAACGGGCCGGGCGCGCCGGCGGCGGGTGAAATGCGCTCGCGGCAATCCCGGCCCGAAGCGAGTCGAATATTCCGGTCTCCAGGACCGTGCGTCCACCCGGGGCCGGCGAATTTTTTTCGCCGGCCCCGGGCCTTCCCGGGCCCGTTTTCGCCGCCAGACGCATATCGTTGCCTGGGCCCTGCTGCTGGCCTGGATTGCCGGGGCGTGTGCGGGTTGCGTCCTGCATCGCATGGAGGAGCGTTTCAGCGGTTTTTCACGCATGAGCGAAAGGCTGGAAAATCAATTGCAGGAGGTTTACCAGGAGGTTCTGGACGCGGAATGGGAATTGCGCTATCGCGAGAGCCGGTCGCTGGCGCAGGTGAATGCGGATGACCTGGAACCCCGGGTTTTCAGCGAAGCGCGCCGGCGCAACCGTGAGGTTGCGGGAGCCTACCTGGCAACGTATGCGGAATTGCTGCAATCCCTGGTCAAGCAGGATTCCCTGGAAGCGCTGGATCGCCAGGCCGAGCAGGTACGCAAGGATCTGTCCGGGTTGCAGCTGGGGGACCGGCCATGGATTTCGCCTGCGGGTGCGGCCATAGCCGCCGGCCTGGTCAGTACCATCCCGCATGCCGTACGGGGGATCGGCACGTTTCGCCTGGTGCGGCGCCTGATGCGTGTCAACCAGCCGGTTTTCGCCACCTTGTGCCGGCAACTGGCGGCCGATCTGTGGGATTGCCGGATGTGGGTGGAAAGATGTTACGCGCGGCGCTTTCGCTGGGAGGTCTCGGACAATTGGCCGGAAAAACCCGCAAGCCGGGAACGGGTTGCCAGGGCGGGCATGAATTTGCTGCGCCAACGGGACAATGTGCTTGCCCTGCTCGATCAGGCCGCGCAGGCATTGCCGGAGCTGGCGGCCACCCATGACGAACTGATGCGCAACCTGCGCTCCGCTCGCGGGCTCTGGCCGGCAACGCGCCGCCTGGCCGCGGCGCTGGAACGGATGCAGCAATGTCTCCAGGCCTGTGAACGGGGGGGGTGACCGGCATGCCTGTAGACTTCATGTTGGTGCTGGTCTTATTGATCGACGCGCTTGAAAAGCGTCTCTCCAACTGTGCGGACCCGGTCGAACGAAAGCGCCTGCGCAAGATGATCGCCGACCTGGATGGATGGTTTGAACGCTGCCTGGCTGAGCGTTTCGCGGACCGTGACAAACGGGTCGATTCCGCCCGTCGCCGCCTGGATGCGGCGCGTGAGCGCCTGAGGCGTTCGGGGCACGGAAGCGCGCGGCTGGAGGAAGTTCTGCAGGAGATCAGCGCGGTATTGGCCCAGCTGCACGGCTGGTGGGAACAAGGAGTAAAAAGTGAAAAGTGAAATACCCATACGGGAACAATGAAAAGCGCAACCATTTGGGGCCGGTGCGTATAAACGTATAAATAAAGCAGGCGGAAAAGACTACCTTTCCCCCCTAACCTCTACTATCGCAACTCCCTCAAGTCGCGCTTTATTCCTCATTCAGAACCGGCCCCGGCTTTTCCATCACCGTACTTTAGGCTCCCCATCACTAAAACTCCCCGCCGCGCCATCACCCGCGCTCCCTGTTCCCTTCACCTGAAAAAAGGGGAACCTGGCAAGTGGCGATTGGCAACGGGGTATGGGACTGTGTTGCTTTTGTTTTGTGCATTTTGGTTTGGGATTTCGTGTTTGGGAGCGTCCTCCCGTACGGGAGAGGATCGCCCTACAGATCTTCAGAGAAACGCCCTGCCGCACACCTTGTTGCGCCCTACTTCTTTTCCCGAACTCAACTTGCTTTTACTTTCCTGACTTTTCACTTTTCACGTGAGGGCGACGGGCCAGGATCTCTTCCAGCGCAAGACCGCGTTTCTGAAAATAGGCGGGAAAGAATTCGCGCCGGATCCGCTCCAGGCGTGGAGCAATAAAGTCCAGCACCCGCTCCTGGGTCGTATCTTCGCGGACATGGAAAATATTGCGTTTCCAGTGGGCCAGCCACCCGGAGAGGCAGACCGGCTGGTAGCGACGGTAATACCTTGGTTTGAAAAGGTTGAACACCGACTTGGGGCGGTTGACGTCGAGGCTGTTCCAGTCAATGAAAAACCCTTTCTCCAACAACAGCCGGCGCCGTTCCTGACGCGAGTTCAATGCGTAAACCGGCGAAAAATAGTCCACCTTGAAATCAGCGGCAAAGTCGCGGATCAATTCCAGGTAGCCGGGATAGTTGTCCGCCGTGACCAGGATGGTTTCCCGTCCCGGCGCCTGTTCCCAGTTGGCGCCGTCGGTAAACGCCGGGATGCCGTTTTCCAGGGCGTACAGCATACAGGAAAGCGCCATCGATGCCCGGCAGGGAATGCACCAGGCGATTTCGTTGCCGTAGTCGCGCGCGTTGCGCCGCAGTTGGGAAAGAGCCAGTTCACGGAAAAGGGGTCGGATGTCGACGATTTGAAAGATCACGCGCTCCGGCCCCAGAATTTCCTGCAGTCGCTTGACGTTGGGGCGGCTGAAGTTCAGGCCGCAGTGCAGGTAACCTTTGTCAAACGTCAGCAGGTGGACACGCCGGTACTTTTCACCCAGGAATAACGCCGTGTACAAAGAGTCGATACCGCCGGAAAACTGGACAATAACATCTTCACCGGGAGTTTCCTTCATTTCAGTTTTGTGCATCCCGGGGCTTAAGTCGACAGCTGGAGTGAAAAAATCGCAACAGGCAGATTGCAGCTAGCAGATAAAACATCAGGCCGATCAACAATGTGAATTGGATGCCCATCATGATACTCAGGATTGTCGCCAGTACGGAGGACAGGACCGACATTGCACCGTTGATTCCCCAGTACCATTGCGTGGGAGCATTTGGAACCAAAGCGGCTACTTTCATTCCGAGCGGGAATGCGGTGCCCATAAAGAAGCCGATCAAGGAAATCATGAAAACGGCCACGGTAATTCGCAGCGGAGTGGAAGATGAGCGGAAAAGGGTCCAGATTAGAGGTGATGCGAGGGAGTACAATAAAATGGCTCCGAGAAGCCCCAGCATGGTCGCGCGCAGTCGGCGCAAGGAATCCGCCGAAGCGTTGACCTGGATACGTTGGGTAAACAGGCTGCCCAGACCACTGGAAATCAATAACGAAAAAAGAACCGTTGTGAGTCCGTATGTGGGGTGTCCGAGGAATGTGGAGAGTACGTTAAGCTGAGAAATCTCGACCAGCATGAAAGCCAGGCCGATCATACTGAAGAACAGGATGCCCCAGCGCATGGAAGCCTGGTCGATCGGGGTCTTTCGAGTTGTATGGTGCAAGGGGAGGATGATTGTGGCGGCGGAAAATATGATGACAATGCCCAGGCAGATAAAGAGAACCACTATGGCGGAGATATTGGCGTTGGTTTCGTATTTGCGTGCCTCATCCCAAGAGAAAAGGTGGCTGAACTTGAGTATCTGGAAAAAGAAGGGATTGTTGTCCGAGGGAGGGGTGAGCGTAACGGGGATAGTCCGGGAGAGCCGCTTTCTTTGAACGGGATCGGTAATGGCCTCGTATTCGGGGATGACGCTGCGGGTGGGCCCGAGCACGTATTGAAACTGCATTTGATCACATAGTTCTGTGATGGTTGCCTCATCTTCAGCGGTAAACGGGCTGGGACTGAGGAGAATATTGCCTGTTTTGTTTCCGCGGATCAGCATCATGTGACGGCGCACGTCCCGGATTCCTCTCTGCTCCAATGTCGCGGCGGCAAGGGATGTGAGCCGGAACATTTCCCCGTCCATATCGGAGCGCCACCAGCGAGAGAATGTCAGTATTCCCCGGTTTGAAAGATGATCCAGGAAGGTATTCCAAGCTTCTATCGTGTACAGGCTGTTCTCGGTTAACGCAAAGGCGCCTGAGGAAGAAGCCGCGTAAGTGTCAATAAGAGATGACTGGATGATGTCGAACTTTTCATTCTGCCGGGTGATGTAACTGCGCGCTTCATCAGTGATCAGCCGTACCTGAGGATAGCGATCAAGATGGCCGGTGTAAGTTCCGTAGGTATCCACCAGAGCGTTGACGACATCATGGTTGATTTCGACGCCCAATATTTTCCGCTGGTTGAAAGCCAGGGCGGACAGGATATCTCTTCCTCCCCCGGCTCCGATTATGGCAACCGAGGCATTTTTCCGCAGATAATGGGCAAGGTTGGTTACATCCCACTTCAAATGCTCCACCCGGGTCAGGTCTCCGTCAAAACGGGTCAAAACTGTGCCGGCAGAGGAGTCGATTGTCAGTAGCTGCTGATGGACATTCGCCGCGTTACGCAGATAGACTGGGCTGAGGCCCCAACCGAAGGGACGGTCGGAATAGGGCTTTACGATTACGCGGGAAAAGGAATTCCAGCGTTCGTAGGGTGGTGCGGGTTCCTGTTGTCCCCTTACCCAGGATATGCGCATGGTGCGAGTCTGGTTGTTGGCGACAGCGGCACCCATGGCCAGTATTGCTAGAATGGCGATCGTCAGCGTAGATCTCCAGGTGGTCTCCGGTGGTTTCAAGGGGAGGGCGGCAAGAAAAGCCAGGCCGGAGAGCAGGAGAATTAAACTCAGGGGATCCATGCGGTCCATCAGGGGAACAAACAGCATGCATCCGAATGCAGCTCCGGTCAGATCAAAAAAATAGAGTTTGGAAATGCGGCTGATGTACTTGGTCAGAAGTACGCACACCAGTACTCCGGCAAAAAAGAATGGAACTGAGATTCCTGCAAAAACCACGGTCATGGACGCGATTCCCTGGATTGAACCTCCGGGGATAAAGGGGACGCTGAGGAAAAGCAGCAGTTGGGAGAAAACCGCAAGGGCGAAATATATGGTATATCGAAACAGGTTGATTCTCAGGTTGAGGCTGTTGAATTTTTCTGATTTGATGTGGACGTATACCGCTCCCGCTGTCATGCCGAAGAGGGCGATGGAAATCGCCATAAAAGAAAAGTGATACCAGGCAACCACGCTGAAAACCCTGGTAATCAGTAACTCCAACATCATGTTGATCAGGGTGATCAACAACAGCGCAATATACAATGGAGTCGCGGATTTTTTCGTGGTCATCGTCACCTCGTGGAGAAGGATAAAGTTTGAGAATTGTAAATGAAGCCGTCATCAATGTCAAACCCAAAACTCGATGAGATCCAGGCGTGACAATTTGGACTTCTCCGGATTTTTATTGATTGACATCATTTTGGGGTTTCTATATAATGCCCCCTTGACTTGGTCATATTACCATTTCATTAAAAAATGTTTTTGGAGGATCGAATGAAATCAGTTTGCCTCACTGTGTTTTCAGCAATGGTCTTGTTGTTTTCACCGGGTGTTTCCGCCCAGGATGATGCAGCAACAAGTCCCGATTGCCCCAAACGTGTTCAGGTTCTGGTTGAGAAAGTAGCCGCACAAACATTTTCGGAATACAAGCGTTTTGTGGCCTTTTTCTCACCGGCAGCCGCGGTGGCAAGTACCGCAATAGCGGGAACTGTTACAGATATCAAGGTGTCTGATGGTGACCTTGTGTCTGAAGGTTACGTGCTGGTAGTGTTGAACGAAGGCATGGATGCCGAATCCAAAGCCGCGGAGACAGAATTGGACCAGTGGAAAAAGACCCTCTGGAAACGTGAGCATTGGAAAGAGCGCAGCCCCGCCGCGGAATCCCAGGCCAGGGAAAAGATCAAAGAGATCGAAGAGCGCCTGGCTGAAATCAAAGCAAGGGCTCCGGAAACTTCCGTGTTGGCACCCCAGACTGGAACCGTGGAGTTGCTGGTAGTTCCCGGAACCGAGGTGGAAGCGGGGACTCCGGTGGCCAGGGTGACCAATCCCCGTCTGAAAGTGGCTGAACTGAAAGTTGAGCCGCAAGACCTGGAGCTTTTCCCCCTGGGAGAAGATATCGACCTTGGCAATGGCATAAAAGCGATTGTCCAGTCCATAGAGAATGATATCGTGCGCCTGGGTGTTGTGGACGCGGAAGAAACATTTGGCGCGCAATCTGTTTCGTTCAACCGGCTCAAGCTTGAAGAGAATGATGCCGTGGTTCTTTCAAAGGATCAGGTGCTCAGTGATGATTCCGGCAATCATGTTTTTGTGGTTGCCGACAAGTATGCCCGGCGCGCGGACATCAAATGTGCAGCGCAATACGAAGGTCGCGTGCTGGTGACTTCGGGACTGGTTCCCGGAGATTTAGTCATCACCCATCAGCTGCTGAACCGCAAGACCGGAGAACTGGCGGATTCCCTGGTTTGCCTTGAAGATGGCAAGCCCATTCGCGTGATGATCCAGGATCCGGAATCCGGTCGTTTCGTGAAGTTTAAAGGAGAATTGCCTGAGCCGGCGCCGACCCTGACCGGGGTTGCGCCTGCGGAGCCGGAAAAAACACTTGAGCCCGAGCCCGTGGCTGTAGAAGAAGCCAGGCCTGTTGAACCAGAAGAACCCGTTGCAGCGGAACCGGTAATTCCCACCTTTGAAGCGAAAGACGAATCCGTTCATGAAAAAACCTGGAAACCCAGCCTGGGCATAGGCGCGGGCATCGGTTTGGCCATGATGTCGGATGAAGTGTTCAAAGAGGTGTATGGATCCAGTACCCTGAGTCTGAATTTTCGCCTGATCTATGCGTTTCATCCGCGTGTGGAGGCCTTTCTGGACCTGGCATATTCGAGCATGACCGGTACGATCATGGGCGTGAACGCGGAAACTGAGATCATCCGCGCGCCCATTTCCCTGGGCGCCCGTTACGTGTTCGCTTTGAAAGGCAATTTCAAGCCCTATGTCGGGGTGGCGGCAGTTGCATTCAACGCTAAGGAAACCAATGAATACGCTCCGGATGCCGATTATGTGACCCGCTGGGGTTTCGGCCTGGTGGGAGGAGTGTATTATACTGTGGCTCCCAGGGTTGATCTGTTCCTGGACCTGCAATACGGTTTCGGCACCTACGAGATCGAAGGCTTCGAAGATGAGGCCAAACTTGATACCCTGCGCATGCACCTGGGAGTCGTTTATCGCTTCAGCCTGTAAGCGCGTTTGAGGATTACTTGAGGAGGAAAACATGAAAAAGGGATTATTGATAGTATTGCTGGCCTTCCTGCTGGTGCCCTTTATGGGCGCCCGGGAAGATGTGAAGAACAACCTTGAGCCCAACGGGCTTGTTGTTCCCACGGACGATCCGGAAAAGATAAGCCTTTCCCGCTCCGGCGGCTGGGAGCCGTATCGCTCCATGCACCCGGTGGTAAAAGTTTTGAGCGACGGCAATATCATGGTTGCCTGGGAAGAAGGCGAAAGTGAAGCTCATTGCAACATCGTTTATCGTTTCCTGGATACCAAGACCAATCAATGGAACCCGCCGTTGGATCAGTTGCCCAAAGTGGCGGCCAATCGGGCATTCTCCTGTACATTCCCCCAGATTGTGGAAGATGGAGACGGTGCTATCCATATCATTTACCAGGATGGCGTGTCTCAACCCACTCGCGATATCTGGCATACCGTGCTGCGTGATGGCAAATGGACCCAGCAGATGATTCTGCGGGATTCCGTGAACTCCGCCTGGCCTCGCGCGACCCTGGACCCGGAAACAGGCGATATTTATGCCACCTGGCAGGTTTTGATACTGCACCCTGATGGGATCCCATATGTTTTTGGTGATTCGGAGATCGGGTTCAGTGTTCTGCACAAGGGTGCATCTGCATGGACCAATCCGGCCAGAATGTTCTCATACGCTTATCTCAACTATCAGGAAAATCCTGTCAGGGGAAGTATCACTATTCATCAATCAACTGCCTGGGCCAATGGGCAGCTTCATGGTCTATTCATGGACGGTTTGGAAAGCGCCTGGAAAATCGCCGGGCAGTCGATGCCGCGAAACGGCCATCCCGTGCATCCCGGACCCGCCCCGGTCATGATTCAGGACGCCGGCTATTGGCCTGAATTGGAAGCCGATTCCAAAGGAAATCTGATCGGAGTCTATTCGTTCCGTAATGGCGGCACTGCCTGGTGCTACAAGCCAGTGGGCGGCGAATGGCAGGCCAAGCCCGTCATCGGCCCTGGTGTCGCTGATTTCATGGGGTTGGCCATCGGGAAAAACGATATAGCCTATGCCATCAATAAAACGGGTTATGCGGATGGATTCCTTCCCGTTGCAATTCGTTTTTCCAACGAAGTGGTATCTCCCACCATTCAAGTGGACAGTACTTCCCGTTACCCGATCCGTACAGAGATCGATGTTGATGATAACGGAGACATTCATTGTGTCTGGACTGATCGCAGATGCAATGACTGGGTGACTGATTCTTGTGCGACATCGGTATGGTACCGCAAGATTTCCCAGGAGCCGGGAGGCCCCACTGTCGCCATTGAAGACGTTCCTGCCACCATTATCACCAAGGAAGCCGTTAATTTTTCCGGTAAGGTTACAAAATCCAGCTCATCAATCAAGAAGCATACCTGGTACAATCACAAACTGGCCCTGTGGCAAAGCGGTCAGAATCTTAACTACACGTTCCAGAGTCCCGGCTTCTACACGATTCACTACTATGTGGCGGATGCGCAGAATCGCATGGGGCACAAGGCCGTGACGGTCGAANNGAGTTGAACTGGAAAACCGATCCCCGCAACGACGGCAAATTCGAAAACCTGACCCATTTCAACATCTACCGCCGCCGCGCGGGTGAAAATGACTGGGGCACGCCTTACACGACCCTGGATTATGTCGACTCCAATACCACTTACAATTTCCGGGATGAAAAACCCGGCTTCGCTACGGAAGAAGAAGCGGCTGAATGGCAGTATGCCGTCACCGTGGTGGCGAATGTTTCCGGTTCAGACAAAGAGAGCAAGAAAACAATTTTCGCGCGCAACTGACGCCTGATATTTGTTGTGATTCCGCCTCCGGCCGGAGCGATTCCGGCCGGAGGCGAATCGTTTCCTTTCAGTAAACCGCTCCGGCCGGAGCCGGTTGGCCCAAATGCGTAACCCGCGGTTTGCGTTGCGGAATCCTCACGCGGACAATCTTNNCCGCGAACGATGACCATGTCCGCGCTTTCCATGGCCAGGTCGGTTCCTTCGCCAACGGCGATTCCCACATCCGCCGTTTTCAGCGCGGCGGCATCATTCAGGCCGTCTCCGACCATGCCCACCAGCCGGCCTTCGCGTTGCAAACGCAAAACCGCTTCCACTTTGTCTTCCGGAGTCAATCCCGCGTGAACTTCGCTGATGCCGGATGCCGCGGCGATCGCGCGGGCCGCGTGCTCATGATCGCCGGTCACCATGATGACGCGGATTCCCTCCGCACGGAAGCGGGCCACGGCTGCGGCGCTGTCTTCACGCAACGTGTCTGCAGCCGCCAGCCCNNGCAGATGCGCGGCGTAGCGAGAAACCGCCTCAGCCAGGGGGTGAATGGAATGTCGCTCCAGCGCTGCGGCCACGCCGATCATCTCCGCGGAAAGATTGGTGGCGACGACTTCGGGGTGACCCAGGGTCAGGGTTCCGGTTTTGTCCAACAGCAATGCGTCCAGCTTCTGTGAGGCCTGGATGGCTTCTCCGCCGCGGATGATCAGACCGCGCCTGGCTGCGGCGCCGCTTCCCGCGGTCAGGGCCATGGGGGTGGCCAGGCCCAGGGCGCAGGG
>DBFQ01000075.1 GCA_002294665.1 Candidatus Aminicenantes bacterium UBA876
GTCTTCGTGCAGGGGATCACACATGTCGTATTTCGAGACAACCAGCTCGGCCGGGTTGGGAAAAGACCGGCGTGCTCTTTTTGCTATAATTCTTACAAGAATGATTCTTGATGGAATCATTTGCCCTGAGCCATGATGAACGATTCACACAAAAACGGTTGCCATGAATCCGGTTGAAACGCAGGCGGGCTTGCCGCCGCGGGAAACCGGCGGGGATGATGGCTTCGAAACCCGCGCCATCGAGGTGCTGGTATCTTTGCGGCGCATTATCCGCGCGGTGGACATCCATTCCCGTCGCCTTTTCAACTTGTTCCAGATCACGGTTCCCCAATTGATGTGCCTGACGGCGCTCGCGCAGGGCGGGCCGATGAACCTGAAGAGCCTGTCTGCAACGGTCAACCTGGGACAATCCACGGTCAACGGCATCATCGACCGCCTGGAAGCACGCGGCCTGGTGCGGCGTGAACGCGGCGAGAAAGACCGCCGCCACGTGTTTGTCAACGCCACCGCCGCGGCCGCCGATGTGGTCCGTCAGGCATCTCCCCTGCTCCTGCAGGAAAGGCTGGCCGCGGAATTGCGCAGCCTCCCCGCACGTGAACAGGACGCGATCGCGGCATCGCTGGAACGGATCGTGGAAATGATGGGCGCGGCCCATCTGGACGCATCCCCTTTGCTGTTCTCCCGCGAAGGAATCGACCAGAACCCCAGGTAGTTTTCGCAACACCCGGCACGGGGTGCCAGCAAAAGGAGTCAACATGACCAAACTATCACCCAGACAACAAGCCATATCCGCATCAATTGATGAAAAAGCCACGCTGCAGCAGTGGCGCGACTGGAAATGGCAGTTAAAACACGCGGTGCGCGACCTGGAAACCTTTGAACGTCTGCTGGGAGTCTCGTTTCCCGCAACGGAACGCGAAAAGATCGAAAAAACCCTGGAGAAGTTTCCCCTGTCCATTACCCCCTACTATTTATCGCTGATCGACACGGACAACCTGGAATACGATCCGGTGGCACGCCAGTCGTTTCCCAACCCGGCCGAGCTGATTGTCTCGAAATACGACATGTGTGATCCCCTGCACGAAGACAGGGACAGTCCGGTTCCGGGCATCACGCACCGCTATCCGGACCGCGTGCTGTTCCTGGTGTCGAACATGTGTTCCATGTACTGCCGCCACTGCACGCGCAAGCGCCGCGTGGGCGACGTGGACCACATTCCCGACGATGACGTCATCCGCCAGGGCCTGGACTACATCCGCAACACGCCGCAGGTGCGCGACGTCCTGCTTTCCGGCGGGGACCCGTTTATCCTCTCCGATGAACGCCTCGACTGGATCCTGTCGGAACTGGACGCCATCGAATCGGTTGAAGTGGTGCGAATCGGCACGCGCACCCCGGTGGTCCTGCCCTACCGCATCACCGACGACCTGGTCAGCATGCTCAAAAAACACCACCCCGTCTGGGTCAACACCCACTTCAACCACCCGCGCGAAATCACCCAGTCTTCGCGCACCGCCCTGGCCAGGCTGGCGGACGCGGGTATCCCCCTGGGCAACCAGTCCGTGCTGCTGGCCGGGGTCAACGACTGCCCGCGCATCATGCGCGCCCTGGTGCACAAACTGGCCATGAACCGCGTGCGCCCGTACTACCTCTACCAATGCGACCTGTCCGAGGGTCTTTCCCACTTCCGTACCCCGGTCGGCAANNGGCGGCGGCGGAAAAATCCCGGTCATGCCCAATTACCTCATCTCCTGGTCCACCAACAAGGTGATCCTGCGCAACTACGAGGGCGTGATCACTTCCTACAAGGAACCCGACTCGTACGAACCGGTGTTCTGCGACCGCGATTGCGAACACTGCGACCTGCAACTCGCGCTCGAGGACGCGGACGAATGGAAGGCCGTGGGCATTGAAAAACTCCTGGCCGAGTACGACGACACCATTTCGCTGGTGCCGTCCGGCAGCGACCGCCACAAGCGGAGGAACGGCTCTTGAGCTGGATCGATTACCTGATATTCGCCGTTTACATGTTCGGGGTGCTGGCCATCGGCGCATATCACTATTTCCGCAACAAGAACAGCGAAGATTATTACGTGGGCTCCCGGGGCATCGCGCTTTCCACCCTGGTGTTTGTACCGCTGTCGCTGCTGTTCCCGGATCCGCCCGGGGGCCATACGGCGAGGGACTTGCAATGATGGATACCACCACGCGCCTGGGAAACTCCATGGTCCAGCACGGGCCTTTTTCCAACCGGATCTATTTAATGAAGCTCGATCCGCGCGACCTGCCGGCAATCACGGAAGGCCTGGACGACCTCTGCCGCGGAAACGGCTATACCAAGATCTTTGCCAAGGTGCCGCGCGCGCACGCGGCGCCCTTCCTGCAGGCGGGCTATGTGCGCGAGGCAACGGTGCCCGGATTTTTCGAGGGCAAGGAGGACGGAGATTTCCTTTCCCGGTTTGTCGACCCGCGGCGCGCAGACCCGGGTGACCACGGTCCCGAGATCCGCCGCGTGCTGGAACTGGCCGAAGCCAAGGCCGGCGCCGACACAAAACCGCCGGCGCGTACGGGTGAGGAAACGTTGTTTGCCTGCGCGCCCGCGCATGCCGAAGAGATGAGCCTGCTTTATCGCGAGGTGTTTGCCACCTACCCCTTCCCCATCCACGACCCCGCCTACCTGCGTGAAACCATGGCTTCGCACGTGGCCTATTTCGGCGCACGCGCGACTGACGGGCGCCTGGCGGCCCTGGCCTCTTCGGAAATGGATGAAGCGTCGGGAAACGTGGAGATGACCGATTTTGCCACCCTGCCGCAAATGCGCGGCCGCGGCCTGGCCCAGCGCCTGCTGGCGCTGATGGAAAGGGAAATGCGCCGGCGCGGCCTGGTGACTGCCTATACCATCGCCCGTGCCCTGTCGGCGGGCATGAACATCACCTTTTCGCGACGCGGGTACCGCTTCGGCGGTACCCTGGTCAACAACACGCAGATTTCCGGCCGCATCGAAAGTATGAACATTTGGTACAAACCGCTAGCGTAGGGGCGAAAAATTTTTCGCCCGTACACCATCCGTCCTTATCCTTGCCTGTACACCATCCGTCCTTGCCCCCTACCCTGTATGTTCCCAAAAGGATGGATGATTCCGATCACATTCCCATTTCATGGGATTGTTGATAATGTATTCGCGCAGATGATCCCATTCGATTTCGTTGCGGATGATGTGTTCAAAATAATTCCGTTGCCAAACATTATGGATATAGGTATGCCTGCGCATCCATTTGGTCACCCCGATTTTGAATCCGCGAATAACAGAACCGATTGTTTTGGATGTTCCGCGTGGTCGTTGCCCCGATTGTAGGGGCGAAAAATTTTTCGCCCCTACGGAATAATCATCAATAAACAATATTCCATGTACATGGTTTGGCATCACAACAAAAACATCCAATCCAATGTGAGGAAAATGAAACGGAATTTTGGTCCAACAATGTTCTGCGATCTGGCCGGCGTTGTTTAACGCCATTTGGCCATTAATGATTTCACCGAAAACACATTTGTGGCTGTGGGTACAAATGGTTACAAAATACGCTCCCCCACTGGCATAATCATATCCATGTAAACGGATTGAACGGCGATGATGTTTTTTCGGCTTGATCACCATGAGATTCCGGATTTGGATAAGCAAACCATTTTCCATCTTTTGGGGGCGGTTCGCGAACCGCCCGTACATCCGGGGTGATGTGTTTAATGCAATGTGGGGCGAAAAATTTTTCGCCCCTACACATGAATACGGGAATGTTGATCAATCTTGCCAGGGCAAAGGATTGTTTGCTCGCACAAGATTATATGCCCCACTATAGCGGTGATTTGCCAATTATTGAGCATTCCGAGTTCTGGCAGTAGTCCGATAAGATACATGGCTGTAACAAAGGAACCCCAAATTTCGCGTGTTTTTGCGAATTTTCAGTACAAGCTGCCCGTTGAGGAACAAAGGAACTATTTCGCCACATCTGCGAAAAGCAGGCCGCGCCTATTTCACAAAGGTTGCGCGGGGATGCGTCATTATTTTCCGGTCCACGGTATTCCAATCGATGAAATCCCTGGGGAACGCCATTTCCCAGGTGGGTACGGTATCCACCAGGTCGCAAACCAGTAAGAAAGCCTTCTTCTTCAGCGGATTTGGCAGGATGGCCAGCGGGCGCTGGATCTCTTTCCAGATAAAGGGGATCAATTTCCCCGTCTCCAGTGGTGTAAGGGAAAACGTGGCGGCTTTTTTCAGTAGGAAGATACCCGACAACGGCGCGTTAGCCTCGGCGTCGACGTGCAGTCCCCAGGGTGTGCCGAAAACGCGGAATCCTTTCCCGCTCCGGCGCACGATCACTTGATCATCTCCCAGAATGATTCCGGAATGAGATAGTCGAACGGCCGTGGTCTTGCCGCCTTCGTCCAGAGCCAAAAAAACCGCCGTCCGGCCTCGGCGCACAATAGCCGAGGCGTGCAGCATAAGGGCTTGGAATCCGGGCAGGAACGGGGCCAGAAAGTGAGACGAGATAATGTGGTTGCGGAGAAACGGCACTTTTGATTGAATTACAGAGATATCCGCTCTTTGTGCATCGAAATCCAGCAAGCAGGAAGAATCCTCATGATCTATCCGGATTACCCAATCAGACGGGTCCGTGCTGACGCCGTTGGTTTTCGCGTGTGGAGGTGATTGAGATTCAGGCGCGATTGCCGAACCATTTTGGTGGCTTATGACCTGGCCTGAACTTAGTCCATGGTGGTGGGGGCGAAAGCGGTTGTCCTTGATAACGTTGAAATTCCATTGGATGTCGTGAAACCGCGATTTTGAAAAGAAAGGGGAGAATTGTTTTTGGTGGAAGAATCCCCAATCAAAATCAGAATTCACCTGAATAAACAGTTCGCCGATTTTGAGAATTTCAGATACATGATGCGGATTTGGAGCAAAATGCATGTTGTCAGTCAGCTGCACCGCCAAATAAACAAATGTTTGTCGGGGCTGAACCTGCTTCACAAGCTCCAGTTGCAGGAGAGAAACCAAGGGAGCATCTTCCGGAAGACGGTGCGGGACCAATCAGACAAAGGCCTTCGGTTTGATTGGCGGCATCGCCGGCGCTGCAGGATCCATTGCCTGAGGTCTGACCGTGGACGGAGGATCCTGTAAGATCAATTGCAACAGGCCGTTCGTATTTTGCTTTTGCCATC
>DBFQ01000096.1 GCA_002294665.1 Candidatus Aminicenantes bacterium UBA876
CCCGTTCTGGTGCAGTACGGAATACTACAGGGACGGAGGGTGACAATATGACAATAGCGGACTCGGTAAGTAAACGTATGCAATAACACTAAAAAACGCAATGTGCTTTTCCCGCTGCTAATGTCACACTATCACCATCCGTTTCCAGACCGCGGGCCCATTACGAATAAATTCATAAATTCATAATCCGTCCCCAGACCGCGTATCAGCCGGGGTCCGGGCGAAGGGGACGGATCGCCGGAACCCTCAATAACGGATCATCAGTTCAAACCGAAACCAGTTGTAGCCGTCCGCCGTGTCTGCGTAGTAATTGCCGGGCTCAAAATGCTCCCATACAAAATGACCGGACAGATGGGTGTTGATCACATAATCAAAACGGGAAACCAGCAAGCCGCCGCGCCGGTGACCCTCCCCGGCGAGAGCGGTGAAAGCGGGGGTGTTCGGCCCGTCCTGGGGGGCACCCAGGATATAGTAATGGACCCTGGCTTTGAAGTCCTTGGTGAACACGGCATTGAGGCCGAAGTAAAGGGCGCTGAAATTGGTCCAGCGGGCGATGCCGACTTCACGGATCAGGGTGTAGATGTAGGACTCACTCCACTTGGGCCAGCGGCTCCACAAGGGATCCCAGCCTTCGTAGTCGGCCGTGGCCGTGTCATCCCCGCTCAACAGGATGCCGCCCAGGGTCAGAACACGCACCACGGGCACGGACTCCGCCACCTTCCAATCCAGGTGAAAATACCCGCCATATGCACCCCGGTCCACATCTCCAAAGGAACCGTTCTGCAAAGCCGCTTCAGCGGTCAAGGCCAGGCGATCGACCAGGGGCAGGACCGCGCGGACGCCCAGGGTATTGATGCCTGATTCCACGGGTGCCGCCTCATTGGCCTCCGTATCCTTGCGAAAGTAGTAGGCTTGCAGCCCCACTTTTCCGATACTTCCCTGGTAATACAGGCCGATTCCCGTGTTGGCCTGCTCCTCCAACAGCTGGGCCGGGTCGGGCTCATTGATCACCGGCAGCCAGGTGTCGGTACGCGGCAAGGCCGAGACAAAGGCCGTCAGTTTATGCTTGCTGTTGAACGCGTAGTCCGCACGCACGGCGTTGAAATAGGCGGAACGGGATCCCGTGAGGGGCTGTCCGTCCAGGCAGACAAAGCCCTCGCCCAGCATGATGTTCTGGCGTCCCACGGTCAGGTTCAATCCGGTCCCGGCCACGCCTTTCCATTTCAGGTACAACTGGTCGAAAAAGATCTCACCCAGGTTATTGGGCCGGTTCTTGGGACTGAGCCAGCTGCGGAACTCATTGGTGAGCTTCACCACGAACGACAAATCTTTCCGCGGTGTCCATGCCAGGCCCAGGCTGGTGAGGTGGCGGGTAAACGTGAAGGTATCCGCCGCTCCGTCATCCAGATTGATGCTGTTGTCAAAAGTGGTCAAGCGCGTGCGTTCACTGACAGACCATTTCAACGCGGGTGTATCGCTTTTTTCATTGGCGGCAAATCCCCAGGCTGCACTGCACAAAACGATCATTCCAACAAAGATGATCACATTGATTTTCATTCCCATTGCTCCCGTTGCCAATCAGGGTACCACTTCATACCCTTTCCGTCTATGCCCGATATATTCTGAGATATGTTGAATAACCCCGCTTGTTGCAGTCCCGACAAGGGCTTGCTAGAATGAGTCCAAGGATGTTCATCGAGAAAAACTCTTCAGGAGGATCGCATACAATGACCCTTGAACGAATCGCCGCGATTCTTGAAGCCCGCGTGGCCGTGGGCGAAGAGCACCTGGACCGCGAGATCAATTGCGCCGGGGCATCGGACATGCAGAGCGTGATCCTGGCCAAGGGCCATTCCGGGATGCTCCTGCTCAGCGGGCAACTTACACCCCAGACCATCCACTCATGTATTCTCAGTGATGTAAGCGCCGCGGTCATGGTTCGGGACACGGAATTACCTCCTGAAACGCAGAAACTGGCGGCTCAGAAAGGCATGGTAGTGCTGACGGTCCCCTATACCCTCTACGAAACCTGCGGCCGCCTATACTCCACCGGTCTTCCGGGTGTAAAGATCTGATCCTTAGGTTTTTCTTTTTGTTATTTCCGTTCAGCTACCTTTACTTTGGTATCGACTTCAAAATAGCGGTAGTTTTTGTATGCCTGCGTTAAGCGGTAAAATTCCACCTTACGGTACCCGAATTTCACGGCAGGCCCCCGCGCCCCGTAGGTTCGTAGTGAGCGGATTAATTCCTTTTCCCGTTCTTTCACTTCCCGGTCAAACAGATAGCTCTCTGAAAACTCCGTACTGGACGGGAAGCGCAGGCCCTTGCGTTCTTCCAGGTACCAGTGCTCCACCTTCAGGTCCAATTTAGCGGACATTTTTTTGGCGGCGGCTTCCAGGGCTGCGCTGCCCTCAACCCCTCGGGGGTCCATTACGATTTTCAATACCGAGCCGTTCTCCACGTCCACCCATACATTGCCCCGCGCCATGGGCCCTTCTCCTTCCAGCCGTGGCATCACCTCGATCATCGCGCAATGCCGCTTCTTTAACCGTTCCGTGTCCAGCAGCTTGTAGCGGTAGTTTCCGCGATTGTGCTCCCCCAAAAGCGTCACCGGCAGAAACACCGAATAATGGGCCTTGAAACGGGTCTCCAGCTTGGCATCCGGTTGATCGACCTTCTTCTTGTTCCGCCGCACCAGGCGGCGCTGTTCCGCAACCTCTTCTTTTTCCACCACCACCTGGTAATCGTAATGCCAACGGCTTTCCACCGGCTCCACCCGCTTGTTCAAGGGGTTGCGCTCCAGAACCGTTTCTTCCACTACCTCGGTGCAAGTAAAGCGGAAGGCGGCTTTCTGAAGTTTCCCGCAGTATGTGGCCGCTTTTTCCAGCAGGGCCTTTAACTTGGGATCCAGGGGTTCTTCCGGCTCCGGTTCAGGAGGAGCGATGGATACCCGCGTGTAGTTGCGCGCGCTGTTTCCGGACAGGCGATC
>DBFQ01000020.1 GCA_002294665.1 Candidatus Aminicenantes bacterium UBA876
CCTGTCACCTGATACCCTGTTAGCTTTCTTCAACTTTTCAACTCTTCAACTCTTCAACTCTACTCGAATGCCCGTTATAATGAGCGGAATGATTGCTGCTCAAGATGATCCTCAGGTTCTTCCCATCTCATCCCAGGCTGCCGCAGATCTTCTTCAGGCGGTGGTGGAAAAAGGAGCCTCGTTTCGTTTCCGCGCATCGGGACGGAGTATGCTCCCGGCTATTCGCGACGGAGATGTCCTTACCATTTCTCCCGCTGCACCGGGTGAACCTCGGGTTGGACAAGTAACGGCCTGCCGTATTCCCGCCAGCGGCATCCTGCTGGTACATCGTGTGATCCGGCGAAAAAGCAATCGCGCATTGATCAAAGCTGACCGCGGTGGAGAGGTGGACGGATGGGTGCCGGATACGGATCTGCTGGGCGTCGTGACCCATGTCGAACGAGACGGCCGCGAAAAATACTGGCCGTGGAAAAGGGTTGGGGGTCGGTTGGCTTTCCTGGTTGTTTGGAAACTGCGTACAACAAGATTGTTGTATGTTTTATTTCGTCATCTGAAAAGAAAGAAGAGGATGAAAGGAAGAACCGATGAGCGTACGTAAACCCGGATCACATAAAATAAGAGAGCGTATCCGCATCGCCCTGCGCCTGGATAATGCCGTCAAATTGGTATGGAACATAGCTCCGGGCCTCACCGTGGCCAATGCATTGCTGGTTGTGATTCAGGGAGTTTTTCCCCTGGTGCAGTTATTTTTGATCAAGCAGATCGTCGATGCAGTGGGATCCGGAATCGGAGCGGCCGATAAAATGGCCGCATTTAAACCCGCCCTGGTCTGGATCGTGTTGATGGGCGGTTTCGCGTTACTCCAATCCCTGGTTTCCTCAGTGGCTTCGCTGGCATCGGAAGCCCAGGGATTGAAAGTCACGGACGCGGTTTCCGACATGATCCACAAAAAATCCATGGAAGTGGACCTGGCGTATTACGAAAACGCGCAGTATTTTGAAACCATGCATCGCGCCCAGGGCGCGGGCGCCAGCCGGCCGTTGCAGATCGTCAATGGTTTGATCCAGATGTCACGCAGCCTGGTTTCCCTGGCCGGTATCCTGGCCCTGCTCTTCGCTTTCAACTGGTGGATCGGCCTGGTGCTTTTCGCTGCTGCTCTTCCAAGTACGGCGGTGCGTTTACGGTTTTCACGACGCATGTTTGATTTCCAGATGGAACACACCCGTAAGGAACGACGATCCTGGTACTACCATTTCATGTTGACGGGCCAACCATTTGCCAAGGAGATGCGCCTGTTTCAACTGGGGGAAGAAATCCGTCGCCGTTTCCAGGAATTGAGAAAGGTGATCCGGGTCAACCGCCTGGCGCTCTCCCGCTCGCGGGCGGCATTCGAACTTCTGGCGCGTGCGATTTCGGCATTGGCCATGTTTGCGGCCATCGGCTTTATCGCCTGGAGTACCGTGGGAGGGGCCATTACCATAGGCGCTCTGGTCATGTACTACCAGGGCTTTCAACGCGGCATCAGTTACCTGCAATCCGTGCTGGGTGGTATGGCAGGCCTGTATGAAAACAATCTTTTTTTGTCACAGTTCAATGAATTCATGGCCTTGAAACCGCAAATCTGTATTCCGGATTCGCCAAAGCCCGTTCCAAAGGTGATACGCGAAGGCATCCGTTTTTCTGACGTGACGTTCACTTACCCCGGCGCCCAGAAACCGGTCTTGCGGGAATTGAATTTCAGCTTGACAGCCGGGGAAGTGGTCGCCCTGGTGGGCGCCAACGGCTGCGGCAAAACCACCCTGGTCAAATTGTTGTGCCGCCTTTATGATCCGGATGAAGGTTGTATCCAGGCAGACGGGATCGCCTTGCCCGAGCTGGATCCGATGGAGTGGCGGCGTAAGGTGGGTGTGACCTTTCAGGATTACATTCAATATCAAATGACTCTCGAGGAAAANNCGCAAGTCCGGCGCCGATGCCCTGGCAGCCAAGCTGGCTCACGGTTACGCGTCGCCTTTGGGAAAGTGGTTCGAGGAGGGAGAGGAATTGAGCACCGGGGAGTGGCAGAAGGTGGCCCTGGCGCGCACTTTTTTCCGCGATGCGGAGATCGTGGTTCTGGACGAGCCGTCTTCGGCGCTGGATCCGGAAGCGGAAGCGGAGTTGTTCGATCATTTCCGCAAAGTGATCGGGGATAAGACCGCCCTCATCATCAGCCACCGTTATTCCACGGTGCGCATGGCCGACCGCATCTGCGTGCTGGAAAACGGGCGCATCATTGAGGAGGGCAGCCACACAGAACTCATGGCGCGCAAGGGCCGTTACCATCACCTCTATTGCCTGCAGGCAAGGAATTATAGGGAAGACTAGGTGACAGGATTAAATTTTGAATGAATAATTTTGAATTTTGAATGGGAAACAAAGCGGGCGAGGGGNNAACTCTCCAACTTTTCAACTTTGAAATGGCTAGTGGCTGATGAAAAAAAGACTTGGGACTAATGGTGGGGTAAACTCGCCGGTGGAACAAGAGTTGATCCGGGCATGTTTCCAGGTAGATGAAGGTGTCCGCAGGAACCGTATTGCTGAGTTGATTTCTTTAGTGGATTGGCCAAGGTTCCACAATCGGATCTGCCATGATGGTTGCGCTCCCTGGGTCATGCATCAGTTGCTCAGCCGTTATGAAAACCATTTACCGCGCAAATTGGTGACTGAATGGCGGGAGCGTTTGCGCTTGCACGCGGCTTATTGTATGCGCAATACGGGCGTGATGTTGAAAATCGCGCGGCAATTCCTGCAGGCAAATATTCCAGTGGTTTTTTTTAAAGGGCCGGTACTTGGGCAGGTGGCATACGGGGATTACGTGCTGCGCACATACCAGGATCTGGACATCATGATCCGGTCCGAAGACCTGAATGATGTGTACAAGTTGCTTTCGCAAGGAGCCGGCTTTAAACCGATGCGGTCAATGAATAGCTTCGAATTGCTGTCATGGGCACGGGGCGGAAGGGAATTCATGTTCCATCATGACGGTATTTACCTGGATTTGCACATGCGCCTGACAGAGGGACCCTCGCGTTTTGCCAGTGATTTCGTTCTGCCAGGATCCTCTTACTCGATTGAGATCCTGTCTCGCAAGGTGCCCAGGTTTTCACCGGAAGTCGATTTTATCATCCTTGCTCTGCATGGAACCAAGCATGGCTGGCCCGAGTTGCGCATGGTGGGAGATGCCGCTTTCCTGGCGCATGTATCCGGCCTGGATATGGATGAAGTCGACCGACTGGCTGGCCATTACAACTGTCGTCGCGCGGTTGACCTGACCCTTTGGCTGGGACATGCTATGTGCGGGCTGAAAGTTGAACGGTATCTGACCGGCGGGAAAACGCCTTTGCCCGTGGTTTTTCGTGCCGGGGAGCATATAGCGACACGTTTGAAAGCGGGAAATTGGATGCCCGGGAAAAGTGAACGCCTGCGCATGATGCTGGGTTTGCTGGATTCGCTGCCGGCCAGGGCAAGTTTTGTGTGGCATACGGCTACGGCGCCCAAGTTGACGGATATACGTGAAAGCGGTGACAGGCACCCATGGCTGCTGTCTTTTTTGCGGCCGTTTAAGCTGTTCAGGAGAAGGATTCGAAGCTGGACAGGGAGAAGATAGACAGAAACCGGCAGAACTTGCACCTCTTGCCTAAAGGTACCAGGTGACAGGTATCAGGTGACAGGATTAAATTTTGAATGAATAATTTTGAATGAGAAACAAAACGGGCGAGGGGCCAGAGGAATCAGTCGAAAGTCTAAAGT
>DBFQ01000036.1 GCA_002294665.1 Candidatus Aminicenantes bacterium UBA876
TTTGAATTTGTTTGGGATTTCGAATTTGGGATTTGGGATTTGAGGTGGCAACCTCCTGTGGGTGCCCATGAATTATCCGCGGTTATCCTGAGGGCGGCCACAGGGAGGCCGCCCCTGTCACCTGATACCTGTCACCTTCTTTCCAACTCTCCAACTTTTCAACTCTTCAACTCTTTTTTATAGACTCCAGGTAACGGTCGCGACAGGCCATGGAGCAGAAGTAAAGGGTCTCACCGTTGATTTGCGCTTTTAACGCCTGGCTGACCGGCACCCAGGTGCCGCAGACCGGATCCTGCTTCATCTCTTCCGGATCCGGCTGCAGCCGCCGGGACTTCTTTCCGCCGCGCCGGCGGCGGTCGGATCGGGGCACAAAGAGACGCCAGACCAGGTAGATCGCCAGCGAAAGAAAGAGCAGGCGCAGCCAGATCATGACGCCTCAATGACCCCGGGGATCGCGCGTCATGGTCAGTGCTTACCCAGGATTTCCAGCGAGATCACGTGTTTCTGGATTTCGTTCGTGCCTTCGTAGATCTGCAGCAACTTGGCGTCGCGCATCATCTTTTCCACCGGGTATTCCTTCATGTAGCCGTAGCCGCCCATGAGTTGCACCGCTTCGACGGTTACGTGCATGGCCACGTCCGTAGCCATGACCTTGGCCATGGCGGATTCCTTGGATGCTTTCATGCCCTGATCCAGCATCCAGGCCGAACGATACACCATCAGGCGGGCGCTTTCGATCTGGGTGGCCATGTCCGCCAGCTTGAAGGCATTGTGCTGGAAATGGGCGATAGGTTGGCCGAACTGAACCCGGTTGCGGCTGTATTCCAGGGCTTCCTCGTAGGCGGCTCTGGCTACGCCGATTCCGCCCGCGCCTACCGCGGGGCGGGCGTAGTCGAGGGTTTTCATCGCGATGATAAAACCGAAGCCTTCCCTGCGTACCAGGTTGGCCGCGGGGATATGTACGTCGTCGAAAAAGATTTCCGCCGTGTTGGAGGCGCGGTGGCCCATCTTGTTTTCGTGTTTGCCTACGGTGACACCGGGGGCGTCCATGGGTACGATGAAGGCGGAAAGCCCGCGGGCTCCGCGGGTCGGGTCGGTTGATGCGAACATCACGCCGAACTTCGCCACCCCGGCGTTGGTGATAAAGGTCTTGGATCCGTTGATGATGTATTCATCGCCTTGTTTGACCGCCGTGGTCTTGATCGCGGCGTTGTCGGAGCCGGCTTCGCGTTCGGTCAGGCCGAAACAGGCGAAAGTCATGTCGCGGGTCATGGGTTCCAGCCATTGGCGTTTCTGTTCTTCCGTGCCGAACAAGACGATCGGGGTCGTGGCCAGGGTATTGGCCATCATGGAGGTGTACATGCCGGCACAGCCCCATGCCAGTTCCTCGCACACCACGGCGTTGGTCAGGTTTGAAAATCCCGTGCCACCGTATTCCTCGGGGATTCCGGAAGTCAAAAACCCGACCGCAAACGCCTTTTCCATCACTTCCATGGGGAATTCGTTCTTTTCATCGTATTCCCCCGCCACGGGCCGGATTTCATTGCGGGCGAATTCCCGCGTCAATTCCTGCAATTCAAGTTGTTCTTCATCCAGGGCAAAATTCATTGTTCCCTCTCCTCTTTGGCTTACTGGGTTTTCACAGTCTTGATGATGTTAAGCACTTCCTGGGCGCTCTGATATCGATCTTCACGTTTTTTGGCCATGCATTTCTGCACCACTTCCTCCAGGCGGTCCGGGGTTTCCGGGCGCAATTGGCGCAGGGATGGGACCGTTTCAAATAGATGCTGGTAGAACACGTTTTCGCCTTTGAACGGTACGCGGGCCGTGATCAGGTGGAATATGGTGGCGCCGAAGGAGTAGATATCCGTACGGTGATCCGTGGGCTGACCCTGGATCTGTTCGGGAGACATGTAGTAGGGCGTGCCGGTGATGATGCCGGTTTCACCTTTTTTCATGTCGCCGCGAATCACGGCCAGGCCGAAATCCATGATCTTGATCTCTTTCTGACGGGTGATCATGATGTTGTGCGGCTTGATGTCACGGTGAATGATGCCTTTGCGGTGAGAATAATCCAGGGCCTTGAGCACTTTGATGGCGATATAAAGCACCTGGGGAATGGAGAACTGACGCTGATTGCGGATCAGCGACATGAAATTTTCACCTTCGATGAATTCCATCGAGATGAAGTGGTCCTCGCCCAATTGGCCGACGTCGTAGACGGTGACGATATTCGAGTGAGATAAGGATGCGGTCGAGCGGGCTTCCGTATAGAATCGTTCCAGGCTGCGCTTGTCTTTGATCAGGCTGGCGTTGAGAATTTTGAGCGCCACGATTCGCTGCAGCACCGTGTCTTCCGCTTTGTAGACGGTGCCCATTCCGCCTTCACCGACTTTGCGGATAATGCGGTAGCGTTGCGAGGAGTCTTCCTGCACCAGGGCCATTTCCTTGTATTTCTGGATCAGGTTTTCCACATCCTTGACCCGCTGGTGCACATCCTTGTACGAATAATTTTCGCTGAGGACCATCTGGTAGATGGAATGGGCCTGCTTGAAGTTTCCCGCGTTTTCTTCCGCCTGTCCCAGCAGGTAATACCAGTCGATGTTTTTCTGTGAAATGGTCTGGTCGGCCAGGAGCTTGCCCAGTTTCTCGATCACCAGCTGGTGTTTGCGGTGCTTCAGGAAAATGGTCGCCATCTGTGTGATGGCGGCCGAGTGATCCGGAGAATTGGGGTGGACCTGCTGAAAATTGGCCAGGGCGCGTTTTTCGTCGTCGACTTTTAGAAAAGAAATGCCTGCCTTGAAGTGTTCGCCGGCGGCTTCAAAGAGTTCTCCGGCTTTCTGGTATCGTTTGTATTTCAGGTAGATATCCGCGGCCGGTTTCCATTGCTGCGCCATCTCGAACATTTTCGCCGCTTCTTCTTCTTTTTCCGCCTTCAGGTAGTTTTCCGCGGCGGCGGAAAAATTCTGGTTCATAAAGTAGCAATAGGCGGCTTTCTCGAAACTCCGGTCCCATTCAAACAATTCCGCCGCCCGGGTGTAGTCTTCTCCCTTCAGGTACCAATCCGCCGCCTCGCGGGTGTTGCCGCGGGCAAAGGCGTCTTCACCGCGAAGCTGGGATGCCACGCGGTTCTGCCCCAGTTTCTCGTAAAGGTCGGCGGCGCGCACGGGCATCTGGGCTTTTTCGAACAACTTGGCCGCCTCTTCGAAGCGTTCCATTTTCTGGGCGATTTCCGCGGCTTTATCAAACTTTTCCTGGCGGACCAGCAGCTCGAAGGCGTGCTCGTTGTCGCCGACCCGGGTGTAGAGCTCCACAGCCTTCATCAGATCCTGTTCCAGGCGGGCGTCTTTCTGGAATCCCCCGGTTGTGTCCGCGTTGGAGAGAAACCATTTTTCGAAGTTAATGGCCGCGCGCTTCAAATTGCCGTCTTTTTCATAGATATAAGCGGCTTTTTTGAAAAAGCCCTTGCGCTCATAGATCTGGGCGGCCTTGTCGAAGCGCTCGTAGTTGTAGTAGAGTTCCGCGGCTTCCTGGAAACGGTTGTTGGCTTCCAGAAGGGCGCATGCGGCTTCCACATTCCGGCGTTTGAGGTAGAGCCGGATGATGCCGTCCACGTGTCCGATCTGCTTGTAGATCTCGATGGCCTGGGTCTCACGGTTCAGGCGTTCGTTTAATTCACCCATCTCCGTGAACAATTGCCCTTCTTCGTATGTTTTCAGGGCCTTGCGGAAATCTCCGATCTCCTCGTAAATCTTTCCGGCCTTATGGAAGTTGCCTTCTTTGGTTGCTTTTTTCGCCTGGGAGATCAGGTAGGATTTGCGAAAAAGCATGGAGTAAAGGGCATCAATGAAAGATTTATCCTGGATGTTGAGGATCTTGGCGACTTTCAGGAGTTCATAGATCAGTTTTAAAGCCACCACTACCGCGATCAGGATCAGGATGAGCTTGATCTCGCCGTGGCTCTTTATCGTTTCGAATATCGCGTCCATGCCTTCCTGGGCAGAAAAGTATAACAAAGGCCCGTCCAAAAATCAATTTAATTGACAAGACCCGCTGCAGTTCATATAATAAAAGGCAATCCCAGTCTCTGGCTTCCGTGGCGCCTGCCGCAAGCGGCATGGAAAAGAGACGGGCAGTTCCCGGGGCCGGGGATTTCACTCCCGAAACGGCGGGGTCGCTGTTGCGGGCGGATGTTCGGGACAACGGGAAAGACGATGACGCTTCAAGTCAACCAACTGAAAAACACGAATGAATTCCGCCAGGCGTTGTTCCCGGATCTGAAACTCGATGACCGGGCCCTGAACTGGGAGACCACTGAAGAACTGCTGCAATACGATATTCACATGCTCGACGCGCTGATTCGTGCCGAGAGCCTGCACAAGCTCAAGCATTGCGCCTTTCACGAAGACGTGAAACCGTTTGACCCGGACCCGGTCTCCGCGTTGGCGCGTATCCGGCAATACCTGTCCAGTTTTGATTCCAAGCTTTTTCTTTTCAGTCGCTCGGAGCGCCAGACATTCGGATTCATCCTCGAAAACCTCAGCGAATACCTGCTTCGGCGCGAAGGTGGCAGCGGGGATCGTGAACGCCAGCAATTATTTCGTGATTACCGTTTCTGGGCGGAAAACTTTTTCACGGTACTGGACCAGAAACTGACCGGCATGATCGTTGAGGTCAAAGATGAAGGGGAAATCGGAACCGAATCTGCTTATCTCCGGTTTGAGAGCGATTCGATCCGGATTCCGCTGTATCCTTTTGTGTTGATCCGTGACCAGCGGCGCTTGTTTCTCGAACGCGTGATCCCCGGAGGCCTGGAATACCTGGATATTACGGAGGGGCACCATCGCCGTTTTACCCGTAGAGACCTGGATTTGCCCGTATTCACCTATCTGTGTTCCATCCTGGATGTTGAAACCGCCCGCCTGATCGCGCTGCGCCTGACCGCCGCCGACCACGAACTTGCCGCCCGGCTGGATCAGCTTGAACGCGTACTGGCACTTTTCGCGAGCCAGGCATTCCCCGCCTGTATGGAAAACCTGGAACCGCTGGCTCCGGAACGCATGCATTTCCCGCTGCTGGTTTTAATCAAAGCGCGCTGTCATTTCGCGCTGAATCAAATCAGCGAGATGCAGCACCTGCTGCAGAAATTTGTGCTTTTCTTTCCCTTTTATCCAGAGACATTTGAGTTGATGGGCGACGCCGCCCGGCTGGAAGGCAAATTTGAGAAAGCCGTCAGTTTTTATGAAAAATTCCTGCGGCTTTCTTTTTCCGAGGAAGTCAGCGAAAAGTTGAAAGCCGTCCGCGAGCGCATGAAGACCGAACAGCCGAAGGAATCGCGTCCGGACGAACCTTTCCTGGAAATTGAAGCGCCGGATGAGGTTGCGCTGCCGCAATTGGTGGGACGCGAGCGGGAAATCCGCCAGATGCTGGAGATCCTGGTTTCCGGCAAGCGTTCCAGTGTCCTGCTGGTGGGAGAAAGCGGGGTGGGTCGCAGCGCGCTGCTTTCCGCCCTGTCCCGCAGGCTGTCGGATGGTGAAGCCCCGGCCATGATGGAAGCGCGGGGAATGCGGGAAATCAATTTTCTTCACCTGCTGGCGGGCGCCAAGTATCGTGGCCAATTCGAGGAGAAGGCGCTGAAAATGCTCAATGACTTTTCGCGCCGCAATGATATCCTCGTGCTTGAAGACATCCACCTGATGATGTCTCCCGGAGGCGCCCGCGGCACTTCGCTGGACCTGGTCAATATCCTCAAGCCGTTTCTGCGGGACGGCTCCATCCAGGTGATCGCCACCACCAATTACGAAGAGATGAAAAACACGGTGGAACGGGATCATACCCTGATGGGTTTTCTGCAGCCTGTTCAGGTCGCAGAGTTGTCCCGGGATGATACGGAAAAAATCCTGATCCGGCGTGCGCAGACCGCGGCCCGGGACCTGCGCATGGATATCGGGGCGCATGTCATTGAGGCCGTGGTGGAAAGCGCCGCGCGACATTTGAAATCACGGCGCCTGCCCCTCTCCGCCCTGATTCTGCTGGAGCGCTGCATCTCCAAGTTGAAGCTCAAGGTGAACGCGGGTGATACCCGGCGCATGGAAATGACGGAAGACGATGTGACCGAGGCTCTGGCGGATATGCTGAACCTGCCCCAGAGCCGGCTGTCCATTTCGATGAAGCGCACGCTTTCCCGGCTGCCGGAGCGCCTGGCCCGCGAGATTGTGGGCCAGGATGAAGCCTTGCGCAGGTTGTCCGCCGTAGTCACCATGAATAAAATGAACCTGGGGCTGAAGCCGCGCCGGCCGGACGGGGTGTTTCTCTTCGTGGGCCCCACCGGAGTGGGCAAGACCGAAACCGCGCTGGCCCTGGCCCGTGCCCTTTATGGTTCCGAGGACCACCTTATCCGTATCGATATGTCGGAATACATGGAACGTTTTACATACTCGCGTTTTGTCGGCGCCGCGCCGGGTTACGTGGGGTACCAGGATACGAACCAACTGACCGACCGCGTCCGCCAGAACCCGTTTTCCATTGTATTGCTGGACGAAGTGGAGAAAGCGGATCCCCAATTGCTGAACATCTTTCTACAGGTGTTTGACGCCGGGCGGCTGACGGATGCGCGTGGCAATGCGGTGGATTTTTCCCATACCACTTTCATCATGACTTCCAACATCGGGACTTCGCTTTTCCAGGCGGAGCGCCTGGGATTCCAGAATCGTTCTCAAGGCCGCGGTGTTTCGCGCGCGGCACGGGAAAAAGCGTTGCGTCGATTCTTTACTCCCGAATTCCTGAACCGCGTGGATGAGATTGTCTATTTCGATCACCTGGAAGAGCAGGAGATTTTCCGCATCATTGAACTGCAGTTGCAACCCGTACGCCGGCAGCTTCAGCGCCAGGGAAAGCACCTGGAAGTGGCGGATGATGTCTGCCGGCTGCTGGCGGCGGAAGGTTATTCTCTGGAATTCGGCGCCCGGAACCTGACCCGGGTGATCCAGAACCGCTTGCTCGAGCCCATATCCAGGGTCGCGCTGAGAGAGGAATGGGCAACCGCGGTCAAGGTCGAATGCGTATTGAAAAACGGAGGGATTGTCGTGGAGACGAGCGCGGAAGCGTTCGCGGCGACCGGCGGCGGTCGGGCCGCAATTGAAAAGGAATCGGAAATACAATGAAAAAGATTCTGGTGGTCGATGACGAAAAAAACATCCAGGTTTCCCTGGCCTCGGTCCTGGAAGACGAGGGATATCATACTTTTTTCGCTTCTTCAGGCGAAGAAGCTCTGGAAAAAATCAGCAACATCAATCCGGATGCGGTTCTGCTGGATATCTGGTTACCCGGAATTGACGGTCTTGAGACCCTGGACCGCATCCTGACCGGGGATCCGTCCCAGATCGTGATCATGATTTCCGGGCACGGAAGTATCACCGCCGCGGTGAGCGCGGTCAAACTGGGCGCTTACGATTTTCTGGAAAAACCCCTGAGCCTCGACAAGGTGCTCTTTGTGCTGAAACGTGGACTGGAGCACAAGCAGGTCCTGGAGGAAAACCTGAAGTTGAAATCGATGCTGGAAGCGCAATCGCGCACGGAAACGGATGAGAGGGGAGATACCGGACAAAAACGCGATAGTTCCGGCATTTTGACCTACGATTACTCGGACCCCAAGGTATCCCGTCCCCAGCGCACGGTGCGGGATTCCAGCATTTTTTACGGCATCGGCCTGCATTCCGGTCAAAAAACCGGCATGGTGATCAAACCGTTGCCTCCGGGGAAAGGCATCCGTTTTGAGAATATCTCCGAGAATGGGTACGTCCCCGCGCGGGTGGAGTACCTGGATTCCACCAACCATGCCACTTCCGTGAAACGAGACCGTCTGGAAGCCAGAACCATTGAACATCTGATGGCCACCCTGCATGCTTTCGGGATCACGAACCTGGCCATCAAGATCAACAAGGAAGTGCCGATCGGGGATGGATCCGCGTCGGCATTCTGCGATTTTATCCGCAGCAGCGGCGTGGTCGACCAGGAAGCGTTTATCCCCGAGGTGGTGATCGATCGTCCGCTGATCATCGGTGATGAGTCCGAACAGGGCAAATTCATCCGCGTTGATCCCGCCGATCATTTCGAAGTCCGTTATACATTGATCTATCCGGAACCGCTGGGGAGGATGTCGCACCATTTTATCCTGGATGGCCCGGAAAGCTTCGAGAAAGAGATCGCCCCGGCGCGGACCTATGGTTTCATGCACGAAATGAACGAGTTGTCGAAACTGGGGCTCGCCGAGGGCGGACGCATGAACAATTTCATCCTCATCGATGAGGGCAAGGTGATCAACACTTCCCTGCGTTTCCCCGACGAGTTGGCGCGGCACAAGATTCTGGATATCATCGGTGATTTCTACCTGCTGGGCAGGCCGATCCGCGGACGGGTGACGGCGCAGAGAACCGGGCATGCCGACAATGCCCGCATGGTCAACCTGATTCGAGAGCAATTCCTGCGGGCCTGATTCCGGACCTATTCGCTGCGTTCCCCGGCCAGAGAGGCCAGGAATCCCTTGCGAATGCTGATGGGATCATTGTACTGACCCAGCAGGAACATCAGTTTCGTGATACTGGCGGCAAATGTCATGTCGCCACCGTGCACGGCGCCGGCCTCCAGCAGCCGGGCGCCTGATTCGTACAATCCCGGATCCAGTCGCCCGGCGCCGGTTTCGCTCAGGATGACGACCAGGCGGCCTTCGCGGTGCCACTGACAAACCCGGTCGATCAGGTCCGGATCTTTGGAAGAGACGTTGCCTGCGCCGAATGCCACCAGTACAATCGCGCGCACATCATCCGCGGGCCGGAAATGGCTGGTTCGGCAGCCCGGGAACAGGCGGTAAACGGCAACGGCATTGTCCATGTCGGTCAGGATGTGGAACAGGCCGCCGGGCACGGGCAGCAGGTTGCGATGGTAGATCTCGATATCCATGCCCACCCGTGCCAGCAAGGGGTAATTCGGCGAAGAAAAAGCGTCGAAGTGATTGATATGACTCTTTACGGTGCGGTTCCCCCGCATCAGTCGATGGTCGAAGAGAATGCCCACTTCGCGGATCTCCGACAAGGCCAACTCCACCGCATTGATCAGGTTCCCCCGCGCATCACTGCGGAGTTCACTCAGGGGTTTCTGCGCTCCGGTCAGGATCACCGGGAATGGGGGATTTGCGAGCATGAAGGACAGGGCCGAAGCCGTGTATGCCAGGGTGTCGGTCCCGTGACTGATGACTACGCCTTCCACGCGGTTTCGGTAGTCGCGGATCAGTTCAGCCAGCGTTTTCCAGTGCTCGGCCCCCAGATCGGAACTGTCCAGCATGAAGGGGATTTCAATTTGAATATCGGCCAGG
>DBFQ01000041.1 GCA_002294665.1 Candidatus Aminicenantes bacterium UBA876
GCGGAGCAACGGGCGGGGCGGCGGGAGGCTTGGCAGCGGTTGCCTGCGGCCCCGGGTCGGGTCGTTTGTGTTTCTTGTCCAGCCCCAGGCCGGACAATGTATCCTCGAACTTCTTGGAAAAATCTTCTTCGATTTTTCTGAAGCGTTGCGTGTCGGGTTTTTTCGCCGGTTGGTCGCTCAGCAGGTCGTTGAGACTGGCGTCGATATCATCCGAAGTGATGGCCTTGAATGACGGCGGCTGGTTCTGGTTTTGCGGTATTTCCACGGTCTGGGGTGAAACGGCGACCATGTCTTCGTCGGTCAACGCCAGTACGGCTTCCTCTTCATGTTCTTTTTTCGGCTGGATTTTCGTTGCCGGAGGATTCGGCGGTTGCGCCTGTTTTTGCGGCGGCTCGGGGGAAGTGACAGCGTCTTCGCTTTCGACTTTTTCAATGATGTCGCCGAACAGGTCTTCGGAACTGAAGCGGTCGGATTCCACAGCCGGAGCCTCCTGAATGGAAGGCATCTTGGACGTGTCCGCTACGGGGAATTCCATGGTGGCCTCAGGGGCGGCCGCGGACTGGGACTGGTTATCCATGTCCAGCAATTCAAAGACGCGCTTGCGCAGGGTGTCCGGGTTCAGTGGTTTTTGAAAAAAGTCATCGGCGTTGTACTGGGTGATGGCCTGGCGTTTGTACTCCATTTCCTTGTAGATCCCGCTCATGATGATGACATGTGTGGAAGGGTATTGGTCGTGGATGAATTGAGAGAGGTTGAACCCGTGGAATTTGGGCAGCATCGCCGCCGTAATCACCAGGTCAAATGTGCCCCGGGACAACTCGTCGCGCGCCTTCTGCCCTTCATCCACCACAATGAGGTCAAAAGCCGACGGAGGGAAGGTGTCACGGATCAAATCCACCGTCCGCGCATCGTATTCAACTACCAGAATCCGTTTCTTCATATTCCTTTCTCCAACGTAAGCCTCATTATACCCAAATTTGTTTCAGAATGAAAAGCGGTTCAACGAATTTCATCATTCCCGGATTCAAGATAATCCGCGAGTATCTGATTGTGATCAAAAGCCAGCGTGCGACCAGGCGCTCGCGGTGATACAATCGCAATTTCGCCGGCGTCGTCGCCGGCTCGGGGAATACCGATGCCGACCGCAGTGAACACGACGGATATGGTATGGCGGCGGGGGTCGCGGTCCGGGTCGGAATATACGCCGAACAGCTTCAATTGATCCAACTCCAGGCCGGTTTCTTCGCGGACCTCGCGACGGACTGCGGCCTCTACGGTCTCTCCCCATTCCACGAAGCCGCCGGGAAGGGCCCATCCGTAGGGCGGAAATCGCCTTTCGATCAACACAATGCCGTCCTCAATGGCAATTATCGCATCTACGGCCGGGACGGGGTGTTTATGCATTCAGATCGGGATGGTGTTGACGCAGAATCAGCAGCTTTCCCCGCACCTTGATGCCCATGGGCAGCAGAATCACCAACAGCAAGGCGGAGACCAGGAAAATGAACCAGGTTCGCGCAAAAGGAATGCCGAACCAGGTGAGCGCGAGCCCAATCAGGGGGATGGTTGTGGTGATACCGATCAAAATCAAATCGATCCGGTTCCACCTGCGCAGCAACTCAGAGATTGTCATGTCGTCACGGACAAGGCGGGAGGAGTAGTAGACGGTTTTGCGGGCCGCCAGGATAATGACCATGATCAGGATGATCACCAGGACCGAGATTCCAAAAAGAGATTCCAGCGTACGCGCCGGGAAAAGGGGTTCGGGGGCAATCAACCTGGATAGCAGGGCGCATAGCGCCACGATCAACAGCGCAGATACACCCGCCCGGATGGCGGGTCGGGTATGCAAACGGATGGCCTGACGTTCTTCCCGATCTCTCTCGAACTCGGTGGTCATGGCAAGGTTGTACCATCCCCGGCAGGCGATGTCAAGAACGGTCAGACGGTGCGGTCCGGCTGATGGATCAAGACGTTTCCGGGATAGCGGAAGGGGGAAGGACGGCGGTTGAGCAGGGATGGCTCACCCGCCCAGATCACGATCCCTTCCCGCGCGGTGAGGTTGAGCAGGGGGATGTCGCTGAGGCTGTCTCCGGCGCTGACCAGGGGTGCGCGATCTTTCAATTCCCGCTGGTACAGCTCGACCTTGCCCTGAGCGTACGGAATGGGCAGGGTCAGGTCGGGTGTGAAAATCTCTTTTCCGTCGGGACCGACGCCGATGACGGGAAGGATACCCCAGCAATGATCGGCGGCAATGTCCAGAAATTCCGCGGCCAGGGTACGGACCGTAACCTGGTTGCTGGCTGAAATCAGAAAGATTTCAAATCCGTTTTCTTCCAGGTAATGTTTCAGCGTTTGCATGACCGGATCGGGTCGGGGAACCGGTACCTGCACGTTATCCGCTTCCAGTTCGCGCTCCGTCCCGTTCATGATGTCGCGGGTGGCTTGCGCCACGTAATCCAGCGGCAAGCCGGCCATGGCCTGTACGACGCGGCAATACGCTTCCTTTCGTTGCCCGGATTCCAGCAATTGCCGGTATTGCGGCCAGGAAAAAGGCAGCGGCGACGAAATACCCGGTAATTCACCGCTTAGAGATCGTCTGCGCAACAGGGTGAAAACCGCGTCACCGATGTCATGGATCAACAAGGTGTTGTCCAAGTCAAAAACAGCGATACATGAGTCTTCATGCAGCCTGGTCGAGTTGAGAAGGTGATGGATGCGGTTTATCCAGGCTTTTTCAGGAGAAGACGCGGCCGGACCTGACCCGGCAGATTCCATGCTCATGGCGCAGGCTCGGCGGGAGTCGGAATCCCGCTACTGAGTTTGCTCTTTTGGATACGGATCGCGAGTAGTGATCCCGGACGGTCTGATCTGATAATGATCCGGTTCTGAATCCTCACGGCTATATCACACGGTTGATCCCGGCGCCGCCTGGATTCAGCGGCGCCGGGGTCAACGTATCCGGGTGGTGGTTTCAGGTTTTCAATACTACCGCGGCCGCCGGTTCCAACACCTGGAACGTGAATGATTCGGTGATAAAGAGGTGGACCATTTCACGCTGGTCGGACTTGTAGCCGATCGAGAGGTCCTGGCCGACGGTCAGGTGAAAGTCACCGCCGCGGCCGGAAAGCAGCAATCCCCCCTCGATGGCCGGGCTCCAGGCGATTGAGCCTTCCAGGAGTCCGGAAACCCGTTGATTGAGAGGATATCCGCGCTGATCGCCCTGTTGCAGCAATTGGTAGGCCTGGGTGCCCAGTACCAGGTGGTAGGGGCCGCCGATGCCTTCCTGCTGCAAGTTCAGGATGGCGGACTCAACACCCTCCATGAATCCGTCCGGCAAAGGGGGGAAATCGATTGCGGGGTGGGGGGAGCTGGGAATAATGCCGTTGATTCCCGCTCCTTCGATGCCGTGATAAATGGCGGTTTCCTCAAAGCGGGCCATCTGGCGGCAGGCGGTTTCCAGGGGGGCCAATCCCCCCTCGATGGCCGGGC
>DBFQ01000032.1 GCA_002294665.1 Candidatus Aminicenantes bacterium UBA876
TTCAACGCCCCCTATTTCTTCTGTCAGCAGGCATTCGAACTGGGCCTCTTCCCCGCAAGCCGGATGCAATGACACTTTCAGATCCAGCCCATCCTCCAATGACCCCGCAAAACGAACCGCCAAACCTTTTCTACCGCGGTTCCAGCATGAAAGGCACTTTCAAACCCGGTGACCGGCTTACCATTGAAGCAATCCCTTTCAGCCGAATCCACAAGGGTGACCTGATCATCTTCCGAAAAACGATCAACGGAAAGACCGAGTTTGTGGTCCATCGAGTTAAAGGAATCTCTCCCAATGGTTTGGTAATGCGTGGAGATAACGCTCGTTTCAATGATCAGAAACTCGTAGAAAAAGAAGGGGTTATTGGAAAAGTTGTCGCATACGACCGCAATACAAAATGCAAAAGTGTCCACAACGGTCTGCTGGGACGAGTCAGGGCACTTTTTCTACACACAAGATTTAATTTCAAGCAGAATTTGAAAAGTTTGCTCAGAAAACCCTACCGCGCACTAAATCAATCCGGGGTTGTTGCAAAAATATGGCGTCCCGACATCCAGGTCCTTTATTTCGATACCCACTTTGGTCCTCTCATCAAGTATATTCATCGCAACCGTACTGTGGCTTTATACTGGGTTGAAGAAAGAAAATGGAGCTTCCATTTTCCTTTTAGCCTTATGATCCATCCAGGCAAAAAAACCAACTAACAAACGAGGTATGTGTTGGCAAGACCATGAATTCCGGCTAATCTATTGTTCTGTAAACTCAAGAATCGCTTCTTTCACCCGCTGGCTTTAATAAACCGCCGAACCCGTGGTGCAATCTGGATTCGGGGTCTGACCAGCCCCGCAACCGAATGCAGTGCTGCCAGTCGTACAGTTACCGCTGAGGTTAGTGCCTCCAGCTCCGCAATTATAAGTCGCAGTTGAGCCCGTAGGGGAACAGATTGGTCCCAGATTGGGATCATTCCCTTGTGTGCAACCATCAACTGCATCACTACCTAGAGGTGAACACACTGCTCCTTGGATCGCTGCAACTTGTCCGGCATCCAAACTCCTCGGTCTTTCATATTTAATTCGTTTCATTTATCCTCCCAACTCAAGGCGCAGTTCCGAGATCTCATTTTCAAGAGCATGATTGATTAAATGAATGATATTTTTGTTTCTTGGGAAAGTCAATACAAATCCTCTGGTATTTCTTGAAATATCAGCTGCCATGACAAACCACTCTTTTTTTTTGTAGCAAAGAGTAATACTGCGCTGAAGCTTGATTTCAAAAATTGCATCCATCAGAAACTTACATGTTTCCTTTGCAGAAATAGAAACAATTTCTGCGGCATTGGCCTGAAAGATCCGGGCTACTGCTAGCAATGGATACTGTTCCTTTTCAAACTTCGATGCATTCAGATGAGCCCTGCGGGCGCTTAGGGTTGCATCTTGAACTATCCAGGTTCCATTGTCTTGCTGAGAAATCCATACCTTGTCATCGGCTAACACGGGATAATAATCCTCCAACAGCTTGCTGATAGTAGTCTTTCCAGCATTGGAATGCCCCAAAAACAATAAGGCTCTACCCAGAACGTTTACCGCCGAAGCGTGAATCAACACTCCCTTTTTCAGTGACTCAGTTGGTTCATCTGCTTTATCTGGAAGCATTAGCCTTTATAGGTGAAATCACATTTTCTTGAAGCGGGGAATTCATTCCTGAATTCCGCCTCTTCGCACAAATAGTTGGGGCTGAGAAGTTTTCCCGTGCGTTCATAATTGAGGGCCGCACAATGAGTCAAACAACGCTTGGCGTGAACACAATTTCCGCATATTCCTGGGAACTTCCCATTCAATTCTCTGCGTATTCGCACCAGGGTTGGATGCGAAAACCATACGTTCTTTAAATCATCTCTGCCTAACTTGCCAAAACACAATTCCGGAACATTGCGTCCGATTCCGCACAATGCCATCCCGCCATCCCCCAATATACCAAGGATATTTAGTATTCGACACTCCCCGCCAGCTCTACCTTCACGTAATATCTCCGTTATTGATGCTAATGCCGGAGGTATGGAAATGTAGAGCGGAATCGAGGTGCGCTCCTGTAACTCACCCCTTACGAATCGCACCAATTCAATAATTTCATCATAACCAAGGATTTCTCCTTGCTTTTGCATGATCTTGCCCCGGCCGGTCGGTGCGACCGGGTTAAATTTGACCGAACCCGCTCCAATTTTGACTGCAAACTGGGTTAAGGCTTCCACTTCATTCAAATTATCATGGTAGGGAGACATAATGATCTGGGGCTGAAATCCGGCTTTAACCAAGTGATCGATCCCTTTTATCGATTTTGCAAACGCCCCTTCAACTCCACGAAAACGATCATGCTTCCGGGCATCGGGGCTGTCCAGACTGACTGAAACAAACCACATGGTAGTATTGTTTTTTAAGTGATTCGCCAGATCAGCCGTAATCATCGTGCCGTTTGTCTCCATGGTTAACCTGATTTTTTCTGCACTCAGGTAATCAACAATCTCGATGAATCGGGGATGCAGAACCGGCTCTCCGCCGGTGAGTTTTGCGTTGCTCAGCCCCAGTTCTTTCCCTTCTTTAACCGCAAGTTTCAGAAGATCTAAATCCAAGCAATCACCCGTTGACGGTTTGCCGTTTACAAAACCAGGCGTAATCCAGCAGTGGCGACACGCGAGATTGCAATCATTGGTGATATACAAGTAGAAAGTAAACAGCGCAGGGATGCCTTCCGGTAGTGCGAATCCTTCTGCTTCCGTAACCAACTCCTTTGCCGCAATCCTATCCGTGCTTGTTTTTGTCATTGACTATTTCCTGGATGAATCCCTTGTTGTGCAATTCCGAAAGGAAAGCCTCGACATCAGCTTCCACCTGTTCCTGCGGCACCTCGTTACAAACCTTGTTCAAATGGATCACAATGTCCTTCCGCGTTCTGGGATAAGTAAGGATATGTTTCCAGATCAAGAGGCCCACCGGATTAACAATCAGCAGTCCGTTGGTTTCCACATCGAATAGAATTGCACCATCTTCCTCTTCCCGCAATGATATACGTGGAATAGCCAATACTGCCGCAGACTTATCCATTGCCTTTCTCCTTTTCGTGGAATTCTTAACCGAAAATCTGATTGCGCCTATTTTAAACAGGTCAGCAATGAACCGATGGACGTCTCTTCCCGCCGACTTTTTATCCACACCGAAATCATGCGCGGTTTGGTCAATAACCTTGTTTAAATTCTGCTTTTCGTTCAGTAGGCGCAGTATGTGCCGGGCCGAATGATTAAGATCAATCAGCCGATTCTGCCGCGCCAGGAACAATAAAGAGCCATTATGGAAATCTTCCACAGCCACGTCTTCATTGAGTTGATATAGTAGATCTTTGCTGAATGGGATCATGCTATCGGATTAACGCGATTCCAGATCATTCCATGGCACATTTTCGGAATTCAAACCGGTCGCTTTTAAGAAATCCCGGTAGCAATCATGGGGATTGGCCATATTGAAGTCTCCAGTCATTGTATGCGCCAATCCCGGACAACTGCCATTACAATAAGGTGCCCACTCACAATCGACGCATCCGGGAACGTCCTGCATGGGAATCTTGCGACGATCCTTCATGGCTTGAAGTATGGGATGATTCTTCCAGATGGTTGTGATCGAGTCCTGATTAATGCGCCCCAGCTCCAGACCGGCCAGCATGTTGCAGGGAGAAATAATACCGTCATGATGCACTGCTAATTTGCCGAAGATACACCCGCATCCGGTCAGGAAGCCCATCTGCCAGCGTTCCGATTTTTCTCCGGTGGCCCGTGCATGCTCCATCTCGCTATACATTTTCCATTTTGCCAGAGGACCGGCGGTAGCGTTGATTCGCCCCGGATACTTCTGGTCCAGTTCGTGCATTGTGATAATGGCCCGTAATTGCTGTTGGGGAGTCAGCGTGATTCCAGCCTGGTTCTCACATCCTGCGCCCATCGGAATAGCGTCATTCGTTCCGAAACTGCGTAGCCCCACATCATCCAGCAACAGCGCGGCAACATTTTCAAGATCGTCAACATTATGACGGTTAATTGTCACCCGTGAAGTAACCGGAAAATTGGCTTCTTTCAACAGGCGCAACCCGTTTAAAGCGCGTTTGAACGATCCCTTCCCCCGACTCTTGTCATGGACGTCGGCGCACGATCCGTCAATGGAAACCTGGATCGAATTCAACCGATCCCTGCGTTTGCCAATTTCCAATTGCTTTAATGTATCTTCATTAATCAGCGTACCATTGGATAATATCGAGTAACGCATGCGTTTCTCGATCAAGTAATCAATAATCTCCCAGAGATCTTTCCGAACAAAGACTTCGCCTCCGCTCAGGGTCAGATTCCGCACTCCCAGCCGATTCAGTTCATCAAAAAAGGTAAACCATTGATCGATTGTCAAGTCCGGACGACCATGCATCTCGTTCGCATAGAAGCAATATTCACAATGGAGATTGCACTTCCCGGTCAAGGAAATATCAAAATCTCCGGGGCGATCCGTGATATCTGAGTATTCTTCGGCTTCACGTTTTGTAACCAGGTCATTTGCTTCCAGGATAAACCCTTCATCCAGAAGTTCCTTAGTAAATGCAGTGGTGTCCCTTGAAATCTCTTCCAATGATCCCCCCTCAAAATGTCGGAACAGGTCTTTAGTGATCATCTCGATTGGCGTAGCACCATCCAACTGCTTCCAGATCCGGAAAGCCGAATCGTTAATGGCTTTTTCTTTTCCCTTATCCGCATTAAACAAAATGGCGTAATCTCCTGATCGACAAGTGGAAACAGCGCCGTTTCGGACATACAAAGATCTGGAAGAACTTCTACTCATTATTTTCTCGACCATTTCAGAGGCTCACTATGAAACTGTTGCCATAGTCAGTAAAAATTATATTAAACCTGCATGCGCTCAAGTGTCAAGCAAATGTTGAAAGAATCTCCACTTCCAGAAACCCGTTTTGTTGAATAAAATTTAACGTCATAAGAAATCAAAACAAACTTGTCAGCAGAAATAGATCAGGTTGATGCGCTTTGTTTTTCAAAAGCCGGGTTGATAAAATGATCAGAAAGACTTTGAACCACAGGAGATCTTCATGCCGAAAAACACGCCTGATCCGAAAGGGAATATCAGCCGGAAAGGTTTCTCGCCTCAATTCTGGCTGGTCGTATTATTTGAATTTTTTGAACGTGGCGCCTACTACGGCATGATGAGCTTCCTGTCGGTGTACTTTTCCGATTCCCTTGGGATCCCCAAGGAAAACGTGGGCGTGATCAAGGGCGTGATTCAACCCCTGCTCTACTTCCTGCCCATCCTTTCTGGGGCCGTGGCCGACCGTTTCGGTTACCGCCGCATGCTGATGGTGGCCTTCGCCCTGCTGGGTGGCGGCTATTTCCTGACCGCGCAGATGACCACTTACACTGGTGTATTCATCGCCCTGGTGGTAATGGGCTTCGGTGCCGGCATCTTCAAGCCCCTGATCTCCGGAACCATCGCGCGCGTAACCGACGAGTCCAACAGCACCCAGGCTTTCGGCATCTACTACTGGTCGATCAATCTGGGCGCCTTCCTGTTTCCCCTCTTCCTGGTGCCTTTCCTCAAGCAATTGAATCCCGCCTGGGTGATCATCGCTTCAGCCATCTGCACCGGCGCCATGATCATTCCCACCTTTTTCTTTTTCCGCGACCCGGTAAAAGAAAAGCAGGTGAACGAGCGCCAGCAGACCAGCATGATCCAGACCCTGGCCAACGCGTTCGAGATCATCTACTCCCCCCTGGTCCTGGTCTACCGCCGCATCGCGTCCGGATCCGGTCCGCGGGTGATCGTGCTGCTGTTGCTCGGTGGCCTGTTGATCCTGGGAGCGCGGCAATACCTGTCTCCCCCCGCCGCCACGGTTTCCGTGGAAATGCGCGCTATTGCCCTGGAACAGGGCGTGGTGCAACTGGCCATCCACCGCGACATGCTGCGCCGGGAAAACTTCAAAATCGAGCATGCGCAAGGAAGCATCCCCCTGCGCGTCGAGGTGTACAAGCCCGACAAAGCGGACCTGTGGATGGATGAATTGCTGAATGAGATCCAGGCCTCTCCCGCCTACTCCGGCTTAAGTACCGTTCACCTGCAGCAACTCCTGCAAGCGGCCCGCAAACCCCGCTCACTGGGAGTGCGCGTGGACCCGTCCCTGGAAACGGACTACCTGCTGACCAATGCGGACACAGATTCTGAAAACCTGTTGCTGCTGCTGAAAAACCGCAATGTGCTGGAATCCCGTAAAACCGCCTTGACCGCCACCCTGGAAGAGAGGCCCGAGTTGCGGGGAATGGCCACTCCCCTGTTAAACAACGTTTCGGAACAACTGCAATCCCGCCCCTTTTTCATCCTGTTCCTGGGTTTGCTGGTTTTGGCAGGCCTATTGGTACTGGCTTTTTCCGGCGGCGTGGGCAAAGCGGTTTCCGGCTCTTCAGGCGGCATCACCCTGGGCGTGCTGGTATTGTCACTGCTCTTGTGGCTGCTTCCCGGCCTGGGCACCCTGCCCAGAATCATCTGCTCCGTGCTGTTGTTTTCCACCGCTTCATTGAGCCTGATCGATCGCTCGTCTCCGGAAAAATTCGTCGACCACGGCCGCTTCCTCTTGATGATCGTCATTTATTCCGGCTTCTGGGTGCTCTACTTCCAGATGTTCGACTCCGTGTTGTGGTACGTGCAGGCCTACGTGGACGCCGGCACACTGAATACCGCCATCAACCGCTTCCTGGGCTGGTTCGGTATCCGGATCAACTGGTTTTTTGACGTCGAACACGTAACCGTGGTCAACGCCGGCGCCATCATCCTGCTGCAACTGGTGGTGTCACGCATCGTCAAGAACTTCCGCGCCCTGCCCACCATGATTACCGGCATCGCCATCGCCACCACCGGCATGGGCATCCTGGCCATATCCACCAGCATCTGGGTGTTTCTGGCCGGGATCTTTCTNNGTGGCGACCATCCTGGGCCTGATACTCTACAACCGGTTTGTCGCTCCGGAAAAGAAACAGTGAAAAGTGAAAAGGTAAAAGTGAAAAGAAGGTGACAGGTGTCAGGTGACAGGTGACAGGAAGGTGTCAGGTATCAGGTGAAAGGTGTCAGGAAGGTGTCAGGTATCAGGTGACAGGTGTCAGGAAGGTGTCAGGTATCAGGTGACAGGTGACAGGAAGGTGTCAGGTATCAGGTGACAGGTGTCAGGAAGGTATCAGGTGACAGGTGACAGGGGTATCAGGCCTGGAAAGATTCAGAGGTAAGGGGGGATTGAAATACTAGGAAAAAGGGGGGTCAGATGGACGGGAACAAATCAACTACTACGGGTCTTACCAGAAAAAACAAGAAGACCTGGAAGAATCCCAGGTTTGAAGATTTGGATGTTTGGAAAAGGGCACGGGAGTTGTGTGTCCGTATTTCCAGTATTATGCGGGATAGTCGTGATTGGGCATTCCGTGACCAGATGATCCGGTCGAGTTTATCAATTTCATCGAATATCGCCGAAGGCCACGAGCGAGGCAGCAACAAAGATTTTGTCCGCTTTCTTTATATTGCTCGCGGGTCATGCGGTGAGCTGCGTACCCAACTCGACATTGCAAAAGAGGTTCCGTGTATCTCTGAAAAAGAAGCCACTGAAATGATTGATGAAACAAAAGAAATATCTGCTATGATTGTCGGCTTAATCAGGAAACGCAGTGGTTAAAGGATTGATTGAAATCCAACTGAAAACAAAAAATACTGTATTAGAATGAACAATGTAGACTTTTTTAAGTCCTGACACCTTCCTGTTACCTGACACCTGACACCTGATACCTGTCACCTGACACCTTCTTGCTTTTTCCTGACACCTGACACCTGTCACCTTCTTGTTTTTTTCCTAACACCTGTCACCTGACACCTTCTTGCTTTTTTCCTGACACCTGATACCTGATACCTGTCACCTTAGTGTCTTTTCACTGAGTTGAGATCTGTTCAAGAGTATCGATAAAAGCCCGGGGCCCCTTGAAACCGGCAAACCGTCCCAGTTCGGTGCCGTCCGCTGACTGAAAGATCACGGTCGGCATGCCCATGATCTTCATCTTTCGCCGCAGCGCGATCAACTCCGGGGTTTTATGCGTAAAATCCAGTTTGACCAACACCAGGTGGTCCAGCATCGGGCGCACTTCCGGGTGAAGAAAGGTTTTCTCTTCCAACTCATCACAGGCGGTGCACCACTCCGCCCAGGCGTCGATCATTACCACGCGGTTCTGCGCCTCGGCCACCGCCCGGCCTTCTTCGAGGTCGGTGTACCAGGTCAAACTCCGCACGGGTTCCATGACGGACCCCGCTACGGCCGGCGGCTCGAACCAGCGAAGGGATATGCCCCGGTACAGCAGAAGCGCACCGATCAGGAACAGGATGAGCAACAACGATTTGGCCAGCTTGCTGCCCACCGACATCTCATCCACGGGGTCAAACAAACCGGTGAACACGGTGCCGGTTATCAGAAAAACTCCCCAGATCAACAGGTCGGCCCAGGCCGGCGTCAGCAGGCTGACCAGGTAAATGCCGCCGGCCATGAGCAGGAACGCGAAGAAGTGCTTGACCTTCTCCATCCAGCGCCCGCCCCGGGGAAGGGCAGCCAACACACCGCTGAAGGTCCCGGCAAGGATAAAAATAATCCCCATTCCCAGCGAGAACACAAAGGTCAGCCAGAACCCGAGAAAGATGTTCCCGGTCTGGCTGATCCAGGACAGCATGGCGATCAAGACCGGCCCCACACAGGGAGCGGCCACCAGGCCGGAAACACCGCCGATCACCAGCGCGCCGATCCATTCACTGCCATGCCTGCCATGCATGCGGGCGGAAAGCTTTGAGGGAACGGGGATGTCAAACAACCCCGCCATGCTCAATCCCATGGCGATGAAAATCGCGGCCACAATAATCACGACTACGGGATTCTGGAACGACAAACCCATCATCGAACCCGTAGAGGCCGCGATCACCCCCAGAATGGCATACACCAACGACATGCCCAGCACGAATATCAACGACAGGTAAAACCCCTTGAGTTTTTTTCCGCCACTGCGCGTGCCCATGTAGCCCATCACGATCGGGATCACCGGGTAGACGCAGGGAGTCAGGCTGGTAAGGAACCCGGCCAGGAACACCAGCAGGAACAATAAAAAAGAACCTTTTCCCAATTCGCGGTTGATGGCACGCTCCATCCAGGTGCCCTGGATGGGGGAAGCGGTTTCTTCCGCCGCCTCAATTGATTCCGGCTCGGTAACTCCCGCTGGAGAAAAGCCCGTCGGCACAATGGCCTTCACTTCAGCCTCATCCGGCGGCAGGCAGATCTCCTGCGGCTGTTCGCGGCAGACCTGGAAGCCCACGGTAAAACTCAGCTCAACCGGTTCACTGTTCTCTTTTATCTTTTCCAGAATCAACTCGACGTTGAATTGACCGCGAAAGACTTTTTCTTCTCCATACGCCTCCCCTTGCGGGAAGCGGGTATCCGCCAGGCGG
>DBFQ01000027.1 GCA_002294665.1 Candidatus Aminicenantes bacterium UBA876
GGCGCCAACAAAGTAATCACCGCGAACTGGGACCGCTCCGTGGGCACCCTGGCCTGGTCGCCCGACGGCAAGCGGGCCTACGCGTCGATCGACGACGCCGGAAACCTCCGCCTCTACCGCATCGATCTGCCGCAGGGAACGCCCACACCGCTCACGGGCGCACGCTCCTTCGACTCGCCGGCACTGGATGCAAAGGGGCGCGTGCTGGTGGCCCTGCGCCAGGGATTTTCCGAACCCCCCACGCTGGTGAGCGTCGACACCCGTAAGGGCACACCGGTCCAGCTTTCCGATTTCAACGACGAACTGCTGGCCGACGTGGAATGGGGGCGTTACGAGAGCGTGACCTACAAGGGCGCAAACGAAAAGGAGATCCAGATGTGGGTGGTCTATCCCCCGGGATTCGATGCCGCGAAAAAATGGCCGCTTTACCTGCTGCTTCACGGCGGCCCTCACAACGGCATCTATGACAGTTTCCACTGGCGCTGGAACGCCCAGGTCTTTTCCGGCTGGGGTTATGTCACGGCCTGGCACAATTTCCACGGTTCTTCCGGCTTCGGCCAGGCGTTCACCGATTCCATCAACCCGGACCAGTCACAATTGCCCTACCAGGATACGATCAAGGCAGCGGAGTACTTCCGGGAAAAAAAGTGGATCGACGCGGAGCGCATGGCCGCGGGCGGAGGCTCTTTCGGCGGTTACCTGGCGTCCGTGTTGCTGGGCCGTGACCATCCATTCAAGACCCTGGTGGCCCACGCCGCGGTCTACAACTGGTACACCCAGTACGCCTCCGATTACGGCGCGGAGAAACGCCGCTTCGGTGCGTTCTGGGAAAAAGAGGCCACCCATTTCAAGACATCCTCCCCCCACTTCGGCGCCGGAAATTTCAATACCCCGACCCTGGTGATCCACGGCCTGCTGGACCGCCGCGTACCGCTGAATCACGGCATCGAGCTCTTTCATACCCTGCAGAACCGTGGCGTACCGTCGCGTTTTATTTATTACCCCGACGAAAACCACTGGGTGCTCAAACTGCACAACTCCCTGCACTGGTACAACGCCAAAAAGGAATGGCTCGCGAAATACATCGGTTGCGGGCTCGGCGCATAGCCGTAACGGGAATCAAGGGCGCCCGGACTCAGGGATCATGATCCCGTGATCGGCCCGGGCGCTCCGCACGCTTGACCGGGAAACCGTCCCGGATATAACGGATCGCTGCAGGCTAAGAACGCTTGTGGATCTGTTCCTTGAGACGCTTGATATGGCCGCGGCCCAATCCCTTTACCTCACAGCCCAGTTGAAGGTATTGAACGATTTTTTCATCGCTCAGGATGCCGAAACAATCCACCACGGCCACCGGCTTGCCGATCCGTTTCACGACAGTTGACGGATCCAGGTCCATGTAGTCCTGGTGGCGGACCGCGAAGACCAGTACGTCGATGTCATCCAGGGCATGATCCAGGTCCTTCTGAACCTCCAGGTCCTTGAGCTTTTTCTGATTGCGGAAGAACACGTGTTTGCCGTGATCGGGATAGACCTCCTGGTTACGGAACTCCCACCAGATATCCACGTAGGGATCGTGCACGCGGATCTCGGCGCCCATCTCGGACAATTTGCGGATCAGGATTTCCGAACCGCTGTAGCGGGTATCTCCCACGTCTTCACGGTAGGACGCTCCCAGTACAAGTACCTCGGCGCTGGCGATGGGCAGGCCCATATTGCGCAGCGCATCACGAACCAATTGGGCCGCGTGCAGCGCCCGCGTGTCGTTGACGTCAATGGCCGCCGGAGTCATTTTAAAGATATCATCTTCAAAACCGAGAATGTGGCGATAGGCCCAGACACCGAGCCCCCCGTCCTTGGGCAGGCAGTAGCCGCCGACTCCGGGACCGGGAAATATCAGGTTGCTGTGTGTGGGGCGCTTTTTTATGGCCTCGATCACCTTGATGATATCGACGCCGTTGCGTTCAGCGAACAGGCTCCATTCATCCATGAAGGCCAGGATGGTGGCGCGGAAGCTGTTTTCCACGATCTTGGCGGTTTCCGACTCGATGGGACGGTCCAGTACCGTCAAGGGGAACTCCCGGGTATTCAAGACTTCGTTGAGAAAACGGACCACCTTCTCTTTGGCCGCATCGTTCACCCCGCTGCAGACGCGCCAGAAGTCGCGCACGGATTGAACATAATTGCGACCGGGCATCACCCGCTCATAACTGTGGGCCAGCAACGGGTCCGAATGAATGCCGCGTTGTTTGAAAATCCTGCGCATCAGCGGCAAGGCGACCTGCTCGGTGGTTCCCGGGGCCACCGTGGTCTCGATGATCACCAGGGTCTCCGGAAAGATGTGCTGGGCAATGATTCCCAGAGAGTCTTCCAGGGCTTCCATGTCCACGCGACCGGTCTTGACCTGGCCGAGATCTTCCTTGACGTAATCCAGCTGCACGTCCACGATGACCACGTCGGCCAGCGACAACGCCTCGTTGGTGAAAGTGGCTGTCAGGGTTTTCTTTTCATTGACGCAGCGGTGGAACATGGGCTCGACTTCCGGATCCTCGGCCTTTACCGGGGAAATCCCCTTATTGATCGTGGGAATTTTCCAGAAACTGCGCGGACTGGGCCGCTGCATGCCGATCACGAACTTGGTGGGATGGCCGCTGTCGTCGGTAGTGTCCGCCACGATGGCCGCCATGACGGCGCCGACAAACCCTACTCCCATGACCACGACGATTTCCTGGTTCTCAAGGCGCGCCTGGTTGACCCGATCCTGCAGGCGTTTGAATTCACGGACGTAATCTTCTCTGGCCGGCAGGGGGTATTCAATGCCTTCAGGACTGACGGATATGCTGGTCTTCATCTTATCTCCTCTCATTGCAATCGGGTTTTCCGGGACGCAAACGGCTCCAGGTTCGGCTGATTTTAGCTGAAACCGCAGCAGTGTTCAAGTGGCAGGCACCTGAAAAGCCGGAACAAAACCGCTTCTCTCATGTCGTTATCCGCGCCCGCGGCGTGATGGATAGGCAAAGCTCCCGGAATCAAAGACCAGCGCATCACCGGGTTTCCCGCGTGCCGCGCGCTATCCGGAGCGGCGGAATCTCAAGCCATGGACGCGCGCGGTGCTGACCATCAATGAGGCAACCCGGCCCGTTTCATCGCGGTGAAAACCCAGGGTCATATCATCCAGGCGGAAAAGCTCCTTTACCAGCGGCCGCAACGGCGCTTCCCCTTCTCCGGGTACATCCAGGTGCAGCCTGCCTTCACGAACCGTCAATTCCCAGGTCAGGTCGAGTTCATCGCAGCGATAAATGCCGGCACATTGCGCCAGGCGGTCGCTCGCCGGAGTCGCAGGAACGATCTCCTCCAAAGGGTACGGCTCTTCCACCTCGGCTCGTACCGTCAATTGCAGGCTTTCCTTGCGATCGTCAAAACGGAATTCGAGTTCCACCGGCGCGTCCAGGCCGACAAAGCGGCCCGGGCCGGCGGGGATCAGGTTGTGAGTATCTCCGCCCGCTTCTTCCGCTTTCAGGCGTCCGTCTTCGGCCGTCAATTCCCAGATATTGCCGGTCACCAGGTTGCGGAATACCCCGGTTCGTTCGGATACGGAAGGCACCGCAAAGTCAGCAAAAGGTTTTTTTACCAGAACGGCCGCGGAATCCGGACCGGTCAGGCGATCTTTCAGGCACAGGTCCGCCACCCGTCGCGCCAGTAAAGCGGCGGGCAGGTCGGCGCGATTGGCCAGGCAGACCACGCAGAAATCCGCTTCAGGGAACCACAGCATCTCGGAGCGGAACCCCGCGAACGCGCCGGGATGGCTGATCAACCGCTCTTTCCGGTACATGCTGGAAAACAGGCCGGCGGCATACAGAATGGACTTACCGCTGTTGAGGCGACCGGGGGTGATCATCTCCCGGGTGAAACCCTTGCCGCCGTTTATCTGATCGTTGCGCAACGCCAGGTACCAACGGAACATGTCCGTGATGGTGGTGAAAGCGCCCCCATCACCAACGATTTCCGACACCGTCATGTCCAGTTCGAAGCCGCCTTCTTCCAGGGGGGAATACCCCTGGGCGCGGTGACGCACCACTTCGCGGTGGTCGTCATGAAAATGGGTGGCGGTCATGCCCAGGGGGGCAAACAGCAGGTTCTCGGCAAGCTCCCGCAAACTCAGATTCGTTGCCCGCTCCATGACCAACGCCAAAAGAAAATAGCCGGAGTTGGAATACATGAACCGTTCTCCCGGGCGGAAGTTCAGTTCCCGTTGTCGCGACAACAGTTCCAGCACCCGTTCCTCGCTGTCCCACTCGCGGGAGTCCATCCCCGGCAGATGAATCAGGGCGATATAATCGCGGATTCCGGATGTATGCCGCAGCAGATGATGCAGCAACACCGGGTCATGGTAGCGGGGCATCCTTGGCAGATGATCCCGCAGGTCACCATTCAGATCGAGAGCACCCTTACGGCAGAGCGCCAGCAGGCAGGCCGCGGTGAACTGCTTGGATGTGGAGGCCACGCGGAAAACCGTTTGCGGTCCGATTGCGACATCGTATTCCAGGCTGGCCATACCGAAACCCTGCTCAAAAACCACTTCTCCATCGCGGAAAATCCCCAGCGCGCACCCGGGAACGGCAGATCCCTGCCAGGGAGAAAAACATTCGTGGATGCGTTCGATCGGAAGGTTCATGGGGCCGGCCTCCAAGGGCCATTTGACTCATTATCCCGCTGATATCGGCGGAAGTCAATTAAACAAAGTTGAAGAGTTGAAAAGTTGGAGAGTTGCAGAGGAAAGAAGTTGAAAAAGTCATAAGTGACAAGAAACCCCATTTTTTCGCCCGAAGTTTTCACTTTCGACTTTCAACTTTAGACTTTCGACTGCATGCCTTCTGCCTCCTTTTCGCCAGCACGTCGAGGACATCGTTCCAGGAACAATCACGGGCAGACAACAGCACCAGGAGGTGAAAAACCAGGTCCGCGGATTCCTCCAGCAAGCGTTCCCGGCTGTCCGGGCTCAATGCTTCCACAACCACTTCCACCGCCTCTTCTCCCACTTTTCTCGCCATGCGCTCAATACCCGCATCAAGGAGGCGGCTGCAATAGGAATCAATCCGCGGGCGCAGCACGCGATCCCGGATCACCCCCTCCAACCCGGCCAGGGTATCGGCCGGTCGCACATGAGTAAAACACGAGGTCGCGCCGGTATGGCAGGTGGGCCCGGCGGGCCGGGCCAGAACCAGCAGCGTGTCCCGGTCACAATCCGGCCGGATATCCTCCAGGAAAAGAAAATTACCCGAAGTCTCGCCCTTGGTCCAAAGGCATTGGCGTGAGCGGGAAAAGAAGGTCACCTTCCCGGTCTCCAGGGTTTTTTCCAGGGCATCGCGGTTCATGTAACCCAACATCAGCACGGTACCGCTGGATACGTCCTGGACCACCGCCGGCACCAGAGGGAATCTGGCAAAATCGATTTGATTGGATTGAAATCTCATCTGTCTCTCCGTACACAAATCGAGCATGCAGCCAGGAAGTCCTTGACCTGGCTGATCGTAAACCGCCCCGAGTGGAACACACCCGCAGCCAGGACCGCATCGGCTTTTCCCTGCACCAGCGCCGATGCAAAATCCTCTAGTTCTCCCCCACCACCGGAAGCGATGAGCGGACAGGAAACAGCCGTGGAAACGCGGTGCAGGAGACCGGTATCGAATCCGGAACCGGTTCCGTCGCGTTCCATCGAAGTCAGCAGGATTTCTCCGGCTCCGCGATCGACGGCTTCCAGGCTCCAGGCCACCACGTCGCGTTGCGTCGCTTCGCGCCCGCCATTGACGAACACGCGATGTGATCCGGCCACAATCCCGGCATCCACGGCCACCACCACGCATTGGGAACCAAAGGCCCGGGCCAGGCGATCGATCAGCTGCGGCGAAAACACCGCGGCCGAGTTGATGGTGACCTTGTCGGCCCCGGCCGCGAGCAATTCAGCCACATCGTGTTCGCAGCCAATCCCCCCACCCACGGTAAAGGGGATGTCCAGGTTGCGGGCAATGGCGCGCACCAGTTCGGCACGCACTTTCCGGCCGGTCACCGTGGCCGCGATATCCAGGTAGACCAGTTCATCGGCGCCCTGGTCCCGGTAGCGGATCCCCAGTTCAACCGGATCGCCCACGTCGCGCAGGTTGAGGAAGTTGACGCCTTTGACCACACGACCGTCCCGCACGTCCATGCAGGCAATGATTCTACGCGCCAGCATTAACTTCCTCCCCGTTCTCGATCGACACCACGTCCTTGGGGTTGATCACGCCTTCGTACAGGGCCCGTCCCAGCACCACACCGGCAAGCCCCATGCAACGCAACCGGCGCACCTGGTCGGCGCGGCCGACTCCGCCGGAAGCCAGCAACTCGATATCGGGAAATCTTTCCAGGATGCCCTGATAAAGATCATAATCCGGCCCGGTCAGCATGCCGTCCCGCGTTACCGCGGTGCTCATGAACCGTTTGACCCCCAGATCACGCATGGCCAGGATAAATTCCGGCAGATTCCGCGCCGATTCTTCCCGCCAGCCGGATAGGGCAATCCGCCCACGGCTTGCATCCGCCGCCACGATAAACCGCTCGGCTCCGAAACGATCGACGCACTGCTTCAGCGTCTTGGGGTCACGCACGGCCAGGGTGGTTATGCAGATCCGGTCAGCGCCGACTTCCAGCCACCCGCTGACCTGCTCCCGGGTGCGGATACCGCCGCCGACATCGACCCGGCAACCCGAATCGCGGCAGATCCCGGCAATGACATCCTGATTGACGCTCTGGCCGCTTCTGGCGGCGTCCAGGTCGACGACGTGCAGGTGGGTGAAGCCGAGCTCATAAAACCGCTTCGCAGTTTTTGCCGGTGAGCCCGGATATACGCTCGGGTCGCTGAACTCACCGCGCCGCAGACGCACGCATTTTCCATCCATGATATCAAGCGCGGGGATCACCTTGAACTCGTTTTGTGTCATTTTCATCTCCTTACAGGCGACAGAAATTTTCCAGTAAACGCCGGCCGGCCGGACCGCTCTTTTCCGGATGAAACTGCACGCCGAAAAAATTTCCACGCGCCAGCGCCGCACTGAAAGCCCCCATGTATTCGCAGGTCGCGGTTGTCCACGCGGACAGGCCGGCGCGATAGCCATGCACAAAATAAAACCAGGCACCGTCTTCCAGGCCGGGGAACAGGGGCCCGCGGATCTCTTCTACGCGGTTCCACCCCGTGTGGGGAACCTTGCCGCAACCGGAAAAGCGCTGAACCGCCACGTCAAACACATCCAGTCCGAGGGTATCCCGCTCTTCGCTCATCCGGCACAACAACTGCATCCCCAGGCAGATTCCCAGCACCGGAACGGTCAACTCCTGCAGCACCCGGTCCAATCCGCGTTCATGCAAAAAAACCATGGCGGAGCGGGCTTCGCCCACGCCGGGAAGAATGACCCGCCGCGCCGCGCGCAGTTTTTGTGGTGAATCCGCGATCTCCGCCCGCACCCCGATCCGCTCCAGGGCGGCGGACAGGGAAAACAGGTTTCCCGCCCCGGTTTTCACCAGCACCGTTTTCATTGCAGCACTCCTTTGGAGGAAGGGACATCCCCGGGCGTGCCGTCACGCCGCAGGGCCCGGCCCAGCGCGCGACCCAAGGCCTTGAACACCGCCTCAATGCGATGGTGGTCGTTGGTTCCCGTGGCGCGCACATGCAGGGTGATTCCAGCTGCGGTTACAAAAGAATGGAAAAAGTGGCTGAACATCTCCGTGGGAATACCGCCCACACTTTCGCGCTTGAAACGCACTTGCCATGAGAGCCAGGACCTCCCGCCCAGGTCCAGCGCCACCCGGGCCAGGGAATCGTCCATGGGCAGCAGGAATCCGTAACGTGTCCGGTTGCGGGTGCGGGACATGGCTTTGCGCAGCGCGGTTCCCAGCACAATGGCGCAGTCTTCAACCGTATGGTGGGGCCCGGTCTGCAGGTCCCCTAGTGCGCGCAAACGGATGTCCATGCGCGCGTGCACCGCCACCTGTTGCAACATGTGGTCCAGAAAAGGCAGGCCGGTGGATATATCGGCGCATCCTTTGCCGTCCAGGTCGACTGCGCAAGCAATATCGGTTTCACGGGTTTTTCGCGAAACCCGCGCAGCCCGGTTTCTCATTCCCAACAGGAAGTCGGCTACCGCGGCCCAATCACTTGAAACCAGGTCGCACCAGCGTTGCAGGCCCGCGGCAACCAGGCGATCACGATTCCCGATCGTGTCTTCGCTGTACCAGACCGCGCGGCAGCCCAGATTGCGGGCCAGTTCCACGTCGGACAAGCGGTCCCCCACCACGTACGAGTGCTCCAGGTCATAATCCCCATCCAGATAAGCGTTCAGCATTCCCGTGCCCGGTTTGCGCGTGGGCGCGTTTTCTTCCGACCAAGTGGAATCGATGTGGACCGCCGAGAAACCGATGCCTTCATTGGCCAGCAATCCCATCAGCTTGTCCTGGGGTGCACGGAAACTTTCCGCGGAAAATGTCGGGGTCCCCAATCCGTCCTGGTTGGTGACCATGACCAGTTCGAACAGCCCGGAAACCGCTACGCGGTACAGGTTGACCACCACTCCGGGGCGCAGTTCAAGTTTTTCCAGCGAGTCCACCTGTTGATCCTTTTCGGGTTCGCAGATCAACGTTCCGTCACGGTCGAGAAACAGCAGCCGGGGTTTCATCATCGTTTTCCTCCTGCGTACAATTTCAGGGACTTTATCAGTAAGCGGTTCTCATGGGCCGTTCCCACGCTGATGCGCAGGCAGTTTGCACATCCGAAAAGGTCGGAGCGATCGCGTACCCGGACTCCACGGCTTTCCAGGAAGCGCAGCACATCGGCTCCATCAGGGAAGCGCACCAGCAGAAAGTTTGCCTGAGAAGGAAATACCTCATCCACACATTCCAATTGCCGCAAAGCGGCAGAGAGGAACTCCCGCTCCGATACCAGCTCGCGCAATACCCGCTCACGCGTGTTCTTGAAATCCAGAATACGCGTCAACGCTTCCTGGTTGGGTTGACTGATGTTGTAGGGCGCCTGCAGATTGCGCAGGACTGCGAGCATAGCGGCATGGCCCAGGAGCAGGCCGACCCGCACCCCGGCGGCGCCCCAGGATTTCGAGAACGTGCGCAGGACGAACAGGTTGGAAAATTCTGCGCTTGCCGCCGCAAAGCCGGGGTCGGAGGCAAAATCGATATAGGCTTCGTCCACCACAACCGCAGCGTGGCTGTCGCGTACCACATCCAGTATCGATTTTTTGTCCAGCAGGTTTCCCGTGGGATTGTTGGGTGAAGTCAGGAAAACCAGGCGCGCGTTGGATTCACGCGCGCAGCGAACGACCGCTTGCGCATCCAGGCTGAATCGCGGCCCCAGCGGAACTTCGACGACATCCACGCCGTTGGCCCGGGCGCTTACCGCGTACATGCCGTAAGCGGGAGGACATATCAGGACCCGGTCGCCGCGGCGGCCACAGAACCCACGGATGAGGATATCGATCAACTCGTCGCTGCCGTTTCCCAATAAGATCCGTTGCGGCTCCCATGCGTACTCCGCGGCGATGCGGCGGGTCAGGTCCGATTGCCTGGGATCCGGATAGCGGTTCAGTTTCTCTTCTCCTGAAAGGTCGGACGGCAGTTCATTGGCGTCCAGCAATACCATCCGCTCCCGGCGCGACTTGCTGCGTGCCGAGGTGTAGGGCTGCAAACCCCGCGCCCGCGCACAAAGCAGGCTTTGGGGGTTCTCTTTCTCCTGCGGCAGGGCCAGCGCGACATTTCTGCGGATCAACACGGACTCGGCATGCAGGGGCAGGTTCTCAGCGGCGGCCATGACCGTTACGGTATCCGCCAGGTTCAGCAGGCCGGAGGGGGTCAGGTGTTGA
>DBFQ01000056.1 GCA_002294665.1 Candidatus Aminicenantes bacterium UBA876
TTGTTTCGGATTTTGTGCTTGGGATTTGAAGGAAGGTGAAAGGTGGCAAATGCTTTTTTCTACCTTCTGCATTCTACCTTCTACAAATTCCGAAATGGCCGTTGGCGATTGGCGAGTGGCGGGAAACAGGCTGGAATAATGAATTAGGAATAATGAATAAAAAAGCCATGTGATTATTGCATCTCATTCCTTCTTCTTTATTCCTTATTCAGAACCGGTCCTGTCTCTTTCATTACCGAACCGGATGGTGCCTCATCACTGGGACCCCGTTGTCTCCATCACCAGTGTCCGAGGTTTTCATCACCGGGAAAAGTATAAACCGGCGCTGCGTTTCCCCTTTTCCGCCCGGGAAAACCATGCGATAATCATTAAGGAGGCAAAACGAATGTGGATCGCGGGTCTGGTGATGGTGGCGGGATTGGGACTGCTGGCCTGGAGTGCCGATCGTTTTGTGCTGGGGGCTGCCGCGACCGCCCGGCATGCCGGTCTGCCGCCGTTGATGATCGGCATGGTCATTGTGGGTTTCGGAACATCTCTGCCGGAAATGATCGTATCGTCCCTGGCCGCCCTGGATGGCAACCCGGATCTGGGGCTGGGCAACGGTTGGGGATCCAACATCGCCAATATCGCTTTGATCCTGGGATTGGCGGCTCTGGTACGCCCGGTTCGGGTGCGTTCCAAGGTTCTTTCCGCTGAACTGCCCGTATTGATCGTCATCACTTTAATGGCCGTCGGCCTGGTGGTTGACGGCGACCTGGCCCTCTGGGAATCTGTCGTGCTGCTGATTCTGTTTGCATCACTCATGGACTGGACCATCCGCAGCGGTCGTCAGAAAGGGAGAGATCCTTTCGGATCGGGGATTGAAGCGGATCTGTCTTCCCGGCCCATGTCCAGGGGCAAGGCCGTTTTCTGGACCGCAATCGGGCTCGCTTTCCTGGTGATCAGCTCGCGTATGCTGGTATGGGGCGCGGTGCGCATCGCACGCGGACTGGGTGTATCCGAACTGGTGATCGGCCTTTCAATCGTGGCCCTGGGTACGTCACTACCGGAGTTGGCATCAACCCTGGCCGCAGTGCGCAGGGGAGAAGACGATATCGCATTGGGGAATGTATTGGGATCCAACCTGTTCAATACGCTGGCCGTTGTGGGCCTGGCCGGAGCCATTCATCCATTCAGAATTCCAACGGAAGTCGTGGGAAGAGATGGATTGATGATGCTGGGCCTGACGGTTGCGATTTACGTGATCGGCAGGGGCCACCACGGGCGGCAGGGCCTGATCAACCGCTGGGAAGGTGCCCTGCTGGTGCTGGTCTACGTTATCTACATCGCCTGGCTGGGAGTGGATTTGGTGTAGGGCGGGATAGAGAAAAGTAAGTACCCGGTGGGCACACGAGTGGAAAGGAAAAACGATGTGATGGTGTGAGGGAGTTCTTGTCATGACGAAACTTGCAGATCGGTGATGGGAACAGGAAGTGCGGGTGATGGGGCGGCGGGGAGTTCGAGTGATCTAGAGTGAAAAGTGAAATACCCTGACGGGCACTAGAGTGAAAAGTGAAATACCCTGACGGGTACTAGAGTGAAAAGTCGGAAGTAAAAAACGGTGAGGGAACCCTTCGGCTCGGTGATGAAAAAGCCGGAACCGGTTCTGAATAGGGAATAAGGAAAAAGGAATATGGAATAAGGAGCGATAATCACATGGGTTTTTTATTCATTATTCCTTATGCATTATTCCGGCCTGTTTCCCGCCACTCGCCCCTCGCCCAGGGCGGCTACGGGGGACCGCCCCACCACCGGATACCTGCCTTCAACTTTCCGACTCTGGATGAATAAGAACAACGGCTTTGTCTACCGGAACCGCATCGATGCGCCGGATACGGGAACCACATTGCTGGATTTCTACCGCATCCGCTACCCGCATTCAACCGCGGCAGAGTGGCTGGAGCGGGTACGCGATGGGCTTGTGTTGTGCAACGGCAAGTCCGTGAATCCCGATTACAGGTTGCGTTCGGGGGATCAACTGGAATGGCGCCGTACCCCCTGGCAGGAACCCGGCGCGCCGCAGGGGTTGGACCTGCTTCTGGATGAAGCCGCTTTGCTGGTAATACACAAACCCGCAGGCCTGCCGGTATTGCCCGGCGCGGGCTTCTTACAGAACACTGCGCTGTTCAAAGTGAGAAAGAGGTTCGGGCCGGATTGCTTCCCGGTGCATCGCCTGGGCCGCTGGACTTCGGGCGCCCTGGTGTTCGCGCGCAACCGGGAATCAGCCCGCAATCTCGGCACATCCATGCAGGCGGGCCGTTTCGAGAAGGTTTACCTGGCGCTGGCAGCCGGCAGCGATCTGCCGGATCATTTTACGGTTCGCGTTCCCATCGGACCGGTCGCATACGACCCGCTGGGAACCGTCTTCGCCGCCTCTTCAACGGGGCGACCGGCGGAAAGCCGTGTGGATGTGCTGCGCCGCTGCGAAGCGATGAATCAGAGCCTGGTGCGGATCCGGATTCTGACCGGAAGACCGCACCAGATCCGGATTCATATGGCGGCGGCGGGTTATCCCCTGGCCGGTGATCCGTTGTACGCGCCCGGGGGGCTACCCCGTGAGGGGCGCGCATTGCCCGGAGATCCTGGTTATTGCCTGCATGCATGGAAACTGGCGTTTCCTCACCCCAATTCCCGCGATCGGGTGGAAGTGGAATGTCCGCTCCCGGAATGGGCCGGGCAGTTGAATCGTGATTGAATCACCCGGTCGCCCCTGCTTCTTGCATCTTCAGTTTTGTTTTCAGTTAGCGATCGCCCTTGACCGCGAAAGCCACTTTCACGGTGGAACGGTATTCGGTGATGCGGTCTCCGGATACCTTGGCCGTCTGAGCGGCAACTTCTACTCCGACGATGCCGGATACGGTCGCGGCTGCTTCACGTACCGCGTTGGACGCCGCTTCTTCCCAGCTTTTTGCGGATGAGCCGATCAGTTCGATTACTTTGATGGTTCCCATGATGATCTCCTCATGCCCGCGTCGGCCTGCCCCCTCGTAGTAAACGGTTGTGTTGATTCGCCGGACAGGTCGCGGGCGCTGTTTCCACATTGCCTGAACGGCCGGGAAATGTCAAATGGCCGGGTTTCCTTGCCCCGCGGGGTATGCTATAATCGATGCCTTCCCGGACTCCGTTGTGACGGGTCCATCCTTGATGGGGGAAGAAAGCCGGGAAATGAGTACGGATAGAGCAATGAGACGAATAGCCATCGCCATCGGCTTGATGTTGTGGCTGCCGTTCACTGCATTTTCCCTGAATGTGGATGTGCGTTGTTTTGATTACCCCGATCACACGCGGCTCGTGTTCGAAGGCGACCGCAGTTTCGCTTACAGCGTTTCGTCCCGGGAGGATGGCTTTGAGCTGCGCCTGCAGGAAGCGGCCCGCACCGATGCGGAAGACATCCAGCTGGCGCAAAGCCGCTGTGTTGAGCGAGTGATTGTACTGCCGCGCCATGACGGAACGGTATACCGGGTCGCCACGCGTACTCCGGTACGAATGCAGCGACAATTTGTGCTTGAAAATCCCTTTCGCGTGGTATTTGACCTGGAGGCGGCTCCGGCCGTCGCTTCTGCATTACCGCCTGTACTGCAGGATGAATCGCAACCCCCTCCGCTCCAGCCCGATGGCGTGCGCATCACCACGGTGTGCATCGACCCCGGACACGGCGGCTCCGACCTGGGAGCGAAGGGAGTCACCACGGATCTCGTGGAAAAAGATATCACCCTCAAGGTGGGCCTGAAACTCAAACAATTGATTGAATCCCGTCTGGGACTGCGCGTGGTGATGACCCGGGACAGCGACTCGGAGGTTTCACTGGATTCGCGGGCGGCCATGGCCAACAATCAGAAGGCGCAGGTGTTTGTATCCATCCATGTCAACTCATCCTACCGGCGCGGTGCCCGCGGAACGGAAACCTTTTACGTCAGCCTTGAAGCCACGGATCAGGAGGCCAGTGAACTGGCGCGGAAAGAAAACACATCCATGGGTGGAGAGGCGTTTGAATCGACCGCTTCAGATGATTTGCGCCTGATTCTGTGGAACATGGCCCAGATGGAGTATATCAAGGAATCTTCCAAGCTGGCCACCTTTATTCAGAACCAGCTCAACGAGGTGATGAACACCCGCAATCGCGGTGTCAAGCAGGCGCCCTTTCGCGTGCTCATGCGCGCGGCCATGCCCGCGGTGTTGGTGGAGATCGCTTTTCTTTCCAATCCCCAGGAAGAAGCTCTCCTGGCCCGTGACGGCTTTCTAACCCGTGTTGCGGGAGCCGTCTATACCGGAATCGCCCAGTTTATCACCTACCATAACCAGCGTTTCAAATGAACAAAAAACTTGTCCTCCCCCTGGTGGGCCTGGCAGTGGTGTTTTTTATACTGGCCCTGGTTTTCTTTTTTTCCCGGGGAAAGGAGAAGTCGGTTTCCGCATCCGCGGAAGCCTCATCCGGCATCGATGATGCGGTCGCGGCTGAAACCGTGGACCTGAAGCTGTTTTATATGGAAAGTTCCGATTGGCGGCTGATTCCGATAACCGTGCGTGTGCCCCGGCCGGCCATTCGTACCGAGCTGTACCGGGAATTTCTGCGCCTGCTGCTGCAGCAGCGGGAAGATCATCGCGCGCCGATACCGGCAGGCGTGACCTTGCGTGCGCTTTACTTTGTAGAGGCCGATCGGATCCTGGTGGTGGATTTCAACCAGGATCTGATCATCAATTTCCCCGGCGGCAGCCGGGCGGAACTGGAGTTCATCCGTTTTATCGTGAACAACATCTGCTACAATTTCAGAGAGATCCGCTCCGTACGCTTCATGATCGCGGGCAACGAAGCCAAAACGCTGGGCGGACATATTGATCTGTCCCGTCCTTTCCTGCCTGATTTTTCCGACCTGAAACAGGATGAACAATAAACCCATCGGCGTGTTCGACTCGGGTATCGGCGGCTTGACGGTGTACCGCGCCCTCAAGCAGCGGTTGCCCCGGGAACGGGTGATCTACCTGGGAGACACGGCGCGCCTGCCCTACGGTTCCAAATCGGAAGCGACCATTATCCGTTTTTCCGAAGAGAACGCCAGGTTCTTACTGGGTCACGAGGTCAAGTTGATCGTGGTCGCCTGCAACTCCTCGTCTTCTTACGCGGTCCCGCATCTGCAGACCAGCCTGGATGTGCCGGTCATCGGCGTGATTGAGCCCGGAGCCGAGGCCGCCGTGGCGGTAAGTCGAAAGAAAGTGGGGGTAATCGGGACTACGGCGACCATCATGTCCGGTGCGTACGAGGCGGCCATCCGCAAGCGCAACGCCGCCCTGGAAATCGTGTCTCGTGATTGCCCGCTTTTTGTTCCCCTGGTGGAGGAAGGCTGGGGGAATCATGCGGTGACGCGCATGGTGGCCGACGAGTACCTGGCTCCCATGAGGAAAGAGGGCATCGACAGCCTGGTACTGGGGTGCACGCATTATCCGGTACTCAGCGAGGTGATCGCCGCGGTAATGGGTCCGGGCATCCGACTGATTGACTCGGGAGTGACGACTGCCGCGCAGGTGGAATCGATCCTCCAGGGCCTGGGCTGGCTGAATACCAACCCGCCTGCCGAGGAGGATGAATTCTTTGTGACCGATTATCCGGAACGCTTCCGCCGCGTGGGAGGAATTTTTTTAAAACGCAAAATCAGCAGGGTATCAGTGGCCGGGGATTGATGCGGCCGGGAAACACGAAGGAGGCAAAACCAAATGTTGACCATGATTGAAAAGATTCTGTTCGTTCTGCTGGCGGTCGCAGCCGTCTTTCTGGCCCTGAAAGAGTTTCGGCGCAAGGCATTGATGATTCGCCGCGGGCGGCCGGTTGAACGGAGTGACCGGCCTCTGTACCGTTTCTGGTACGCCCTGAAGCGTGTGATTCTGCAATTGTGCGCCTACGAGAATCGTCCCGTAGTGGGATTTTTTCACTCGATGATTTTCTGGGGTTTCCTGGTGTACCTGCTGGTCACCCTCAACCACGTGGTGGAAGGATTTTTTACCGGGTTCAACCTGCTGGGTCATGGCGGGGTCCGCACCGTGGTGCTCTTCGGCGCCAATGTGTTCGCCGGCATGATCCTGCTCGCGGCTGTGTTTTTCCTCGTCCGGCGATACGTGTTCCGGCCTTCCACCCTGGACATCCCTTCAGTTGAATCCGCGGTGATCCTGGGGTTTATTTCCACACTGATGGTCAGTTTCGTTTTATATGAAGCGTTCAAGCTCTATGGAGCGGAAGGCGCGGTTTCCGGAAACTTCCTGGCTGTGTGGGTCAAGAGCCACTGGCTGCCGGCTGAAATGGCGGTCGCGACCCAGGCTTTCTGGCTGCGGCTCCTGTGGTGGCTGCACATCCTGGTGGTGATGGCCTTCGGTGTGCTGATTCCCTATTCAAAGCACCTGCACCTGGTGGCCGGGCCGGTCAACCTCTTTTTCAAGAATCACGGCGTGCGCGCCGAAATCCCCGTGGTGGACCTGGAAGCGCAGGAGTTCTTCGGTACCCCCAAGGTTGTGGACCTGACGCAGAAGGACCTGCTGGACCTGTTTGCCTGCGCGGAATGTGGGCGCTGCGATGATGTCTGCCCGGCATTGCGCACCGGCAAGACCCTTTCACCCAAAACATTGCTGCACAAGATGCAGCTCCACCTGCTGGAAAACGGCCAGACTCCCCGGGATGACCTGAAAACCCTGCTGGGCGAGGTGGTGAGCGAAGAGGAAATCTGGGCCTGCACCACCTGCGGCGCCTGCATGGAAGTCTGCCCCATGTTCAACGAGCACATACCCAAGATAACGGGGATGCGCCAGTACGGAGTCATGATGGAATCCCGCTTTCCTGAGGAGCTGCAGACGCTCTACCGCGGCCTGGAGAACCAGGGGAATCCCTGGGGCATCAACGCCCAGGAGCGGTCCAAATGGACCGAAGGCCTCGATGTGCCGCTGATTGCGGATAAGGGGGAAACCGACGTCCTGTTGTGGGTGGGCTGCGAGGGAGCGTACGATAACCATGCCCAGAGACACACACGCATGCTGGTGGAAGTGTTGCAAAAAGCCGGAGTGGACTTCGCCATCCTCGGCGATGAAGAAAAATGCTGTGGTGATCCCGCGCGGCGCAGCGGCCATGAATACCTCTTCCAGATGCTGGCCATGGAAAACATCGATACCTTGAATCGCTACAAGTTCCGCCGTATCGTCACCATGTGTCCCCATGGGCTGCATGTGCTGCGGCATGAATACGCGCGCATGGGCGGGGAGTATCAGGTGTTGCATTATTCGCAACTGCTGACGGAACTGGTCGAAAGCGGCGCCCTGCGCCTGCGCGAGGGCGGTGAAACGAACCGGGTAACCTATCATGATCCCTGCTACCTGGGCCGCTACCAGGGCGAATACGAGGCCCCGCGTCGCCTGCTGGAAGCGGCGGTGGGGAAGGGACACCTGGTGGAAATGGCCGACAATCGCGCCAGGTCGTTCTGCTGCGGCGCCGGCGGCGGGGGCATGTGGAAAGAGGAGGAAGGCGAGGGCCGCATGAGTCACGCACGCCTGCAGGACGCCCGCGCCTGCGGCGCCGGAACACTGGTTACCGCCTGTCCCTATTGCTCCGTCATGTTCAAGGATGCCATAGAGGAAACCGAGTCAAAAGACATCCAGACACGGGATCTGATCGATTTCATCCATCAAAGCATGGCTTGATGATCGCGGGAGGGGGGAGAAAATCCCCCCTCCCGGGCGCAAAGCCGGCAAGTGGGGGTTTCACCTTCAGCTCATGCCGGCGGCTTTGCGTTGCGTGACCCTGCGGGCTGTGAGATAATGGCAATCCCATGATTTCCAGTAGCCGAAAAATCCTGCCGTGGATTCCCGCGCTGGCGGGGCTGGCAAGCCTGGCGATTCATGCGCGCTATTTGTCCCTGCCGGCCCTGCTGGCCCTCACCCTGAGCCTTTTCACCGTCGCGTTGCGGCATCCGCAACGCCACAAGGCAATCACATACTCCTGGCTGTGCGGGGCCCTGTTGGTATGGCCGGCACGCCTGACTTACTGGGACGCGGTGGAGTTCGGCCGGCGTCTGAGTCTGCTGACATGGATCATGGCGCTTGCCCTGATTTTGACCCTGCTGATGAGGAATCAAAGCGCACGGCGGATTGTCGTCGCTTTCAATCGTATCTCCATGCGCCGGCGACTGGTGCTGCTGTTTTTGGCAGCCTGGGTGCTGCTGGCCGCGGGCGCGGCGGGGATGACGCTGGCCGGGGTTCCATTGCTGGGGGATGAACCCCATTACCTGGTGATCGCGCAATCGTTGCTGGAAGACGGCGACCTGAATGTGGCGAACCAGTACGCCCAGCGTCAATACCGTCGATACCTTCCCGACAGCACAATGGGGATTCACGGGTATTTCGGCTGGCGCGACGCCCGCTTCCAGGAACGGAGTTTCCCCAATGACCTGCCGCCGCCTCAGGGTGCGCATATCTACTCCATTCACCTGCCGGGCGTAGCCGTCACCATGTTGCCCGTGATGATCGTGCCTTTGCCCCCGGTGTGGTGGACATTCCTCCTCAGGGTGTGGCTGGGGCTCTCCGGAGCGGCCGTTGTGGTGATGGCTTACCTGTTCGGCCTGCGCCTGTCACGCCGCAGGCATTTCGCCCTGCAGTTGTCATTGGTGGCGCTGTTCACTCCGCCGCTGTTCTTTCACGCCATCCACGCCTATCCGGAAACCCAGGTATTGTTTCTGCTTTTACTGGCGCTCTATCTTCTGCTGTACGGCCGGAACCGTTCGCGGGCAACGTGGCTTGCCGGGCTGTTGCTGGGGTTGCTTTTTTTCTGGGGAGTGAAGTATGCGATTTTTATCTGGGCCTTTGTGGCGGGGTTTTCGGCTTTTTTTCTCAAGCGGCGCCGATTCGGCGAGCTGTTGCGGTTGTGGGTGTTTCCACTCTTGTTCCAGGCATTGCTCCTGGGTTACCTCTATCATGCCTACCACAATTTTTCTGTCATGTCGGTGTACCTGAACCATACCCAGAAAATGCATTTCAGCCGGGTGGTATTTCAGGAAATTCCCCACCAGGTACGCATCGACACCCTGCTGGATTATTTCCTGGACCAGCGCGACGGGTTGCTGCCCTACGCCCCGGTATTTTTCCTGGCTTTTCCCGGTTTGTGGCTGGCATTGCGCCACTGGAGAAGATATCGATATCATCTGCTCCTGTCCGTACCCGCGGCGGCGTTTGTTTTCAGTTACGCCTTCCTGACTCATCGCGGGGGGCAGTGTCCTCAGGCGCGTCCCTTGATTCCGGTGATCTGGGCGCTGCTGCTGTTTGCCTGGGTGTATCTGCGTGAAGGCAGGAACCAGTGGCTGCGCCGCGGCTGGCGCTGGCTGCCGCTGTATGCCGCGGGAGTTACCGTTTTTCAGGTGATTTATCCCTGGACCCTGTATCAACCCACTACTCACAACGTGCCCATCCGCGCGGGGTTGATGTTTCAGATGCTCAGCCCGCTGGGCATCCGCCTCGATCATGGGCTGCCTTCGTTTGCCAAAATGCCCGGCAATTGGGATTGGTGGCCCAATCCGATCTGGCTGGCTGTTCTGCTGCTGCTGTTTGCCTGGGCTTTGTTTCCACAGCGCCTGAAGCGTCCACTGGGCCGGGTCGTCCTGGGCATCGTTGTCGCGACGGGATTGGTGTTGAGTGTGATCCTTCCCCGGGTACCGGATTTTAACCCCACGCTGGTGACCGCAGCGGGGGGTATGCCCTACCGCTTGATGGCCGTTTCCAACCATCCCCGCCGGGTTGATCAACGCGTCTTCAACCTGGAAGCGGGGCAAGCCTACTCGTTCACGCTGGCGACCTTTCTGCCCGCTGAAACCATGGAAGTCCTCTGGGATGGGGCCGGTCCGCCTCCGTTCCGGCTGAAATTGTTTGACACCCCGGCCGCCCCGGCCACGGAAAGCGGCTGGCAGTTAAGGGAGCCGGTTTCCCGCCGTTTCAGAAACCGCTTTTACTATCGCCTGCACCTGGTTCCCAGGGAGCGGCAGGGGCTGAACGGCACCATGAAAATTCGCCTCTCACGCAGGTGAGTGCGGCCGGTTCAGGCGGTTACTGATCGGCGTTCTTCTTCTCCTGTATACCCTCGACTTCACGGATCAGCGCGCGGATACGCTGGATGGTGAATTCATCCTTGGCCAATCCCAGGGCCTGGTCCAGCAGATCCATGGCTTTTTCCTTCTGCCCCAGGAGGTGGTGGGTCCGCGCGACGTTGACCAGGATGTTGGCGTCCTCTTCGGTCAGGAATGACAGGGCCTTGTTGTAATGGTAGAGTGCATCTTCCAGGTTGCCCTGCTTTTCCAGAACGATTCCCCTCAGATTGTGCAGGGGGGCGAAACTGCGGTTTTCCTCGATTCCCTTGTCAATGTAGCGCAAGGCGTTGTCGTAGGAGTCCCGTTTGATTTCCAGCATCGCCAGGTTTACGTACGCATTTTCCGGGTTGCGATACTTGTCGGAAGTGGCGGCTTTGAGTAGATATTGGCGGGCCAGGTCGAATTCACCGGTTTCGGTATAGACCAGACCCAGTGAATTGTAGGCGTCCCAGTATTCCGGATCCAGGTTGAGTACGGTCTTGAAGTGCTTGATCGCGGCGGGGAAATCCCGCAGGTACGTGTACACCACTCCCATGGAGTAATGGGCGGCCTTGGAGTTCGGCTTTTTTTTCAAAGATTCCTGAATTTTGGCTCGAGCCTGGTCGATCTGTCCCTGATTCAGATAGAAAACCCCTTCATTGAGGATGTACTCGGCGGACCCGGGTTTGAGTTGCCCCGGCATTGTCGGCCCGCGTTTGGCGCAGGCCGTCAGCAACAGCGGAATCACGATCCAGATATACCCACGTTTCATTGTTCCCCCTTGGCTTTTTTTACCTTGAACGATATCACGGGCGAGGAAATTCCCTGAAGTTTGAATTCCCCCAACTTCTGAAAATGGAATTGTTTACGCAACTTTTGATAGACGGCCTCGGAAACCACGACATCGTCCGGCCCGGCCACAACGGATTCCAGACGTGAAGCCAGGTTGACGGTAGATCCCAGTACGGTGTAATCATAGCGCTTGGGAGATCCGAAATCGCCGGAAATCAATTTGCCGGTATGAATGCCGATACGCACCTGGATGGGATCGTCGGGCGTGAATTCGCGATTGATGACATTTAATTCGTCAACCATTTCCAGGGCTGCGCTGACCGCTTCACGCGAATGGTCGGTCAGGGCGAGCGGTGCGCCGAAAACCGCCATGATGCCGTCTCCGATGTATTTGTCGAGGGTGCCGTTGTGTTGGAAGATGATCTCTGTCATGGCGGAAAAGAAATGGTTCAGCAACAGGCCGACATCCACCGGTTTCATGTTCTCCGCGCGCGCGGTGAATCCGACCATGTCCATGAAAAGCACTGTGGCTTCGGTTTCACGATACGCCATCAACTGCCGGGTACCGGATTCGTTTTCCTGCATGATGCGCGAGACGACCGCGGGCGAGTGGTAGCGTTCCAGGCGGCTGCGCAGTTTCATTTCCTGATCCAGGCGTTGCTGGCTGTGAATGCTCTCGATTGTGAGGCCCGTGTAATTGGCGATGGTGGACAAGACTTCCAGGTCGCGCTGGCAGAACAGGCGCGTCAACTCGGTGGTGTCCACGTAGATCAGGCCGTAAATGGAGTTTTTGGTCCAGATCGGGATGGAAACCGCGGAGACGATGCCATACAGGATCACGCTTTCGGCTTTTTCGAAGCGCTTGTCGTCCTTTGTGTTCGAGGATAGAATGGCCACTTTTTCTTCCATGGCCTTCATGGCGATGGTGCGGGAAATGGTTACGGTCTCGACCGGTTTTCCGTCCGCATCGCGGCTGTAGCGCAGGTCCAACTCATTGCGGTTGTCATCGTGAAAAAAGATGAACAGGCGCTGGGGTTTGAGGATACTGAAAATGGCATTGCCCACATGTTCAAAGCAGTTATCGAGGCTGGGCGCGGCGATCAGATGGCGCCCGAGCTCAGTGAGCTCGGCCAGGTGCCCCAGTTCACGTTCCAAGTTATCTTTTTCCCGCACGGGAAACGTTTCACTCAACGGCAGCACCATGGAGATCTTCTGGTCCATGTCATCCTGGTACTGGCGCGGCGTGGATTCCACCAGGTAACGCAGGCGCGCCCGGCCGAGGGCGATTTCATCTCCCGGTTTCAACAGTTTGTGTTGAATGCGGCGGCCGTTGACAAAGGTGCCGTTGGTGCTCTCGCAGTCGAAGATTTCCCAGCCTTTGCGGGTGGAAACCAGGCGGCAGTGCCGGCGCGAAACCGTGGTTTCTTCCAGACAGATAGGCATATCTTTGAGCTTGCCCACCTGGACCTCGTCGCCTTCCAGCGTGAAGGTCCGTGAGCCGCCGTTTACCAGGTAGCGCAATTTGTGGATCACTCGGGTTTCAGCCTCCGCTGCATCAACTCCTGGAGGGCCTTTCCGGGATGCTTTTTTGCAAACAGTACTTCATAGACTTTTTCCGTGATGGGCATTTCAATACCGAGGCGCTGCGCCAGGTTGTAAGCCGCGCGCGTGGTTTCCACGCCCTCGGCGATCATGTCCATCTCTTTCTCGATCTCTTCGAGGCTGAGTCCGGAGGCGACCTTGACGCCCAGTTGAAAATTGCGTGAAAGGGGTCCGAAACATGTCAGCATGAGGTCACCGATCCCGGCAAGGCCCCAGAACGTCTCTTTGCGTCCGCCCAATCTACGACCGAGGCGGGAGATCTCCACAGTGGCCCGGGTGATCAGCGAAGCCGTCGTGTTGTATCCGTACCCGGATCCATTGATGATGCCCGAGGCGATGGCCATCACGTTTTTCATGGCCGCGGCCACTTCAATGCCCGGCAGATCGGTATTGCGGTAAATGCGCAGTTGCGGAGAAGAGAATTCCTGCTGGATTTTTTCCAGCAGGGTGTCGATGTAGGATACCGCTACGACCGCGGTGGGGTGGTGAAGGGCGAGTTCCCGGGCGAATGAAGGTCCGGAGATGGTCACCCATTGGCTGATCACCTGGTCGCCCAGCACGTCACGGGCCATTTGCGACAGGGTCATCAGCGACGAGGCTTCGAAGCCCTTGCTCAGGTTGACGATTACCTGGCGGTCGAGAACCGGCCGCAAGCGTTCAAATACCGCGCGTGAAAACTTGGATGGAACCGCATGGATCAGGATATCGGCCCGTGCCGCCTCGTTTTCGAGGTCGTCTACGGCCTGGATGTTCGCGGACAGGGGAATTCCGGGTAGAAAGCGCGTGTTTTCGTTCTGTTCACGCATGGAAAGCAGCACATCCGCTTCGCGCACCCAGATCCGTACCGGCCCGATGTTGCGACCGAGGTAATCGGCGAATGCCGTTCCCCAGGAGCCGCCTCCAACAACCAATATGTTATTCATGCGATGGTTTCCTTAACTGGATTTGCCGTTCCGTTCCCCGGATCATGGCGTTGATGTTGGCGCGATGACGCAGAGCAACCACCATTACGAGAAACAGTACGATCAAGGAAATGAACGGCACACGGGTGAACAGGTGCGTGAAAAAGACCAGGCTGATACCGGTCAGGGATGCGGCGGATGCCAGGCGGGTATAGAAAGCCACGGAAAAGAAGCCCAGCAGGAAGATCAGGGCGGACCAAGGATGAAATACGGCAAAAACGCCCAGGAACGTAGCCACTCCCTTACCGCCGCGGAATTTCATGAAAGGAGAAAACACATGCCCCAGGATGGCTGCCGCGCCTCCGGCCAGCACAAGATATGGACTGGTGAAGTGCTGAAATCCGTACATGACCGGCAGAACGCCTTTGAGAATGTCCAGCAGCAGCGTGACGGCGCCTCCGGCCGGGCCGAGCATGCGCAACACGTTGGTGGCGCCGATGTTGCCGCTGCCTTCCTTGCGGATGTCCTTGCGGGAAACCAGAAAGCAGAGGATATAACCGAACGGAATCGATCCCAGCAGAAATGCGGATAACAGGTATGACCACTCATGCGTGCTCAAAAGGGATCTCCTTCAGAAGCGAGTATTGGGGTCCTGCGGGAGTGAGGCGGCTCTGAAACACCTTGATGGAATCGGCCGGAAAACGGATTTCCTGAAAAGTGGTCTGCCGCAATTTCTGTTTCAGCTGCGGGTAGGTAAAGGGCGTGCGACTGCGCGCCAGGGTGATATGGGCATGAAAGGGGCGCTCTTCCGCGGCGATTCCCGCCTCAGCCAGGCGCGTTTCCAGCCAGTTGTGCAATGTCGCCAGCGACCCGGATGCGGCAACGCCCGCCCAGATGACACGCAGGTCGGATCGCGCGGGGAATCCGCCGAAACGGTCAATACTCAAAGCAAGCGGCGGGATTCGCGGCGGATGGCTCCGCAGGTGATCACAGATCCGGTTGACTTTTTCGGGCGGGGTTTCCCCGAGGAAACGCAGGGTCAGATGGCGGTTTTCCGGCGGCACCCATTTCAGGTCAGGAAATTCCCGGCGCAGGGGAACCACTTCCACCTCCAGCCGGTCCAGGAAATCGCCGTCGGGTTGGAGCCCGATAAACACGCGCATGGATGGATTATATGACATTCCCCCTGGTGAGTAAAGCGGCCTCAGTAGTCCACGCGCATCAGGGTCAGCCCCCGAGCGGGAGCGGTGCGGCCGGCTCGGCGCCGGTCACGGGCCGCGAAGATCTGCGGAATATCCGCGGGACTGATGCGGCCTCGCCCCACATCGATCAGGGTGCCGGCGATATTGCGTACCATGTAGCGCAGGAAAGCGGGACCGGTGACGCTGAGAATCAGTGTGTCCCCGCGTTTTTTCAGGCGGATGCGCGTAATGGTGCGGACACGGTTTTTATTCTCCGTGTCCGAGGTGAACGATGAATAATCCCTGGATCCCTTGAAGTGCCGCAAAGCCCGTTTCATGTTGCGGACATGCAAGGGTTGGGGGATGTGGGTCATCCAGCGGCAATCAAACGGCGAAACAAATTTTCCCGTGTAGATGCAGTACTCGTAGGTTTTGCTGCGGGCGCCGAACCGGGCGTTGAACCTGGGTTCGGCCCGTTCACAACTCGTGACGCGGATGGTTTCCGGCAGCAGGGCGTTCATGGCCAGTTGCAGCGAGTCGGGACGGATGCGCACGGGCAGATGAAAGTTGGCCACCAGGCCGCGTGAGTGCACACCCGCATCGGTGCGGCTGCTGCCTGTGACCACTACGCGTTTCTTGGCGATCACCTGCAACACGCGCATGATTTCGCCCTGAATGGTCGGAGTGAGCGGATTCTGGTATTGCCAGCCCGAGAAAGAGGTGCCGTCGTATTCCAGGATAATGCGATAGTTATCTGGCTTCAATGTGCTTGCGGATGTAGGATATCACCTGTTGCGGTGTTTCCATGGGCAGAATGCCCGGGATGTCCCAGGTGCGCAGGCCGAGAACCGGGATCTGCTGAATACGGGCATGAGCGATTTCAGACAGGGTTCCGAATGCGCCGTCTACCGCGACCACGATATCTGAATTACCCACGACAAGTGCGTTGCGCAAGTGCCCCAGGCCGGTAGTGATCACAATGTCGACCCAGGGGTTGGCTTCGGATCTGGACAACCCGGGCAGGATCCCCAGCACCAGGCCGCCTCCGGATCTTGCACCCCTGGAAGCGGCTTCCATGACGCCGCCACGGCCTCCGGACACGAGCAGATAGCCGCTTTCACCAATCAGGCGCCCCATTTCTTCCGCCAGCGCCAGAATTTCCCTGTCCGCCGTACCGCCGCCGATCACGGCCACGCGTAAAAGGGTGCGCCATTCATCGGCTTGAATGCTGGTGCGGAGATGGCGGGATGAGCCGCTCATGGGTTCGGGGAGCCTTGGGGGTTCGGGGCGGGAGTCAGACGGCCTTGCGTACGCGACCGGAACGGATGCAGGAGGTGCATACGCGCATGCGGCGGGCTTCTCCGTTCACTTCCACGCGTATGGTCTGCAGATTCGGCAGCCAGCGGCGCTTGGTGAGTTTATGGGAGTGGCTTACGTTGTTGCCTGTTACCGGGCGTTTTCCACAGACTTCACATACTTTGGACAATTCGGGTTCCTCCTGGAAATCAAGTCGATATTATACATGATTTCCAAACGCATGGCAACCCACCCGCGGAGCCGGGTTGCCGGGCTCCGCGGGCGAATGTGCCGCGCGCTATTGCACCTTGGCCAGCTCCACTTTGACCATGTCTTTGTGAATGGTGTAGGTGAGCATTTTGAGCTTGATGTAGTCTTCGCGGAACATGTAGTAGCCTTCGAATTTTCCTTCGCGGGCGGAGCGGCCCGAATCCTTGATCAGGTACCAGTTCCATCCATCCTGCCGGGCATGGCCCACGATGTGGATACCATGGTCGTCACCGGTGGTGCGATTGTAGATGCGGAACTCTCGGGCATCCTGATTGATGAATTCAGTGGGAATATCGAAACTGGGTACAAAAGCGATGTCTTTTTCACCGCATTTTCCCGGTTCCGAGGTATCTCCACCGATATTCACGGTATAACCGTTCTCCATCGCCCGGCGGATGACTTGCAGCCATTCTTCCAGAGGCAGGTTCAGGTAGTCTTTGCTGTGCCACCAGTTGTCCGGGGCGCGGAATTCCTGAAATGTGTGGAAGGGGTAATATGTCGTGGACATCACGGATACGTAATCATCCATGTTGAGCCCGGTGAATTTGAGAAAATCCCGCGGGGTCATCCTGCGGCCGTTCCAGGTGAATTCCTGCGGCGGCGCGCCCAGATGGCGGTTGAGGATCAGGGTGATGTGGCGGATATTTTCATTTTCATCCCAGAGGTTGTTTGCCTTGATGTATTCCAGGTATGAATCCAGCTCCCGCATCAACGGGCCATGGTTGTGCTTATCGCCTTTGTTCAACAGGCCGGTATATGCTTCAGCCGGCACGACGCCATGCTCTTTCCAGATACGCTGAAATGCGTTGGCCTGCCCCCCTCCGGACACGTATGAGTGGCCGCGTTCACGGATGTATGCCCGGCTCTTGGCCAGAAGTTCCCAGTACACGGTCCACATCTCCGACAATTTGATTTTTTTGCCGCTGAGACGGTAGATCTCGCTCTCGTAAAATGAAGTCGTGCAGAAACTCCAGCAGGTGGAAGTCATGTACTGCGCCTGGGGCGGAAAATGGAAAAAGCGTTTGAACGCTTCAGGGGAAGCGGGAGGCGTCACTCCCGAGAGATCGGACTTCATGTGGCGGCGCTCTTTGCGCTGTTGCTGTTTTTCCTGTTGATGGCGCTGTTGAATTTTACTGGTTTCTTCGCGGCGTTGTTTTTCTGCCGCCATTAAGTGCTCGCGGATCTGTTCCAGCACGGGATCAGGGGTATATGGCACGTAGCGGACTTTGTTGGTTTCATCCGGCGCGGCGTTCAGGCCCATGCCCAGGCTGAGAACGGCCGCCAGTAGAAAAATAATGATGTGTTTCATGAAAACCTCCTCTTGATTGAATGCAGAAATGGATTATACCCGTGTCCGGACTGTGAAGGCAATGTTGATGCCGCTTCAGGCCAGGTGGGGAAAAATCCGGTAGAACAATTGCATGATCCCGACAACGTACAATCCAGCCAGGACGTCGTCCAGCATGATTCCCCAGCCGCCCCTGACGCCGCGATCGATGCGGTTGATCGGGAAAGGTTTGAATATATCCAGGATCCGGAAAAGCAGGAATGCCGCCAGGTAAGCCGGGATTGTGACCGGGGTCCACCACAGGGCGACCATCTGGCCCGCCACTTCGTCGATTACGATGGGTTGCGGGTCCTTGCTTCCCAGCAGCTTTTCCGCGCGATGGGAGGCGTAAACACCGATGATAAAGACGGGCAGTGTGGCCAGCATCAGCCAGAGAAAAGATGTCGTCTGCAGCCATCTGGACGCCAGAAACAGGACGGCGGCGGTCAGCAGGGATGCCCAGGAACCGGGAGCCAGGGGAAGGTAACCGACATTGAAGAATGTACTGATGATCAGCCAGAAGGATTTCATGCGGGTTCTCCTTGAAGGATATTCTGACGGAAAGCATGGATACGGACCGGAACGGGAGCCGAAGTCATGGGGATCTCGCCACGGATTTCCGTCAGGCCGTCCACTTCCGGCGCCTGGGTGGATATGCGTCCCAAGGTGATGTTCTGTTCCCAGGGAGAAGGACCGCCCGGGAGAAAAGACTGGATTTTGCCTATCACGAGGCGATTGTAGACCTCGAGATTGGCATCGGAAATATCCATCAATTCGTCGCGCCGGCGAGCGGCGTCTTCAACCGGGACACGGCCGTCGAATTCAAAGGCCGGGGTTCCCTCTTCGGGTGAAAAGGTAAAAACGCCGATGCGTTCGAGATGAAGTTCCCGCGCGAAGTCACAGAGCTCCTGGAACATGGCCTCGGTTTCTCCGGGAAATCCGGTGATAAACGAGGTGCGGATCACGGCGTCGGGATAGTCGCGGCGGATGGTCGATATCAGCCGGGTGAAGGCCTCTGCGCTGCCGCCGCGGCGCATGCGTTGCAATAAGGGCTTGGATACGTGTTGCAGGGGCAGGTCGAAATAGGGCAGCACCCCGGGATGGGAAAATCCTTCCAGAATCTTGGTTGTAACGGCGTCGGGCATCAGATACAGGACACGGATCCAGTCAAAGCCGAGCGTAGACAGTTTTTTTAAGAGGAGCGGCAATGCAGACGGTTGACCCGGAGCGCGGCCGAAATGGGTCGAATTCTGGGAAATCAGGTTGATCTCGGCCACTCCCCGTTCACGCATGTCCGCGGCTTCGCGGATGATGGATTCCATGTTTCTGGAACGGTAGGGACCACGGATTGCGGGAATGGCGCAAAAGCTGCATTTCATGTCGCAGCCTTCAGAAATCTTGATGAAAGAAGTGTTGGGTGGAGTGGTCTGGATACGCGGAAAGGTGTGGTCGTAGAGAAAAGCCGGTGCGCGGCCGTAACTGGCCGGCTTTCCGGAAGCGATCGCGTCAACCAGGCCCTGGGGATCGTTTACGCCCCAGATCAGGTCCAAGTCGGGAAAGTTCCGGCGCAGTTCATCCAGGTAGCGTTCGGACAGGCATCCCGTGACGGCCACATGACGGACCTGGCCGGCCGCTTTCATTTCCAGCGCCGACAGAATTTCGTCTATGCTTTCTTCTTTGGCCGGTTGAATGAAGCCGCAGGTGTTGATCACGATCCAATCGGCGTCTTCGTAGCTGGAAACCACGCGCACACCCTTCTGGCTCAGCAGTCCGCCCAGGACTTCGGTATCAACCGTGTTCTTGAAACAGCCGAGGCTGACAAATGAAACAGTGGTTTCTAAAGGGTTCATGACTGGAGTCCAATATTATGTAAAGGGTTCCGGTGGGTCACCCGGGATTGTAGCATGATCGCGGGCGGGGTGCAATGAAGCAGGGGCGGATGAACCCGGGTCAGAATAGAATAATGAATAAGGAATAATGAATAAAAACGCACTCCCGCAAGAATCAAGGTTATTTTATTCCTTCTTCGTTATTCCTTATTCAGAATGGTCGGTTCGCGAACCGTTCTGTAGAAGGTAGAAGGTAGAATGTAGCAAAATCCGAAATCCCAAATTCGAAATCCGAAACAAATTCATGGCCCGAATTCAAATGAACCAAACAAAAACAATAAAACATAAACCACGGAACACACCGAATACACGGAAAGTGGAAACCAGGCGGCAGGAGGCGGGCCCCGGCCTTTCGGGCGCTGAATCAAGAATAAGGGATAAAAAAACCTTTTTTATTGGCTTTTTTGGTTTTTTTTGGAAGGTAGAAAAAAGCATTAAGGTTTTTGTCACCTGATACCTGTCACCTCAGTGTCACTTTCGACTTTCAACTTCTTTCCCCCATCCGCAAATCCATCAACTTTTCTGTCTTTCCTGTCTTCCCGCCTCCTGTCACCTTCTTTTCACTTTCATCTTTTCACTTCATTATCTCCCGCCGCTTTCCAACGAGCGTTGCCGAGCCGGTTGCCTTCCGTTGGCTGAGGCGGTATATTGAGTGACATGAAGCGGGTACAACTGCTGATTGACGGACATCCGGTTACGGTTGCGTTTGACGAAAACAGCATCCACGTGTTCAACGCCTTTCCCGTCAAAGATCATCTGAAGTCACGGGGTTACCGCTGGAACGCGCTGGGGAAAAGCTGGGATTATGCCAGCGGAGATGTGGAAAAGGAGTTGTCCCGTCTGCAGGGCAGTCGACAAATCGCGCCCGCGGACACTTTGGTTCCGCATGTGGCGGATGCCGCATTGCCCGGGCTGCCCGAATCCCTGGCCGTTGCCGAATTGCGTGAGCGCGTCGAGGCTTTGCTGCGGGCGGCGCTGCCAGCGAACATCTGGGTGCGTGGCGTGATCGCCTCCGAACCCAAGTCATACCGCTGGGCGACCTATTTTGACATTCGCGATGAAGATGATTCGCTGGACATGGTTTTTTCCTGTGAAATGCGCCAGTCCGAACGCGATCACATTGAGCAACGCCTCGCCTCGACCGGAGTGGCTTCCGGGTTGGAAAAGGATTTGCCGGTTTTTCTGCTGGTCGAGGTGGGATTGTCTCACAAGTACACGGTCAACGTGCGCCTGCGCGCCGTGGATATCCTGCCGGAATTTACGCGTGAACGCCTGCGCAGCCAGAGGGACCTCACCGTGGAACGCCTGCGACGTGAGGGGCTGCTGGATCTGCAGAAAGGATTGCGCCTGCCCATGCTGGTTCAACGGATCGGTTTGTTGACATCCGCGCTGGGAACTTCGGTGCAGGATATCCTCGCCGGATTGAGTCCGCTGGAGAATCGTTACCGGATCGGTTTTCTGGACACGCGCATGGAGGGAAGCGGCGCGGTGGACGGCCTGATTGCCGCCCTGGATTTTTTCGAGTCGAGCTCGAGTTGGCGCGCGGATGCCGTGGTGATCGCGCGCGGTGGAGGCAGCGAACAGTCGCTGGGCGTGTTTAATGATTACCGCTTGTGCGCCAGGATCTGTCGCTGCCGCATCCCGGTCCTGACCGCGATCGGCCATGAAAAAGACCTCTCCGCAGCCGAAATCTGTTCCCATTTTACGCCGACTCCTTCCACTCCGTCCGGCGTGGGGCGTTTCCTGCGCGAACGATTCCTCGATCTGCAGGCCCGGCTGGGGGATTCGGTCAGGAAGCTGGTGGAACGGTTCGCCGACGCGCGTCGTTTCGAAAATGAGCGACTGCGGGCGCTTGTGCGTCAATTGCCCCGCCAGGGTTATCAACGCCTGCAATGGCAGGAGGTCAACCTGCAGGGCAGGATGCTGGATTTTTCCCGTCTCGGCATGCGCGTCAGCCGGGAGCAAAGCGCCCGCCTGGAAGAGTTGAGGCACATCGTTTACCTGCGCGCACGCGCCTTCATGTTGCGGGAAGCGGAAAAGCTGGGCCGGGCCGCTTCGCGGGTGGACTTCCGCCGCCGGCTGCGTCTTTCGGATCAAGCCATTTCACAGATCGTGGATCGGGTCGGGAAATTGGAGTCGGGGACGGATCGACTCATGCGCAAAGCAATGGATGATGTGCAGGCGCGTGCGAGCCTGGCGCAGGCGAACCACCCCGATCGGATTCTGGAAAAGGGGTTCACGCTGACGTTCGCGCCGGACGGAAAGGTGGCGGCCACGGCGCAGGCTTTTCGCGCCTTGCCATGGGCGCGGCTGCGTTTTGCCGACGGTACGGAGAAGATTGAACGCAAGGAGGAATCATGACCGCCAGTCGCAAGGATCAGTCAGATACGTATGAGCACAATTTCGCCGTGTTGGAAAAAATCACGGACGCGCTCAACAAGGACGAAATCGGCATTGACGACCTGTTGGAAAAGACGCGTGAAGCTTTGGACGCGGCGCGGCGCTGCATGGAAATCCTCAACCGGCAGAAAGGGGAGTTCCGCAAACTAGAGGCTGAATTCGCCCGCTTGATTGAAAGTCCGGAAACGATGAATGCGGACAAGGACGGCGAGCCGGATGAAACAGCGGATGAAGATCCGCTCGCGTGAGTTTCAGGGGCGAAGTTTAACGAAGAGTTGCGTGTAATACCAGGTGTCACGGGAATCATCCCGCGCGACACCGACACCGGTAATCGTAAAATCGTCCTCGATGTTCTCTTTGTGGCTGGGATTGGCGATCCATGCATCCACCACCACCTGCGCCGGTGAATCCAGGTTTGTGGTGAGTCCGACGTTTTCAGCGACGGTCTGAACCCTGAAAAGACCCGACAGGGTGGACACCCGCTCAGCGAAATTGCCGTGACCGAACGCGATCCGGCCTTCGGCCATGTCCCGGCTGTGGTCTCGGGCCAGGTCGGCAACCTGCGCATTCCATTCCAGTTCCGTAAGGCCTTGTGATACACGGTAATCATTGACCATGCGGAAAACCAGTTGTTCCATGCCGGAAATGTCAAACCCGGAAGTGTCCGCGGATCGACAGGCCTGGATGCCCCACGTGATAACCAGGAGCACAATGATTGCCGCCGGGGCGGATTTGCGGCACCGGAAGCGTGAGAAGTAATTCATGGTATAATTATAACCATTCGGGGAACTTTTATCTACTCCATTCTGCAACAAAAAGGCCAGCGGTGTCATGGCCGGCAGGGACGCTTGCTGACGGTTGATTTACGTACCGCTTTTGCGTATGATGGGGAACTGCCATCAGGAGGATTGCATGATCCGCAAGATTGACCATATCGCCATAGCCGTCAGTGACCTGGAAAGCGTGATTCCCATATATCGTGATGTGCTGGGATTGACTTTTCTGGGTACGGAAGAGGTCCCCGACCAGAAAGTGAAAGTGGCCATGTTTGACGTCAATGGCGTCCGTATCGAATTGCTGGAGCCGCTGAATGCCGAATCTCCGATATCGCAATTCCTGGAAAAAAGGGGAAGCGGTATTCATCATATCGCCCTGGGTGTCGATAACGCCGCCGCCCAGATCCGCGAGATGGAAGAGAAAGGCGTGCGGATGCTGGACAAACAGCCCCGTCCGGGTGCACACGGCTCACGCATCGCTTTCGCTCATCCCAGGAGCCTGGGAGGGGTGCTGATGGAATTCTGTCAGGAACACGAATAAGTCCGCCATCCGATCATGGTCCGCGTGGCATTTTTGTGGCACATGCACCAGCCGGTGTACGTGAATCCCTGCAGCCGCAATGCCGAACTTCCCTGGGTGCGGCTGCATGGAATCAAAGACTATATCGGACTGTCCGGAGTGCTGAAAGAGTTCCCGGGGGTTCGCTCCACGGTGAACCTCGTACCCAGCCTGTTATCGCAATTGGAAAATTACCTGGCCGGGGGCCGTGATCGTTTTCAGGAGTTGGCCGAGAAGCCCGCGGCGGAACTGGATGGCGCGGAACGCGAATTCATCCTGCGCCATTTCTTTTCAATGCATGCCGAACACATGATCCGGCCTTTCGCACGTTTCCGTGAATTGTACGGCCGGCGCAGGCAGATGGCCAATGGCGGCGGTACCACGGCTGACTGGCGGGACCTGCAGGTCTGGTCCAGCCTGGCGTGGTTCGATCCGGACCGGGCCGAAAAGGACGAACGGGTAGCGGGTCTGCGCGAGAAGGCAATGAATTTTTCCGAGGCGGATAAAATCCTTCTGGCCCAAGCGCAGAGAGATCTTCTGGCCGAGGTGATTCCCGCCTGGAAAGGGTTGCAGGATGAAGGCCTGGTGGAAATCTCCACCTCTCCGCTGACCCACGCCATCCTGCCGCTGCTTCTGGACCCGGGCGTGGGACGGGAGGCCAATCCCGCCCTGCCGCTGTATAACCTGGATTTCAGCTGGCCGGACGACGCACGCCGGCAGCTGTCGGAGGCGCTGGATTTCATGCAGCGACGTTTCGGGCGCCGGCCGCGGGGGATCTGGCCTTCAGAGGGCAGCCTGAGTGAGCCGGTGCTGGACCTGTTGAATGACCTGGATGTGGCCTGGACGGCCGGAGATGAAATCAACCTGGCCCGCTCGCTGCATCCCCAAGGCCAGGCGGATTGGCGCGGTGAACGTGACCTGTGGCTTTACCGTCCCTGGCTGGCCGGCAATAGGCGGTTGCGCATTCTTTTCCGTGATCACGATCTCTCCGACCGCATCGGGTTCCGTTATCAGGGGTTGAATCCAGCGGATGCCGCAGATGATTTCATGCGGCGGCTGATGGAGATTGACCGCCTGCAGGGGGACGCGGTGGTCGGCGTGATTCTGGACGGAGAAAACCCCTGGGAGCATTACTCTGGAAACGGTCGGCCGTTTCTGCGCGCCCTGTTGCAGCGACTTCAGGATGATGAGCGGGTGGAGGCCGTCACCATGGGTGAGGCGGTATCGCGTGAAGCGGAGCCGTTGCGAAAACTGGCTCCGGGCTCATGGATCAACGGCAACTTTGATATCTGGATCGGCGATGAAACCGACCGCCGCGCCTGGGCGCAACTCGAACGCGCACGCAGTCATTTTGAACGCACACGCCATAATTTGGCGCAGGACCGGGCCGCCGAAGCGCGTCACTGCCTGGATGTGGCCCAGGGAAGTGACTGGTTCTGGTGGTACGGTCCGGAACATCACACCGCGGACCTGGACGTTTTTGACCGCCTTTTTCGCCTGAACCTTCGCTGCGTTTACGAGCTGACCGGTTCTGAAGCGCCGGCTGAGCTGTCTTCACCGTTGTCGCGGGCGGAAGTCGCGGGTGGGGATGCTTCCCGATTGCCCGCGCGTCCCCTCAACCCCCTCCTGGATGGGGAGGTCAGCCATTTTTTCGAGTGGCGTGACGCCGGCCACCTGGATGTGTATTCGGGGCAAAGTGCCATGCATGCCGGCGAGTCGCTGGTGACGGCCGCCTACTACGGTTTCGGAAACGGGCGGTTTTATCTGCGGTTCGATCTCCGTGGCCGGGCCGATGAATTGCTGCGCCGGGGAATGACCTGGAAAATGGGGGTGAGCAAGGCCGGCGGCCCGGTGCGCAGGTTCTCCCTGCCATCCGCATCCCGTTTCGGGACGGTCGCGGCCGGAACCCTGCTGGAGTGTGGATTCATGCTGGCCGAACTGGACCTGGAACCGGGCGATAGTTTTGATATCAACCTGGAGTGGCGGTTAAAGGCAAGGCTGGTCCAGGCACTCCCTGCCGACGGGTTCTTCACCCTGGTCGTGCCCGGACCGGGTGATTACGCAGCGTACTGGAAGGTATAAGATAGGGTTGGAAAGTTGGGGAGTTGGAGAGCTGGAAAGTTGGAGGCAGGTATCAGGTGTAGAGGCGGCCCCCCGTGGCCGCCCCGGGCGAGAGGCCTGAGGCGATTGGCGGGGAAAAGGCCGGAATAATGCATAAGGAATAAAAAACCCATGTGATTATTGCACCTTATTCCTTCTTCTTTATTCCATATTCTGAAGGGGCGGTTCACGAACCACCCCTTGCCTGAATCGCTTGTCACCTTTTTTTCAACTGGATGTACTGCGGGCGGGTTTAAAACCCGCCCGCAGTACTACTTTTCACTTTTCACTTATTTTTATCCCGCGCGGAAAATCACGCTCTCTTTCCGGAACCAGTGGGTGCAGAACACCAGGCTGAGAGCGGCGAATACCGTCAACGAGAGAAAAACCGCGAGCAACAGCAGGGGTTGAATGCTGCCGGCAATGATTTCACGCGTGGCCAGGGATACGTTGAGTACCGGGATCAGCGCGGTGAGTGCGTTCAACTTGAATCCGGGAAAGAGGCCGATGAAAACGGGAACGATCACCAGGATATTCATCGGAGTCATGATGTTCTGCGCTTCTTTGAAACTATGGGCGAATATGGAAATCGACAACAGGATGGCGGCGAAAAATATGCAGAGCGGAATCAGCAGCGAGAACATCAGCAGGATCGAACGGATATCGATGATCTTGACCAGGGCGGAAAACAGGTCATCGGGTATTCCCTGGGTTTGTTGCAAGGCAATGTAAAGTCCCAGGATCGACATCGCGGCTGATACCAGTCCGGTAAGAAAGACGAGGCTGAATTTTCCCAGGACGATCTCCAGGCGGGTGGCGGGGGAGGCCAGCAGGGTCTCGATTGTTCCCCGCTCTTTCTCGCCTGCGGCCAGGTCGATGGCCGGATACATGGCGCCCACGAAACAGAAAATTACAAAAATATAGGGAAGGAAACCACCGATCGCCTCCCCGATGCGCTCCTTGACCGTCACGATATCGTGCTTGTCCACGCTGACAACCTCGAATACACGCCGTTCCAGCTTCATTTCCGCCAGGCGTTTTGAAAGCAGTTCTTCTTTGTACTCGTCCAGGATCGAACGGATGCGTTTTGATGTGAGATCGGTTTCCTGGGATGATTTCAGGTAGAAGCGCACCGTTCCGGGGGCATGCGCGGCGACCACGCGGTCGAAATCAGCGGCGAAAGCCAGGGCGAAATCAATTTTTTCCGCGCGGATGGCGCTCTCGAACTCTTCTTCCGGGATATCGCGGATTACGGTTACCTTGGGATGTTTTTTCAGCACCTCCTGGAAAGAAGCGGCATTGTTGTTGAGCGCCAGCGCCAGTTTCAATTCCTTGACTTCGGCCTCCTTGTGCTGCCGCATCATGATGCGGGTGGATATGGACATGAGGACGGGAAAGAGCAGCAGTGGAATCAATATCATCACCACCAGGGTACGGCGGTCGCGCAGAGTGTCCTTTAGTTCCTTGCGGAAAATGATTGCCGTTTTTTTCATGTCAGGCCTCCTGGACCAGGCGGATGAATTCGTCTTCAATGGTACGCGACTGGCACTGGTCGCGGAAATCCGCGAACGGGCCGTTGAAGAGCAGGCGCCCTTCGTGGATGATCGCCAGATCGTCACTCAACAGGTTGACCTCGCCCATGATATGGGTGGAGAAGATTACGGTTTTTCCATCCTGGCGGCAACGGCGGATCAACTCGATGATGGCCCGGGCGGTAATCACGTCGAGGCCGGTGGTGGGTTCATCAAAAACCACTACTTCCGGGTCGTGGATCATGGTACGCGCGATGGAGACTTTCTGTCGCATCCCGGTGGAGAGTTTGGCGATACGGCGGTTGGCGAAAGGATGGATGTCCAGCAGGTCAAACAGGTGCTTGCGGTTTTTTTCGAAGGTATCGCGGTCAATGGAATTCAAGTCGGCGTAATAGCGCACAATTTCGTCTGCGGTGAGGCGGCCGTAAAGGCCGGTGGTCCCGGTCAGAAATCCGATGCTGGACCGTACTTTGCGGGGTTCTTGCCGGGTGTCGTAGCCGGCGACACGGATTGTCCCTTCTGTCGGCTTGAGCATCGTGGCGATCAGCCTCAGGGTGGTGGTTTTGCCGGCTCCATTGGGGCCGAGCAGGGTGAAAACCCGCCCGGGTCGACAGGTAAAGCTGATTTCCTTGACCGGCCAGATGTAGGGTGAATCTCCCTTGAGGCCCATTTCGCGCTTCTGTTTCCGGGTCAGGCGGAAACGCTTGCTGAGTTTTTCGACTTCGATCATGGCTGGAATCCTCCCGGTGCAGATGGACTGAATGTTCGATCACTGCCTGGAACCATCTTCATCCGTGTTTACGCAATCCAGACAGGAAAGTTTCCGGGCGGATTGATCCAATCCTTGGTTCCTGGTGGAATCTTGCGGGATTGATTTACTTTGGCGGTGGTTTCTGATAGAATAGGAACAACGACTACGAATCGAACAGAAAGACAGGAGGAAATTGTGAGTATTACGACTGAGGAGAAACGGAAATTGATTGACCGTTTCCACCGCAATGATGCGGATACCGGTTCCGAAGAAGTTCAGGTCGCCGTCTTGACCACCCGCATCAAGAACTTGACTGAACATTTCAAGACCCATAAAAAGGACAACCACTCCCGCCGCGGTCTGCTGTCCCTGGTGTCTCGCCGGCGGAAGCTCCTGAAATACCTGAAGCGCAAGAATTTCGACACTTACACCCGGGTATTGAAGGATCTGAATCTGAGAAAGTAAGGCTTGATCGAATCCTATCCACAAGCGCGTTTCGTCGCGTCATTTTTTATTGGAGAAAAAAATGCAGAAAACCATACAAATTGATCTGGACGGGAATACCCTGACCATTGAAACCCATCGCTGGGCCAAGCAATCCAACGGCTCGGCTTTGTTGTCCTACCGGGACAACCGTATCCTGGTAACCGCCAATATGAAGGAAGATGCCCGTGAAGGCCAGGACTTCTTTCCCTTGATGGTGGATTTCCGTGAGAACAACTACGCCGGGGGCAAGATACCCGGTGGATTTTTTAAGCGCGAGGGCAAGCCGTCTGAGCGGGAAGTGTTACTCAGCCGCTTGATCGACCGACCCATCCGCCCGCTTTTCCCCGAAGGTTTCTTTAATGAAACCCAGGTGATCGCCCTGTTGCTGAGCGCGGATTTCAGCGTGGATTACGATGCCATGGGCATTACCGGCGCTTCGGCGGCGCTGATGTCATCCACCATCCCGTTTGACACCCCTGTCGCCGCGGTCAAGATCGGCCGCCGCGACGGACGTTTCATTATCAATCCCGGCCGGGACGCCACCAATGAAAAGGAATTCGAAATGGTGTTGCTGCTGGCCGGAACCGAAGACGATGTGGTCATGATGGAAGCGGAGGGTGACCAGTTCAGCGAAGACCTGCTGAAGCAGGGGTTGATCCTGGGCAAGGAGATCATTCAGAAACTCTGTGCCGCCCAACGTGAATTGATCAATCCGGATAAAATGGTTGTGGAACCCGATACCCGCTACGCGGAGATCCTGGCGGAATTGGCCGGCAAATTCGGCGATCGCCTCCAGGACGCGATTTTCATTCAGGATCGGGTCAAGCGTCGTGAAGAGATCGCGGCCATTGAAAACGAAGCGTTCGCGGATGCGGCGGATGAAGAGCTTCTACCCAAGTACAAGCGCGCCTTCCATCAACTCGAGCACGATATGTTCCGCAAGCGCTTGCTGGAGAAACGCCAGCGCAACGACGGCCGCGCCCTGAACGAGATCCGCAACCTTGCGGTGGAATTGGGCGTGCTTCCCCGCGCCCATGGTTCTGCGGTGTTCACACGGGGTGAAACCCAGGCCCTGGCCACCGTCACGCTCGGTTCTGAAGACGACGCCCAGCGCATTGACGATATCGCCAATTCCAGTGAAAGTTTCCGCCACTTCATGCTCCACTACAACTTTCCGCCCTTCTCGGTCGGAGAGGTCAGCTTCCTCAGGGGGGCCGGGCGCAGGGAAATCGGACATGGTAACCTGGCCTGGAAGGGGATCCGTCCCATGTTGCCCGCTTACGAAGAGTTTCCCTATACCATTCGCGTGGTCTCGGATATCATGGAATCGAACGGTTCCAGTTCCATGGCGACGGTCTGCGGCACTTCGCTGGCCCTGATGCAGGCGGGTGTGCCGATGCGCAGCGCCGTGGCGGGGATCGCCATGGGCCTGGTCAAGGAAAAGGACCAGTACGTGGTGCTTACCGATATCGCCGGGTTCGAAGATCATTTCGGCGACATGGATTTCAAAGTCGCCGGAACCGCCAAGGGAATCAACGCCGTACAGCTGGATATCAAGATCGATGGGTTGAGCGACGAGATCATCGACGCCACCTTGAATCAGGCCCGCGAGGCCCGGCTGCACATAATCGGCGTGATGAACAGCGCCATTGATCACCCGGCTGAGCAATTATCCGAATACGCCCCGGTCATGATGACCATGCAGATCGACACCGACAAGATCCGCGACCTCATCGGTCCCGGCGGCAAGACCATCAAGGAATTGACCGCTACCTACAATGTGAAAATCAACGTGGATGATGACGGCAAAGTGACCATTGCCGCCGCCAACAATGAACTGGGCGATAAGGTGCGGGAGCGCATCAAAGCGTTGACCGCTTCTCCGGAAATCGGCATGACCTACCCGGGCAAAATCACCCGGATTGAAGAGTATGGGATCTTCGTGGATATTCTCGGCGGTGCTTCAGCCCTGGTGCATATTTCCGAGATCTCCCACCGCAGGATTCCCAGCATCCATGACATGAACTTCGAGATCGGTCAGGAAGTTGAAGTCAAGGTGATCCATATCGATCGTGACGGCCGGGTCAAGGCCTCGATCCGCGAATTGTTGCCCGAGCCGGAAGGCGGCAGTCGTGACGAGGGCGGCTCCCGTCCGCCCCGTGAGCGCGAGAACCAGGGCGGTGATTCCCGCAGCCGGGATTCCCGCGGCCGGGACAGCCGTTCGCGGTACAATCGCGGCGGTGACGGTCCAGGCCGGGACAGCCGCAATCGCGATCGCAGACATTGATGAAACGAAGGGCCGGCTTCACCCTGGTCGAATTGATCGTGGTGGTGGTCATTATCGCCGTACTGGCGGCGGTGGCCGTTCCCGTGGCCCAGACATCCATTCAACGCGGACAGGAAGTCGAATTAAGGCGCGCCCTGCGGCAGTTGCGTAACGCGATTGACGCCTACCGTGAATTCGCCAGGGAACACAAGGTTGAAATGGATGATGATCGCTATTTTCTGCCGCAGAACCTGGATGACCTGGTCAAGGGGCTGGAGTACAAAGACAAGGAAGGGAATCGCCGTGTCGAACGTTTCCTGCGCCGGATTCCCGAAGACCCGATGACCGCTGCGCGGGAATGGGGATTGCGTTCCTTCCAGGACAAGCGTGACAGCGACCAATGGGGAGGCGAGAATGTCTGGGATGTGTATTCCCTGTCTGAAAAGACCGCCCTTGACGGCAGCACGTATCGTTCCTGGTAGCCTGCTGTTGACGGTATGGACGGCTCTTTGCTATAATATACGTGGTTTTTCCGGACCATTCTCCTGCAACGAGCAGCCGGTTGGTCTGTTTCCCCCCGCGTGAGCCAAGGCGGAAGGAGGACAATATTGGAAACAAATAAATTCATAGACAGCAAATTCCGTATGGTGATCCTGGCCGCGAAACGGGCCAGGCAGTTGCTGCAGGGCGGACGCAAGAAAATCGACATGAATGCGGAGAATCCGCTGACCATCGCCATCGAGGAACTCAATCGCGGCCTGGTCGGTTACGAAATCACCGATGGGAGCCCAAGAAAGCCGGACCTGTCGATTTTCGGCGACGCTCCCGATGAAAACGAAACGGATGAGGTGGACGCGGGCGTGAATGCCTACGGCATGACCAAGAACGTGTCGTTTGAAAAACCGGATGAGGAAGCGGCAGGCGATGCCGACGAAGACGCATCCGATTACGATAACGAGGATGAAGATGACAGCACGGATGATTCCGACGTGGATTCCGACGAATCCGATGCCGAGTCATTGGACGATGTCGATGAGGATGTTGAAATAGACGAAGACGACCCATCCGCTCTGGAATGACCCTGGCGGTTCGCACCCCCAACTGGATCGGCGATTGCGTGATGGCCCTTCCAGCGCTGCGGTTGCTGGAATCGCACCTGGCCCCGGAAGATATCTTGCTGGTCACGCGCCCGCATCTGGCCGATCTGTTTACCCCGCCCCTGGTTTCGCCCCTTCACGCACACCCGCTTGTCAGGCTGCCCGCGACCGGGGGGTGGCGGGAAGTATTTTCCGGTTCCCGTCGACTCCGGCGATCAACTGCGAAAAGCGGTTTGCTCTTGACCAACTCATTTGGATCGGCACTGATGTTCCGCATGGCGGGCATTCGTCGTCTGACCGGGTTTTGCCGTGACGGCCGCGACTTTATGCTGACCCGAAGGGTGGCATGGACCGGGGATGAATCCCGTCAGGTGGACGCCTACATGGATCTGGCGGCTGCGCATCTGGGTATCCCCGCTGACCCGGCTCCCGAACCGGAATGGCTTGTACCCGATTCATTCAAGGACCGGGTCCGCCGCAAGTTGCTCGATCTTTGCGACCGGGAAAGCGCCGCTTGGATCGGGATCTCGCCTTGCGCGGCTTACGGCCAGGCCAAAGAATGGCCGCATGAACGCTATTATGAGCTGATTCAAACGGTTTCGGCGGCCCACCCCCTTGCTTCCATCCTGCTTTTCGGTGCTGCAAACGACCACGAGCGCCTGGCATCTTTAGCGGCAGCTGCGCCCGGTCGCACACTGAACCTGGCCAGGAGTCTTTCGCTGGCGGAGTCCATCGCCGCCGCCTCTCTTTGCCGCGTATTCGTTACCAACGATTCGGGAATGATGCATGTCGCCGCCGCGGTGGGAACTCCGGTGGTCGCCATTTTCGGACCGACTGACCCGCGGCGTTATGCGCCACGGTCGAGCGCCATACGCATGCTGCGGCAGCATACGCCCTGCTCCCCCTGCAAGCGCCGTCAATGTCGTGAACATACCTGCATGCGCGCGATTTCCGTGAGTGAGGTGCGGGAAGCGCTTGAAACCGTGGCGCGATGGAGTGCGGCGGATCCACGATGAGGCCGGCGGTTTTCCTGGACCGTGACGGAACGCTGATTGAGGAGCGCGGATATATCTGTTCTTTCGAGCAGGTCAGCCTTTTCCCCTTTGTGCCTGAAGCGTTGCGGCATTTGCGCGCTGCGGGGTTCTGCGTGGTCCTGGTCACCAATCAATCTTCCGTGGCAAGGGGGATCTGCAGCGTGGAACAGGTAAAAACGCTGCACAACCGATTGCTGGACGTTCTCGAGAACCAGGGGGTTTGCATTGACGCCGTTTACTGGTGCCCGTTTCACCCACGGGGAAAAGTGGCGGAATTTGCCGTTGAAAGTCACCTGCGCAAACCCGCTCCGGGGATGCTTTTTCAGGCGGCTGCGGACCTGGAACTGGACCTGTCCCGCTCACTCATGATCGGGGATAAATACACCGACCTTGCGGCAGGGGCGGCCGCCGGGTGCCATACCGCCCTGGTGCGCACCGGTTATGGGGCGAAAACCGAACTCGCGCTGGCCGCGGGCGAGCTGAAGCCCGATCTGGTCGCGGATGACCTGCTTGAGGCGATCAGCCGTTGGCTGGATCAGAAGACAGCGTGGGCGTGAAGTTATCCATGTAGTCGTTGATGCGGCGCGCGGCCCGTTCGGCTGCGGCTCCGGCGGGCAATTGCCGCAAAAGCCATTGAATCTGCCCCATGCGGCGCAGCCTTGACATGGCCCAGGCGGAATGGATGTCAAACACCCAGGCGGCCTGAAGCAGGCGGAAATCCTGAACCGAATGGACATTTTCAATGGCCACGCAGCGTCCGGTTTCGACATCGGTCAGAGCCGCGGCGGACAGGGATGAACCTGTGGGAAGTTCGAGGTCCAGCGCGGGGTTGCTGCCGTTTTCCGCTGAAGAATAGTAATGGATCAGCACGTCCAGGATGTCCATCTTATCGGCGTCGCGAAGAATGCGGCACAAGCGGCAGGTGGCGGAAGTCAATCCGGGGGGGAGCGTGTGGCGGTTGTGAAACATGATCGCCGTGCGGATGCGGATCTGCTCATCGAAGGCACATCCCGCCAGCAGGTCGTGCGCCTTGATTTCCCGAACCCCCAGCACGGCATGGTTGATGGAAGAGCGGTCGTTGAATGTGCCGTAATCGTGGATCTGGGGGAAACGCCCGATATCGTGAAAAAGCGCCGTGAGGAAAACCGTCTTGCGCTCCTCCCGGGAAAGTTCCAGTGAATCCGCGATATCCAGGGCATGGCGACACACCCGGTGGGTGTGCTCGATCTTGATGTCGATATTGGTGTTCACATAGGCGTCAGTGCCTTTGAATGAGCGTACGTAGGCATCGAATCGCCGGACAAAGCGGGCGAATTCCCGGGGCTGCCGCGGATGCATGAACTTCGGCCGGCGGAAATTAATTTCCCAGCGTGGCCACCATAACGGCCTTGATCGTATGCAGCCGGTTTTCCGCTTCATCAAACACGATTGATGCCGGTGACTCAAACACCTCTTCTGTCACTTCCATGCCGTCCAGGCCGTACTTCTGAAAGATCTCTTCGCCTACTTTGGTGTCACGGTTATGAAAAGCGGGGAGGCAATGCATGAAGCATGCGTCCGGTTTTCCGGTCTTTTCCATTACGTCCCGGTTCACCTGGAATGGCTTCAGCGCCGCGATGCGCTCCTGCCATACCGATTCCGGTTCTCCCATGGATACCCAGACATCTGAATAGAGGAAGTCCGCGCCTTTGACCGCCTGGTCCACGTTGTCGGTGATGGTGATCCTGGCTCCGGTGTCTTCCGCGATGGCACGGCAGTCTGCCACCAGGTTCGGGTCGGGCTGAAACGCTTTCGGAGCGGCCAGGCGCACGTCCATTCCCATTTTGGCGCCGCCGACCAGCAGGGAGTTGCCCATATTGAAACGGGCGTCGCCCAGGTAGCAGAAGGTGACCTCACGCAGGTCGCGGCGCGCGTGCTCGCGCATGGTCATGAAGTCCGCCAGCACCTGGGTGGGATGAAACTCGTTGGTCAAACCGTTCCATACCGGCACGCCCGCGTGACGGGCCAGTTCTTCGACGATCTCCTGGCCGAAACCGCGGTATTCGATGCCGTCATACATCCTTCCCAGCACGCGGGCCGTATCTTTCATCGATTCCTTGTGGCCGATCTGTGAGCCCGAAGGGCCCAGGTAAGTGACGAATGCGCCCTGGTCCCGCGCGGCCACCTCGAATGCGCAGCGCGTGCGCGTGGAAGATTTTTCGAAAATCAAGGCGATCTGTTTCCCCGTCAGCCGCGGCTGTTCGGTTCCCGTGTATTTGGCTGTTTTTAACGCGTCGGACAAGTCAAGCAGGAATGTGATCTCTCCGGGAGTGAAATCCAGGAGTTTCAGAAAATGCCGGTTGCGCAGATTGACTGCCATGTAGGCCTCCTTGAAATAGCTGATTTCGCTTCACAGTTTACCCCAAAACGCCAGCCGGATCAACCGTCATAAAAGCCGATGCGGGCTTGGCAAGAGGGTCGGTCCGGGGTAAAATGCGGGTATGAACTCAGCGGTTGCGGCGGTTGTCTTTTCCGGAGGCCTGGATTCGACGACGGCTTTGTATTGGGCCCTGGATCGATTCGGTTCCGTGGCCGCTCTGACTTTTGCCTATGATCAGACCCATGCCGTGGAGATCGAATGCGCCCGCCGTACCACCGCACGCCTCGGGGTTGAGTGGCGGCTTTTCAACCTGCCCCTCAAGGGCTGGGTGAAATCCGCGCTGGTGGGGGAGGGTGGAGAAATCCCTGAATCTCTGGCTGAATCTCGCAAATCTTTCTGCGTGCCGCGCACCTACGTGCCGTTTCGCAACGGGATTTTTCTTTCACTGGCCGCGGCCTGGGCTGAATCCCGGGATATTTTCCACCTGGTGACCGGATTCAACAGTATTGACACCCCGGACTATCCGGATACGACCATGGTTTTCGCCGCCCGCATGGAAGCCGCGATCAACGCCGGTACCGCTGCGCAGAAGCGGGGTCGTCGTTTCCAGTTACACCTCCCGCTGGCCCGGCTGACCAAGAAGATGATCGTGCTGCTGGGATTTTCATTGGGTGCCGATTATTCCACTTCGGTATCCTGCTACCGGGGCGGCGAAATCCCCTGTGGACATTGCGCTTCCTGTGATATCCGCTTTGCCGCATTCAGGGAACTGGGGATGGAAGACCCGCTTGTCACGCGTTTGAAAAAGGAGGGCCGCTATGGGTTGGGAACTGGTGGTTAAGGAAAAGTTTTCCGCGGCGCATTATCTTGAACACTACCAGGGCAAGTGTGAACACATGCATGGACATACTTTCCAGGTGGAGGTGACGCTGATCGGCAACAACCTGGATGATTCCGGTATCAGTTTTGACTTCACGCACGTGCGCGAACGCCTGCGTGAGATCCTGCCGGACCATTGCCTGCTGAATGAAGTTGTTCCCGGTTCACCTTCGGCGGAAAACCTGGCGCGCCATTTTTACCGGCTGTTGAAAGAGGAGTACCCGGTACAATCCGTGATGGTGTGGGAATCGGAAAACGCCGGGGCCCGCTATCGTGAAGATCGCTGAAATCTTTCTCTCGGCTCAGGGAGAAGGCGCGCGCATGGGGGAGCCCGCCGTATTCGTACGCCTGGCCGGCTGTTCCCTGCGCTGTGAATTCTGTGACACTCCGCGAGCCATTTCCGGCGGCAGGGAAATGACTGTGGCTGGGATTATGCGCGAGGTGTCACGCCTGGCGCCTTTTCCGGGCATCCAGGTGGTGATCACCGGCGGCGAGCCCCTGGAACAGGATCTGGCGCAATTGGTGATCGAGTTGAGCAGGTCCGGGTTTTTCCTGTCCGTGGAAACCAATGGGCTCCATTACCAGGATCTGGCGATCCATTGGTGGGCGGTTGCCCCCAAACCCGCCGCCGGGTACCGGACAGATCCGCGCATCCGCTGCCTGGCGCATGAAGTCAAACTGGTGGTTGTTCCGGAGTTGACCGTGGACGTGGTAAAGACTTTGCGCAGGCAGATGCCGCGGGCGATCTTTTACCTGCAGCCGAATGCCCGGGAAAAGAACGGCTGCCGGACGACAGGCGAGTTCTTCCGACAATGCGTGAGCGACGGCATTCGCGGCCTGCGCCTGGGACTGCAATTGCACAGGATTTATCGTATTCCTTAGCGGGATTCCCAGTTGTTGAAACAAACCAGATCCTGCAATGGCTTGCGGGGCGCGGGGGGCGGATCCTCGTCCGGGATGCCGAGCGTCATCAATTGTACGATCACGATCGGATCGGGAACCGCCAACACCCTGCGCGCGGGTTCCTGGTTGAACGAACCGATCCAGCAGGTACCCAGGCCTTCGCGCGCGGCCTGCAGGCTGACATGGTCGAGCACAATCGCCAGATCAACCGGGTAAGCGGGAATACCGCAACGCATCACGTACTCGGGATTCAAGGCGCAGACGGCCAGGATCACCGCTGCCTGGCGCATGAAAGGCTGATGGGGGGCGGCGGCTTCCACCAGGGCGTCACGCTGTACCGGGTCATTTACCACCACCATTTTCCAGTCCTGCCGGTTCTTGGCGGTGGGAGCCAGTCGCGCGGCTTCCAGTATGCGTTGCAGCTTTTCCGGATCTAGCGGTTCCTGCCTGTAGCGGCGGATGGAGCGGCGTTTCACTATGGAATCGATCAGCATGAATACCTCCGGCATCCATCCTATCATATCGCATCCGCGCGCCAAAGGCGGACGTCGTTTCTCATCGGAAAGATACGCTGAAATCCGCCTGAACTTCTTGCGCGGGAGGTGAGATTGCGTATAATGGATGATGGATATCCGGTTTCTCTCCAGCGAGGCAAAATGAAAATTCTGGTCATCAACAGTGGAAGTTCGTCGATTAAATTCAAACTCATTTCCATGCGTCAACGCGATGTACTGGCCGGCGGCTTGCTCGAACGCATCGGCATCAAAGGTTCCTGCCTCACGTTTCAAAGTGGAGACAGCAGAACCCGGGTGGAACGACCGGTCAAGAATCACGAGGAAGGCATCAAGCTGATCATTGAACATTTGACCCATCCCCAACTGGGAGTGTTGACGGACCGGCGGGAGATCTTCGCCGTGGGGCACCGCGTGGTGCACGCCGGAGAGAAGTTTCAGCGCACCGTATTGATCGATGACCGGGTCATGCAGGCGTTGCGTGAATGTATCCCCCTGGCGCCGCTGCATAATCCGCCCAACATCACCGGTATCGAATCCTGTCGCCGCATCCTTCCGGAGGTGCCCAACGCGGCCGTGTTTGACACCGCTTTCCACCAGACCATGCCGCCCGAGGCGTATATTTACCCCATTCCCTATGAATACTATGAACAACACCGGATCCGTCGCTATGGATTTCACGGCACATCCCACCATTACGTGGCCAGGCAGGCGGCGCTGAAGTTCGGCAAACCCTTGAGCGCGCTGAATATCATTACCTGCCACCTGGGAAACGGCTCATCCATCACGGCCGTGGAGAAGGGGCGTTCGGTTGATACCAGCATGGGATTCACTCCGCTGGAAGGGTTGATGATGGGGACCCGCTGCGGGGATATCGACCCGGCCATTCCCCTTTACATCATGCGCAACCAGGGTATCGGGGTTGAGGAGATGGACCGCATTCTCAACAAGCGCAGCGGCCTGCAGGGTGTCAGCCAGTTGAGCTCCGATATGCGTGATGTGCATACCCGGGCGGATGAAGGTGATGAACAGGCGCGCCTGGCTTTGTCAATCCTGGTTCACCGAATCCGCAAGTACCTGGGAGCCTACACGGCGGTAATGAACGGCGCCGATATCGTGGTGTTTACCGCCGGAATCGGCGAGAACGATACCGATTTAAGAGAGCGTGTCCTGGAACGCCTGGATTGTCTGGGCATCCGCCTGGATCGCGAACGCAACGCGAGCGTCAAGGGCGAGTTCGGCATTATTTCGGCTTCAGGTTCCGCGGTTACGGTGATGGTGATTCCCACAAACGAGGAATTGGAGATCGCGGAACAGACCTTGCGGGTGGTCAGCCCCCATTCCTCACAATGATGCTTTAACCGGTTAGCGGCGTCGGCGCAGCAGCCGTACCAGCAGGAAGAAAAAAGCCAGCACGACCCAGATCGCCAGTACCAGGCGCCAATACCTCAGGTCCTGCAGGACAAACATCTTTTACGAACGCACTCGTATGCGTATTCCCCCGAAGAGTTCCGCCAAGACGTTGTAGAGTCCGGATGCGATCACAGCGGTGACGGCCAGCGAAAGGAAGCCGATGATTCCCCCCAGAACGCCGAAAATCAACCCTCCCTGGATTTTGCCCCGGGTCTCCTGCAACATGCGCGGGAACTGGTAGATCAGATCGCCCATAATCGGGAAAGTGCCGAAGGCCGCTCCCAGAACGACCCCGATGATCAGGCCCAGTCCTCCCAGCAGGTAAAGCATGGAGATGGGGTTGATGGATCGTACCTGCAGCACGGTGACGCCTGCCGGCACTTCGCGGAAACGGGCGGCTGAACGCCGGGGGGGAACGATTTCGTTCTGGTTGGCGCCGCAGGCGGAACAGTACTCGGCGTCAGCGGGAATCACCGCGTCACATACGCGGCAATTAACGGTATTTCCAACGGAGGGAGCCATCGGCTGGGTGCTTTCATCGACAGCCTGGCCCGCCTTGGATTCATGTGGCGATGCGGCGGAGGGCTGGGTAAAGGTGACGACCGGCAGGTCCGCCTCCCGGGTGTCGCTGCGGCGGTCGGGTTGGATTTCGAGGTTGTCCGCGGCCGGATCATGGCCGGACGCGGAATGCGTTGGCTGTTGCATCGCCGGGGTTTCCCTGCGTTCGCTTTCGCCGGGGGAAAGAAATTCCCGCTGCGGTTGCGCCGATTCTTCCCGCCGGCGCGAATGCTGGCTTTCCCACTCCGGTTCCTTTTGCGCTTCCAGGGGAGGATCCTGCTGAATCCATTGTGTCCCGTCGTGGCGATACCAGAGACCGCTTTTTCCGCCGATCATCCAGTAGTGGCCATCCTCATCAACGATCATCAACTTCTTTAACGCCTGCTTGAGGTCGCTGACCGTGATCATGCCGGCGTTCAGCCGGGCTTTCAATTCGTTGTATTGATCCGTGGCCTGCTGGAATTTTTCCCGGTTCATGGTTCCTCTCCAAGGATATGGGAGCGCATGGCGCCGGCCATGTATAGAGATCCTGTAATCAGGATCGTGCGGCCGTATGCGCGTGCCGTCTGCAGTGCTTTTGCGTAATCGCGCTCAATCACGCTTGCAATGGATTCCGGAAAGCATCGCGCCGTAGTTTCAGCGGGCAAAGCCCGCTTTGATTCGGGCTCGGTGACAATGATTTTAGCGGCGAACGGTGCGATCATTTGCGCCATCTGTCGATAGGGCTTGTCACGCAATACGCCGAAAATGACTGTCAGCCGGCTCAAGTTGCGCTCCGCCAGGAAACGGGTCAGTACGCGCGTGCCTTCGAGGTTGTGGCCGCCGTCAAGAAAAATCGTCGGATCTCCCGGGATGCATTCGATGCGCCCGGGTACCGATGTATTCCATATGGCGGTCGCGACCGCGGATGCGGAAAGAGGCGCACGTTCCGCCAGGAAAATCTCGGCGATGCGGATGGCGGTGGCCGCGTTGCGGCCCTGGTGAATTCCGTTCATGCTCACACGGTAATGATAAATCGAATCGGCGGATTGATAAACACAGGCATAACCTTCCGGCGTCATCTCTACGCTTAAATCCGACCGGGTGCGCGTAACCGGGTGGAAGGAGGCGCCTTTTTCCGTACAGATATCCCGTATGATCCGCTGGGAAGGGGTTGTCGCGGGGCATCCGCATACCAGGGGAACTCCGGACTTGATGATGCCGGCCTTTTCGCGCGCGATATCCTGGATGCGCCTGCCCAGGGTTTTGGTATGGTCGCGGGAAATGTTGGTGATTGCCGTCACTACGGGATTCAGCGAGGTTGTGGCATCCAGCCTTCCGCCAAGGCCGACTTCCATTACCGCGGCATCAACCCCGGAAACGTGGAAGTAATGGATGGCGGTCAGGAAGGTATGCTCGAAGAACGTCGGCATGTTGGTGATCCTGCCTTGCCGCACCAGGTTTTCAGAGATTTCTTTTACGGCGCTCAGGGAACGCGCGAATGCCTCCGGGGTGATCGGTCTGCCGTCAACGATGATGCGTTCGCGAATGGTCTGCAGGTGGGGGGAAGTGAACAGGCCGGTGCGCAATCCGGATTCCTGCAGGATCGACGCCGTGTAATGGCTGGTCGAACCTTTGCCGTTGGTGCCGGCCACCTGTATGAAATCGATGCCTGAGATGTCAAAGGGAAGCTGTCGAATCAGGCTCTGGATGTTGGCCAACTCCAGTTTGGCGCCTTTATCCTGGACGGAATCCAGGTATTGCAAGGCCTGTGTATAGTTCATGAAACAAAGGGCAAGCCGGGTGCGTCAGTCCTGGTTTTCCTCTTCTTCGAACTCGTTGGGGGCATTGAGGATGACGGCGGCTCCGTCATAGATCTGGCGCACGGCCTTTTTCTGTTCCTGGAGTTCGCTGATCAACTTCTTGACCCGGGCCAACTCCTCTTCAACCTTGGCATCGATTATCTCGATCTTTTTCTTGGCTTCCTTCATGGTGGATTCGTAGAAGGATTTGTCTTCGGGTTTCAGTTCTGGCATCTTTCTCTCCTTATTTTTTAATGGCGATCGATTTGGTCTGCCATAGTTTTACTTTCTTGCCCTGTTTGACCGCGGGTCGATATGTCCAGTTGGAGACGGTGCGGGCGATCTCCATGTCGATATCCGGCACTCCGGAGCGGCGGATGAACTTGATGCGTTCCACTTTGCCGAAGTGATTCACGAGAAAGCTGATCAACACGGTCGCGTTCTGCTTCAAGCCGCGCAGCGCGCGGCGGCTGATTTCCGGATAGGGGGTGGAAACCGCGACCGGCAGGGTGTCGACGCTGGAGGCGATTTGACCTTCGGTTACGACTTCCTGGGCCGGAGCGGGTTCTGCGGGCTTTACCTCTTCAGCGGCGGTTTCAACCGGAGGGGTTGCGGGTTTTTCTTCCATGGCATCTTCCGCGGCAGGCTGGGGTTCTGTTTCAGCGGCAGTTGCGGGGGCATCTTTTTTCTCTATGGGCTTCGGCGTAACTGCGGTCGGCTTTTCGCTCGTCGCGGATGGTTGCCGGGTCTGAGTTTCGCCACGTACAGCCGCGGATTGCGGTGTGGTTTCTCTGGGTTGAGGTTCGGGTTTACGCGCTTCCGGTTTTTTGAGGGTGGGGAGTTCCGCGGCGGGTTTGCTGTCGATTCGTGGTTTTACGCTCGGGGCTTTTTCTGATTCAGTTTTTTTTGCGAGAGCCTCCGGGCGGATTTCAGCCGCGCTGGATTCGGTTTCCTGCCCGGATACAGCCGGTGGTTCAGGAAGCGTTGACTCCCCGGCATCCGTGGCGGTTTCGCTGAGCGCCGCATTGGTTGCGTCCTCCGCCGTCTCTGCGGGTTGTTGCGCCTGTTGACGGCTGATTTCAGCGGCGGAGGGTGTGAGTTGCGATTGCGGCTCGCCCGTACGGCTGGTCATGTACCAGATGACCCCGGCCGCGACCACGGCCAGAGACAACAGGACCCAGAGGAAGGCCTTGCTGCGGCGTGCGGAGCCTTTGTCCAGGGCGGCCAGTTCTTTCTCCAGGTTGATGCTATCTTCCGCCGCGTACTTGTCATCCGGGATTTCTTCATCCAGCTTGATTTCAAAAGTGGGCGCCTGTTCAGAAGTGATTCCGGCGGCGGGCTTTTGTCCGGGAGTGGCCGCGAATGATGCGGCAGGGGGCGAGGCGGCGGTTGATTGCGGCGTGATCCCGATAGGCTTGAGCGGAGCCTCCGCCTTGTCTTCGGGTTCAACTTCTTCCAGTTCTTCCACTTCCTCCGGCTCGAAGGTTTCCGGTTCCGGTTTGAAGTCTGGCCCGGATGCTTCTCCTCCATGAACCGCGGGAGCAGCAGGAATATCCGTTTCCAATTGAGGTTGGATGGGGTGTTGTTCTTCATCCAGCGAGACAAACTCAATCTCGGGTTCCTGCGCCGCTTCATCCGCAGATTCGACTTCATCACTCAAACGGGCATCCGGCGGAATGCCTTCGGGCTGGGTGGTTTCCACATGGATATCCGCATGGTCCCCGGTTTCCCGGGAAACAGGCGGCTCTGCGGGTTCCGTCTGCAGCCGCTTGATATGGTAGGGCAACGGCTTGAGCGCCAGTTTCACGCCCTCACTTGACATGTCTTCCTGAAACAATTCATTCATGAAATGGGCCAGGTGAAGGTATCCGGGGATGTGGTCGTACCGCGAGAGCAGGTAGGATTCCAGGTCGGACAACATATCCGACGCGGATTGGTATCGCTCTTCGCGTTCCAGTTTTAATGATTTCAGGAGGATACGTTCCAGTTCGGCATCCAGGGTGACGCCGATTTCTTCAGGAAGCGTGATCTGGCCCTGTTGCACCCGCTTCAGTACTTTCATCTCCGAAGTTTCCATGAAGAGTTTCTGACCGGTCAACAATTCGAAAAAGATGATTCCGACGGAATACAGATCGGAACGGTGGTCGATGTCGCGCTCAGCCCGGGCCTGCTCGGGCGACATGTACAGGAGTTTCCCCTTCAGAGCGCCGGACAGGGTCTGGTGCACTTTTATCGTGGCCTTGGACACTCCGAAATCGGTCAGCTTGACCTCACCGCCGTAGGAGATCATGATGTTGGGTGGAGAAATATCGCGGTGCACGATTTCGAGGTTGCGGCCCTTGCTGTCCTTGGCGGAATGGGCATAGTTCAGGGCTTCCAGCACCTTGATGATCATGTAGACGGCGAGTTCTTCCGGGAAAACGCGGTCTGTTCCAGCGGTGCGTTTTAAAATCAAACGCAGGTCCTTGCCCTGAACGTATTCCATGGCAATAAAATAATAATCGTCCTTCTTGCCCAGGTCGTAAATCTGCACGATGTTGGGATGGGTCAATTCGGCGGCGATTTTGGCCTCGTCCACAAACATCTCGATGTACTTGTCGTCCTGGCCGTATCCGGACAGGATTTTTTTGATGGCGAGGACTTTTTCGAATCCCTTTACGCCTTTTTTCTTGGCCTTGTATATTTCAGCCATGCCACCGCGGGCGATCAGGCCCAGGATGTCATAATCTCCCAGGTCGCTTGAGGAGGCCTTCGGGTCCTGGGGGGGCTCAGTAGGCCGGGGCATTTCCCGCGTGCGCAGGTCCGGCTGGTCGGCGGCTGCGGGT
>DBFQ01000057.1 GCA_002294665.1 Candidatus Aminicenantes bacterium UBA876
TTTTCTTAGGACAACAGTGTTTTGGTTATTTGAATTTGTTTGGGATTTTGAATTTGGGATTTGAATCAAGGCGACGGATTCAGGTTTCTGCACCCTGCGCAAGTCATCACAGCTCCTTTGGATACTTCATCACCGCGCCTCAAGTTTCCTCATCACCGTTCGGCTGAAGCCGTTGAGGCAGTTGAGGGAGGAAACACGTTTGCCACCTTATTCTTTCTTCTTTATTCCTTATTCAGGGTCTTTCTGCCTCCTGTCACCTGAGACCTTCTCTTCAACTTTCCAATATCCCTACTCAATATAATGCCGCAGGTGGATGCGGTAGTAATCATGCGTGCGGCGGATGCCTTCCTCGAGTGAAACCCGCGGTTTCCATTCCAGCAGGGATTGGATGCGGCTGATATCGGCGATAAAATCTCCGGTTTCCACGTTGATGTAGTCTTCCGGCCAGGGCACCATGCGGCAGGATCCGGAACCTGCGGTTTTCAGGATGAGGTTCACCATGTCGATGAAACGGGTCCCCTCGCCGGAACCCACATTGAGGGTCTGTCCGACCACCCGGTCATTGATGCCCGCCAGGGCCAGTGCGCTGACCAGGTCATCGATGTAGATGTAATCCCGCACCTGTTTCCCATCTCCGAATACGGTGATTTCTCCGCCTTCCATGGCGTTGCGCAGAAACCAGTTCACCATGCAGTACTTGTTGTGCCGCATCTGTCCCCGGGGGCCGTAGGGATTGGCGATGCGGAACAATACCACGGGAACACGATGAATGCGGTGATAGAACAGGTACATGTTTTCCGCGGCGGATTTGTTGAGCGAGTAGGGAGTCAACGGTTCCTGGGGGTGGGATTCGGGCACGGGCAATTGATGAATCGGCCCGTACTGCAGCCGCGAGCCGGCATGGATTACGCGGATGTCCGGGTTTTCCCGCCTGACGATCTCCATTACATTGAGGTGACCGATGTAGTTGATTTCCGTATCCAGCAGGGGGTTGTTCAGGCTGTCGTTATGGCTGACCTGGCCGGCCAGGTTGAATATGATTTCGCTGCCCCGGATCAGCGGGATCATGCCTAGCCGATCGCGGATATCTACCGGATATACTTCCACCTTGTCGCGGATTTCGCGGATATTGAAGTCATTGGCACCGTATGGCGGTATGCGCTTGTCCGCGATGCGCACGACGGCGCCTTGTTGCACCAGGCGGATGGCCAGGCTGCTGCCGATCATGCCCAGGCCCCCGGTGATCAAAACATTTCGGCCTTGATAGGTATCCAGATGCTGCTTTTTAATGTCATCCTCCTCTCACGGCTTGCCGATAAATCAGCGCGAGCCGATTGTTCAGGTCCTTGATATCGAAGTTGCGCATAACGAACTCTCTGCCCGCCCGCCCCATTTCCCGGCGCAGTTCCGGCCGTGAAACCAGTGTTTCCAGGCTGGCCGCGATGCCGTCCACGTCTTTTTCCCGGTTCAATATCCCGGTTTTTCCGTCTCGAACGATTTCCGGGATTCCGCTGTGCCACGACGAGATCACGGGAAGCCCCATGGACTGGGCTTCCAGAAGAACCGTGGGTGTTCCCTCCTGGTCTCCGTCGGCGGCGGTGACGCTGGGGAGAAGGAAAATATGCGCGCGCGCGTACAGGCGCGCCAGCTCATCACCGGCCAGTTTTCCCGTGAACGTAATCCTGGCTGCGATGTTCAGCTGCTCCGCCTGATCTTCCAGTTGACTGCGCAGGTGCCCGTCTCCACAGATCAGGTAGTAAAGATTTTTGTGAGCGGCCATGACCCGGGCAACGGCTGCGAGCGCGTAGGCATAACCTTTTTTTTCCACGAAGTTGGCAACGGTAAGGATGTGGATGTCGGTGGTGTCGTTTCGGTCAGTGGCGGGAAGAAAAGTTTGCGTGTCGATGCCGACGGGATGGACCGTGATGCGCCGCGCCGGGCAACCCAGCTCCAGCAGGGCCTGCCGGAAGACGTCGCAGATGGGAAGAAAAAGAGAGCCCTGCTTGAACAGAAGCGCGTAAGCGGCGGGGTTTTCCCGCGGCAACCGGGTCAAATCATATCCGTAGAAAGTGGTGATGATTTTCGCGGCTACTCCCAGCGTCTTCAGATACGCGCCGATGATGCCGTTGGGGCCGAAATGGCAGTGGATGATGTCGTATTTTCGCCCCAGGAAGGGCAATACATAGTAGAACAGGTTGAGGTTCAAGGCGTCTTTTTTATACCGCGCCACATTCAGGGACTTAAGGATCATGGCGGGTCCGGCGGGGAAACGGGTGAAAAACAGGAACAAAGCTTTCAGGATCCGTACAATGCGGTTGCGCGGAATATTGATATAGCGCGCGCGACGCGGCAATTCGTATGCGCGTACCAGGGGATGGATGACGCGATCCGGGGATCTCTTCAACGCCACGATGGAGACATCGTGTCCCATGTCGAGCAGGCCGGTAAGCTGGTTGAAGATAAAGGTTGTGGAAACGGAGGGAAAGTAACCCATCAGAAAAAGGACTTTCAACGGCGCCGGATTGGTTCCATGGCTTTCACCTTCACGGTCATGGATGGCATGGGTTATCGGCATGGCTTGATTCTAGTCCGCCGGCACCACAAATACAATCCAATTTTCCGCTGCTACTTTGCGCGCTCACGCTGGCAGCGGGGGCAGAAATGCGTGCCCCGCTGGGCGACCACGATGCGTGCGATGGGTGTGCCGCAGACCAGGCAGGGTTTGCCCGTGCGCTGGTAGGCGCACAATTGGTGTTGAAACACGCCCGGTTGATGGTTGGGGTCACGGTAGTCGTTCAGGGTGGTGCCGAGGCCCTGGATGGCGGCTTCCAGGATTCGCGGAATGGCCGCGGCCAGGCGCGAGCGCTGCCGCGGTGTCAGGTTACGCGCGGGAGTTTGCGGGTGTATCCGCGCCAGGAACAGGGACTCGTCCGCGTAGATGTTGCCGATTCCGGCCAGGATGTGCTGGTCGAGGAGGACGGCCTTGATGGGGCGATGTGAAACCACGTCATCGAGTACCTCTTTTACGGTCTCGCGCCGCAGGGGTTCGGGCCCCATACGCGGCAGGAATGGTTGTTCCCGAGGCCAGAGCTGGATACGGGCGAACTTGCGCGCGTCAACCAGGGTCAGGCATTCCGAATTTTCAAAGTGGATCCGGGCGCGGATATGGTTCGGGTTTTCGCCCCGGCAATCGAATACCACGCGGCCGCTCATGCGCAGGTGAATGGTCAGGCGCAAATCCTGGAGGCCGAGGCAGATGAACTTGCCGCGGCGTTCCACGGAGTCAACACGCTGATTTCTGATCCTTTCCGGAGCCGGTCCATGATTGCACAGGGTGCGCGGCCACAATATTTCCAGGTTCGAGATGCGACGGCCCGTAAGGCGGGGGCGCAATCTGCGCACGATGGTTTCCACTTCTGGCAGTTCCGGCATGGTTACAGGCCGGTTTTACCACATCAGCCGGTTTGCGGCAATTGGAAAGTTGACGCCGGCTTCCAGTTTGCGTACATTGATATCGGGGGACAGGATGGTCATCAGCTTCAACCAACCGGCTTTCATTCCCTGGGGCGGAGTTTTTGCGCGCCTGCTCCATTGCGACCGCATGGTGTTGCTGGACAACACCCTGCTGGCCAGGGGCTTTACTTTTGTCAATCGCAACCGTGTCAAAACCATGGCCGGCGCGCTGTGGGTCACCGTGCCCCTGGAACGCGCCGGCCGCGGGCGCCAGATGATTCGCGATCTGGAGATTCATGAAAAAACCCGTTGGGCGAAAAGGTTGTTGGAGACACTGCGCCATCACTACGCGCGTTCGCCCTGGTTTGATGCGGTTCTGGCCAGGCTGACGCCGACCCTGGATGATCCGGATCCGCATTTCATGGCCACGGTTTTTCCCATTATGGAGTCTTTGCGGCGTTACCTGGACCTGCCGGCCCGCTTCCTGCTGCAGTCACGCCTGGGAGCGGGCGGCACGGGCGCGGAATTGTACGCCGCGGCCTGTCGCGCCAGCGGAGCCGAAGCGATCCTGCTTCCCGCCGCGGCCGCGGATTGCGTGGATTGGCGGCAGCTTCAGGCCATTGGGATCACGGTGAATTTCCTGCGCTACGAACCGCCGGTCACGCCCCAATTCTGGGGAGAATTCAGGGGCAACCTGTCGATCCTGGATTCGCTCTTCTGCATCGGGCCCGAGGCGACAAGGCGGCTTCTTGCCGCCTCCGCGCGCGTGGAACCGGTTACCTGATGAACTGAATCCAGCGGGTGTATCTCCGTTTCTTGTTGTCTTTGTTTCTGTGATGGATTGACCGGCCGAGAAGCATTTCCTGCTTCCGGCCGAACGGTGATGAGGAAACTTGAGGAGCGGTGATGAAGTATCCAAAGGAGCTGTGATGACTTGCGCAGGGTGCGGAAACCCGATACCCTCACCTTGATTCAAATCCCAAATCCCAAATTCTAAATCCCAAACAAATTCAAATAACCAAAACACTGTTGTCCTAAGAAAATCA
>DBFQ01000058.1 GCA_002294665.1 Candidatus Aminicenantes bacterium UBA876
TTCTTTATTCTTTATTCAGAACCAGTCCGCGCCTCTTCATCACCGGGCCGGATAGTTCCTCATCACTCGGACTCCCCGCCGCCCCATCACTCGAACCTGAGGTTTCCATCACCGGAAACAAGGGGCCTTGTAGAAGGTAGAAAAAAAGCAACCCGGTTGATTGCCGCTCCTTATTCCTTCTTCTTTATTCCTTATTCAGCACCGGCATTGCTTTTCCATCACCGTACTGTAAGGTTCCCCATCACTCGGACTCCCCGCCGTCCCATCACTCGAACCTGATGTTTCCATCACCGTTCAATCAGGTTCCCCATCACTCGGACTCCCCGCCGCACCATCACTCGAGCCTGAGGTTTCCATCACCGTTCAATCAGGTTCCTCATCACTATAACTCCCCGCCGCACCATCACTCGAACCTGATGTTTCCATCACCGAAAACAGGGGGAACCTGGCAAGTGGCGAGGGGCAAGAGGCCATGGGCATAATGAAGAAAACCGGCCGGAATAACGAATAAGGAATAATGAATAAAACACCCGGTTGATTCCCGCCCCTTATTCCTTCTTCTTTATTCCTTATTCAGGGTCTCCCTGCCTTCCTGATTCAGGGTCTCCCTGCCTTCCTGATTCAGGGTCTCCCTGCCTCCCTGTCACCTTGACACAAATCCCAATGAACAAAATGAAAAAAGAAGTTGAGTGAGTTGAGGGTGGAACGGAAGTTTTTTAAAAGCTCTTCGCGGATTTTTCACTTTTCACTTTAAACTTTTCACTTTTCACTTTTCACTGGTTGCCCATCTCCTCCCGCCGTCCCACCTTTTTTCAACTTCTTCCCTCTTCAACTTTTCAACTTTTCAACTCTCCAACTTTTCCTCAGCTACAACAACGGGGCGATATCGCCGGCGCCTTCGCGGATAATGGTCGGGGGGTCGGTCGTAAAATCCACAATCGTGGACGGCGTGTCGATGAGATCCCCGGCGTTGAGGATCAGGTCGACTTTTTCGCTGAATTCGGCCGTGATCTGCAACAAGTCGGTATGGAAGCCGTCAGGGCCCATGGGCACGCTGGTGCTCAACAGCGGGCTGCCCAGTTCATTCACCAGATTCAGGGCGACGGCCGAATCGGGAATACGGATACCCACGGTCTGGCGCTTGTCCAGAATGGTTTTCGGTACTTCCTTTGAGGCGGGCAGAATAAAGGTATAGGGGCCGGGCAGAACCCGGCGCATGACGCGATAGGCTGCATTGGGGATGAACGCCCATTGGGAAACGGTCTGCAGATCGTTGCAGATGAAGCTGAGCAGCTTCTGGCGGTCCATCTGCTTGATCTTGAACAAACGTTCAATCGCGGCCTTGCGCCGCATGTCCACGGCCATGCCGTAAATGGTATCGGTGGGATAGATGATGACGCCGCCTTTTTCCAATACCTGCGCGGCGTGGCGGATCAGCGCATATTCGGGGGCGTACTGGTCTATGAACTGAATCTCTGCCGTCATGCGGGTACCTGCCGGAATTTCCGGCTGTCCGGATCATCGTTTGTATCATAATCGAGCCGGGCCCAAAAAACAAGATCCGGTTTGTGGCAATCCGGCCGGATGGTATAATGGGTGCCTTTACCGCAGGAGAACGTTTCATGAAACCACGAACGCCCGGGTTTGTCATCCTGATACTGCTATTGTTCTGCGCCGCCCTTTCCGCCGCGGATCCGGGCTTCCCCCTGGTGCAGTCGCTGGCCTCCTTTCCCTTCGACGAGGAGGCCCTGCCGTTGGAGCGCGGCCGGGTCGCTTCCACACTGACCCTGTCTGCGGGCAACGTGTTCATGTTCAGCGATGACGGCTCAACCGCCAGTGACCTGGAGACATTGGAAGTCATCCTGGCCTTGCGGCTGGGGATTTCGCGTTCGCTCTGTCTGGAAATCTACTCGCGCTGGTCGGGGATTCACGGCGGCTGGATGGACGGGCTGATCGAAAATTTCCATGACGCGTTCGGATTGCCGGACAACGGCCGCCCGATCTTTCCCAGAGACCAGGTGGATTACCGCCTGCAGGATCGATTCAGCCTGGATCGCGCGCAGGGGGTGACCGGGCCGTTTACCGCGGCGCTGACCGCAAACCTGAACCGCGACCGGGCGCTCAGCCTGGGCGGGCGCCTGGGGGTGCAGGTATCTCCGGCTGGAGCACCCGGGCTGTTGTCCGGGCGTCCGGTCCTGATCGCCGGCGGCTGGTTGCATTGGAAACGGGGAAAATGGATGCTGGGCTTGTCCGGCCACCTGGCGTTCTTCAATCCACCCGCCTGGCTTGATGACCTGGCGATCCATCCGCGCATCTTCCTGGCGGAAGCCTGGGCGCGCCTGGGCTGGTTCCGCGCCGGGTTGATCCACCGCACATCACCTTACCGTTCCGGAGACCAGGCCCACGCCGGCTGGCAGATTCTGCTGGGTGTGCGCCTGATGCGCGGCGTGGAGCTGCGTTTCCAGGAAGACCTGGCTCCGTTTGATTCCACGCCGGATGTGCGTTTCAGCATCCGCCTGCGCCTGGATCAACTTGCCAGACGGCGTAAACTGGGTTAGAATATACGGGTTTGCGGACGCAAACCGACCATGACCGATTCAGACGACCTGTTCATGCTGGAAGCCTTGCGCGAAGCCGAAAAAGCGGCCGCTGCAGGCGAGGTACCGGTGGGAGCCGTGGCCGTGAAGGACGGCGAAATCATTGCCAGGGGCCGAAACGCCGCCATCGGCACCAGCGACCCCACGGCCCACGCGGAGATGCAGGCGCTGCGCTTGGCGGGGCGTCATTGCGGCAATTACCGGCTCAACGGAATTACGCTGTATGTCACGTTGGAGCCCTGCCTGATGTGTTACGCCGCCATGGTGCACGCGCGCATCGAGCGGCTGGTGTTCGGCGCGGATGATCCCAAGACCGGCGTGCTGTCGACCGGGGCGCTGGAGCGGGTGGCCGCGGTGTTCAACCACGCCGTGCAGGTGGAAGGCGGCTGCAGGCGCGCGGAATGTGCAACGATCATAAAAGAGTTTTTTATAGAACGGAGGGGTGCCGGAGCGGTTGAACGGGGCGGTCTCGAAAACCGTTGACCCCCTAAAGGGTCCGTGGGTTCGAATCCCACCCCCTCCGTGTTCAACCCCATGCGGGGTTGAAGTTGAAAAGTTGGAAAGTTGGAAAGTTGGAGAGAAAAAGCAAATCCGGGGTGGGATGAGAACCCACCTTTTGGGTTCGACTGATTCGGTGCGATGAGCGCGAATCAGCACGACTGAACGCAGCGGAAGCGCAGTGAAGGAGCCGAAGGCGAGCGGGCCCGGACAGGGCCGCGAGTAATCCCACCCCCTCCGAATCATCCCCAACGGGGATGAAGTTGGAAAGTTGAAGAGTTGAAAAGTTGAAAAGGGAAGAAGTTGAAAGAGTCGGGGTGGGATGAGAACCCACCCGCTCGGGCGCCCAAATGGGGCCGGTGCGTATAAACGTATAAACTCCAGGTTAAACCGCTGCCCGGCCTACCTGCTTTTCCCCGAAGTTTTTTTCCTAACATTGCGACAAATCGTACGCAGTGATTCGAACCGGACATCCGAAAAAGGTTCCATTTTCGATATTTCATGGAATCGCAGGCCACATAAATCCACAAGTTTTACCAGCAATTCAGCACGCAGACGTTTCCCCGCATAGGTCTTTGTGTTGATGTGGGCAATATCAACTTCATGCAGTCGTTCAAATTCTTGAATGACTTTTGCAGCCGGTTCGAAATGCAGATCGTCACTGCGACGCCTCATTACAGATTGACTGCCCCGGCGCCGGTTGCTGCGCTGTTTAGCAATATTCGGGAAATCGGGTCCACCCAGGATGAATCCCCTTTTGGTGTTCACTTGATTTATTTGAAACAAGGCGTCTTGTTCGGCAAGGCTTTGCAGCAATTGTTCTCGATTTCCAAAAAGCCCTTCAACGAGATCAACAGCCAGCCAGGGCGCTGGAGATTGAGAAAAATAATGATGAATGCTGGACCATTGGTATTGATCCGCCTGGGCACAATAACTTGATTTGACAGGATTGAAGAGCACATAAGCCAACGCTTGTTTAAGGTAGCAGTCATCTTCGATCAACGTGGATTTGAAGCGCCCTTGAAAAACATAGCCGCGATCCTGGCGCAGGAAACGAAAATAGGAACCGAACGTGCCACAGGCTAACCGGCAGAAATCCGAAAGACGCTCGCTCGAGTTTTCCAGCACGAGGTGAAAGTGATTGTCCATTATGCAATATGCAAAAACACGAAGCTTCGTTCTTTCTGTTGACTCAGCAAGCATGCTGATAAAACGATCCTTCAAATGATCCGTTTCGAATATGGCCATTCCCTCGATACCGCGGTTCATGACGTGATGGTAGGCTCCCGGCCAAGTGAATCTTGCTCGTCTCATTGGATTGGTCCTGAAAGGATCAGGTCCCCCCTCCCCGTTGATCTGAATGTGTATACGTAGAGTCTGCTGAAAAAAGTTCCGGAATGAATGAACGATGGGGGATTTTTTTGATGAATGACCGCTTTCGAAAGCAATTTTTGGAAGTTTATACGTTTATACGCACCGGCCCCATATGGGGGGCGAGTTTCATTCCCTGAGGATATACGATAGAATGGGGGTATCGGAGACGCCATGATCGAGGAAATCCTCAAGTGGGCGGCACTGGTGCTGGCGGCCGGGTTCGTGGGCTATTTCGGGCGCTACCTGGCCATGGAACTGATCCGTCGCTTTCGCGGCGATGACCCGGCCGGGCAAGCGTCCGGAGGCGACAACTCCCAGGCAGCCGCCGATGTCGCGGCCAAACTGAGAAAGAAACGCTTGAAGAGTGAATTGAAGTCAGCGAAAAAACGCCTGGAATCCGACCGGGAAAAGGAGGATGGATGAGCCGCAAAAATTCGATATGGGCCCCGTGGCGTTGTGAGTACGTTTCCCGTCCCCGGGAGGACGGCTGCCTGTTCTGCCGCATTTTTGAAGAGAGCAATGACCGGGAGAACCTCGTTCTGTTTCGAGGCGACGGCTGCGGCGTGGTAATGAACCGGTACCCGTACAACTCCGGCCACCTGATGGTGGTGCCCTATCGCCATGTGTCGGAACTGGAAGCCCTCGATGAAACCGAGATGCTGGAGATGATGAAAATCACCCGGCGCCTGATCCGCGTCATGAAAGAGCTCATGTGCCCCGGTGGCTTCAACGTCGGCATCAACATGGGCGCAGTGGCCGGAGCCGGAATCGCCGATCATATCCACCTGCATATCGTACCCCGCTGGCAGGGGGACACCAACTTCCTGCCCGTACTGGCGGATACCCGGGTCGTGCCCCACGCCCTGCTGGAAATGTATGATGGGCTGAAAAAAAAGTTGAAAAGTTGGAGAGTTGGAAAGTTGGAGAGGAAAGAAGTTGAAAAAAGGTGGCAGGAAGACAGATAGGCAAGAGATCTTAGTCGAAAGTTAAAAGTCGAAAGTCGAAAGAAAATGCTTTAAAAACCTGTAGCACTTATTCCCTCTAGGTCCCAACTCCCTCACTCCCCAACTTCCCGACTCTGGTTACGCTGACAACAAGGCAAAGGCAATGGCGGTTCCGGCAATCAGCAACACGGGCGGCAGCAGGTAGCGGTAAACCCGCATCAGGGAGGAGCCGAAATACTCATTGGTCAGCACCAGGCAGAGGTGCAGGGGGCTGAGCAACACGCCGCAGAAACCGATCACGTACACAAACAGGCTCAGTTGAAACGCGTTGGGCAGGTTCTGGATCAGCGGCTGCACGATCGGAAACGCGATGGCGATATAGGCCGTATTGACCCCGGTCAGGAATCCCATGGTGAAGGAGACGCCCACGATCAGGGCCACGGCGGCCGGGTTGGACAGCACCACGCCGGCAAATTCGCGGAACACATCGGCCACCAGGATCATTTTCTGGAATACCAGTACCGCGGCCAGCAACAGCAGCGTCCGTCCCATGCGCGGGTTCACCAGGTGGGCGATGACGCGCGCGAAAGCCACTTTCTTGATCAACACCACGGCGGTCACCACCAGCACGAGGGAGAGATACAAGGGCCAACCGGCGGCAAAAAACAACGCGACCACGGCCAGGATGGGCCAGGTGCCTTCGAAAAAATCCCCCAAGGTGCCCCAGAAATGGTTGGCTTCGCCCGGGTGCTGGCGGCCGATTCCCCGGCGGCGGAAAAATGCGAACGAAACGGCCAGCCCCCCCAGGATGTGAATCAGGCTGAAGGGCGACTGGAACAGGATGATACGGCGCAGGGAGTATCCGGACATGGTCTGGAACAGAAGCAGGCCGGCGTAGATGGGCCAGATGTATTCCCAGGGATGGCGGAACCAGTAATTGAGAAAGGTGCGGAAATGGGGATTCAGGTCCATGTGCCGCGTGGTCACCTCCACCAGCGGGGCGGAAAACAGCGCTCCGCCGGGCATGGGCAGAAACCCGATGATGGCCGGCCCCACCATCGCCACCACGCGACCGTCACGGATAACGGAATTCAGCGAGCGGATCAGGCGATCAAACATGCCGGCCTCTTTCTGCACCGAGCCGAGAAAGATGACCAGCACCACAATCGCGAACAATTCCAGGCTGCCGCCAGCGGACAGGATCTCCCATGCCGATACCAGCGCGGTACCGACGGGGATGGAAAACAGGATCACGCAAAGCAGCGCGGCGCCGGCCACGGCCAGTGTCAGGTCCCGGCGCCAGCGCAGCAACCCCATCAGGGCGACCACCACCAGTACCAGCTTGAAAATTCCGATCATCCGATCTCCTTGCAAAGGGCGTGGCTGCGGAGCAACTGCGCAATCAGAACAGGCCTGGATCGATCCCCCCGCAGATACGGGGGAAAAAGACGCAATCGATTATAACCGAAGAGACCGGCGCGGGCAAGCCGCAGGGGTCCGACCCGATTGACTTCCCCGAGCGGATATATTAGAATTTTTTGCATGTGGCTGAGCAGACGGCACACCGGCATCCTGGACCAGTTGATCGACATTTATGCCCGGACCCACCACGCGGTGAGTTCGCGGGATCTCTCCGCCCGGCTGCCTTTTTCCGACTCGACGCTGCGCAAAGACCTGCAATGGCTGGAAGCCCGCGGTTTTGTCACCAAGGCCAACGCCTCGGCGGGACGCATCCCCACCAACCTGGCGCTCAAGTATTACCTGCGCCAGGCCCTGCTCAACCTGGACGACCGGCTCGAGCCCGCGCCCGCGCCCGTCATGAAAGGCCAGGATTTCCAGGGGTTGAGCGACGACTGCCTGCTCCAATTGTCACAAGACACTCCCTACGTGGGGTTTTTGCTGCTGCGTTCCATTTTTGAACTGCGGTTCCGCCGCCTGCGCCTGGTCAAAGTGGGCAGCCACCGCGTCATGGCCGTGGTTCAATCCATGCACGGCTGGTCGGTTTCGCGCGTGTTTTCCACCCGCGAAAACCACTCGGATGCCGCGCTGCGCGAATGGCAGAACCTGATGAACCGGGAATTTTCCGGGAAAAACCTGCAATCCGTGATGCGCGCCATCCGCAACCGCCTTTTCCAGGACAAGGCCCAGTTCCTGCGGATTTACCGGGAATTGTATTACCTGCTCAACAACGAAGATCTCATGGGCGCGGAGCTCTTTGTCAAGGGAACCCAGAACATACTGGATTCCGAACTGATCGATCCCCGCAAAGTAAAAAGCCTGCTGCAGACGCTGGAGGAAAAAGCCCGGCTGGTGCGCTTCCTGAACGACATCCAGCGTGACGCGGCAGAGCAGCCCAGCATCCTGTTCGGCTCTGAAACCGGAATCTCGGAACTGGAAGATTTCCTGCTCATTGTTTCCAGCGTGGTTTACCAGCGGCGCCCCATCGGCAACATGGGCATCATCGGCCCCAAGTTCACGGCGGGCCGCGAAACCCTGTCCCGGGTGAGCCTCTATTCCCGGTATTTCTCAAAAATCCTCTCCAGCCGCTCCGTGGAGGTTTAGCATGACGGAAAGCAAGAAGCCCCATCCCAGCGAAATCGGCTATGTTCCCGAAAGCAGCGACGACCCGGCTGCGCAAACGGAGCCTCACCACAAGTCCCGCCCGGGCAGAAGTCATGGGGGCGCGGATTTGCGGCAGAAACTCTCCCACCTGGAAGAGGAATTGAAAAAACAGCAAGCCATCATCAAGCAAGTGCGGCAGGACCGGGATGATTTCCAGGACAAATACCTGCGCAACCTGGCGGAGATGGACAATTTCCGCAAACGCATCAGCAAGGAAAAAGAGGAGTTCCAGCGCTTCGTACTGGGAGAATTCCTGCTGGGATTGCTCGAAATTTACGACAATTTCGAACGCGCCATCCGCGCGCACACGGCGGATGAATCACCGCGATCGATTATCGCCGGTATCCAGATGATTTTCAAGCAATTGCAGGAATTGCTGCGCAAATACCGCGTGGAAGAGTTGGACCCGCAGGAAATGCCGTTCGACCCCAACTTCCACCAGGCCCTCTCCAAGGAGGAGCGCAAAGACATCGTCGATCCCACCGTGGTGGAAGTGTACCAGAAAGGGTTCCTCTACAATGAAAAGCTTTTGCGCCCGGCGCTGGTGCGCGTGGCGATTCCGGCCGCAGGAAACGGGCCCGGCGGCGACGAGGGAGATTATTGATGGCCCGGAACCTGGGCATCGATCTGGGAACCACCAATTCCTGCATCAGCTACCTAGACGGCAGCAAAACCTCCGTGATCCCCACCAATGAAGGTTCCCGGGTCATTCCCACGGTTGTGGCCGTGAACCGCGAAAAACAGCATGTCTTCGGCAACGTGGCGCGCCGGCAGATCCAGAGCAACAGCCGCGACACGATATGGGGAATCAAGCGCCTCATGGGGCGCAAGTTCCAGAGCCCCGAAGTGCAGTCTTTCCGCCGCCAGGTGGCCTACGAAATCGTCGAGGCGCCCAACGGCGACGCCCACGTGAATTTCGCCGGCCGCGTGCGTTCGCCGGAAGAAATTTCCGGACTCTTCCTGGACTACCTGCACCACCTGGCGCGCGAATTTCTGAATGAGGAAATCGGCGACACGGTGATCACCGTGCCCGCGTTCTTCAACGACGCCCAGCGCCAGTCCACCAAAACCGCCGGACGCCTGGCCGGCCTCAACGTCTCGCGCATCATCAATGAGCCGACCGCGGCGTTGATCGCCTACAGCGAGCAACTCAACCGCGACGGCCTGTACGCGGTATACGACCTCGGCGGGGGCACGTTCGATGTTTCGATCGTGGAAGTCAAAGAGGAAGTATTCAAGGTGCTGTCCACCATCGGCGACACCTTTCTCGGCGGCAGCGATTTCGATGCCCAGGTGATCGACTGGGTGGTCAAAACGGCATCCGCTGAACTGGGGCAGAGCCTGAGCCCGGACGATCAGACCCACCAGCGCATCGTGCAGGCGGCCGAAAAAGCCAAGATCGAGCTTTCCCACCACGAGGAAGCCCAGGTGACCATCCCCTACCTGGTCCACCGCAGCGGCAACGAGGCCTACCATTTCCAGCACCGCCTGACGCGCACCGAATTGGAGCATCTCACCGGCAACCTGGTGGAGCGCACCATCGGCCTGGTGCAGCGCTCCCTGGACGAAATCAACCTGGAGCCGGCGGCGCTTGAAGGGGTGATCCTGGTGGGCGGCCAGAGCCGCATGCCCCTGGTCAGCCGCCGCCTGACGGAATTGTTCGGCAAACCCCCGGAGAGCCGTTTGAACCCGGAAGAAGTCGTGGCCCGCGGCGCCGTGCTGCAGGCGGAAATCCTGCGCGGTCGGGTCAAGGACCTGTTGCTGCTGGATGTCACTCCCCTTTCGCTGGGCGTCGAAGCCAAGGGAGATAAATTCGAACGCATCATCGATCGCAATTCCACGATTCCACTCAAACGTTCGCGGGTGTTCACCACCATCAACGACAACCAGCAGGTGGTCAAGATCAATGTGCTCCAGGGAGAACGCGAACTCGCTTCGCAGAACCGTTCACTGGGAGAGTTTTCCCTGGTGGGCATTCCCCTGGCACCGAAAGGCATCCCCCAGATCGAAGTCAGTTTCGAGATCGACGCCAACGGCATCGTCAAGGTATCCGCCAAAGACAAGCAGACCGGAATCAGTCAAAGCATGAAAGTCCAACCGGCCAGCGGGCTGGCTCCGGAAGAAATCGAACGCATCGTCGAGGAATCAGCCCGGTTCCGGGAACAGGACAATCAGCGCCTGCAACTGGCACAACTGCGGGAAGACCTGCAACGCGAGACCGAAACCGTACGCTTTTACCTGGAGCACCACACCGACAAGATCGACCTGGCCGGCCAGTCTGAAATCCGCTCACTGGTCGGCAAAGTGGCCAAGGCGCTCGAGGGCGAGGATATCGCGCTCATGTCGCGCCTGCTGGAGCGGGTACAAAAACAGCGCAACCGCATCAACAGCCAGTTGATGGCGGAATTTGAATCCTGATCCCATGCAGAATAAAGATTACTACGCGATTCTGGGAGTCTCCCGGGAGGCATCCACCGAAGAAATCAAGAAAGCCTATCGCGGCCTGGCCATGAAATACCACCCCGACCGCAACAGCGACAACCCCGAAGCGGAAGAAAAATTCAAGCAGGCTTCGGAAGCGTACGCCGTGCTCGGCAACAGCGAGAAACGGCGGATTTACGATACCTATGGAGTGGAAGGGCTGCGCAACGGCGGCGGTTTCCAGGATTTTTCCTTTTTCTCGGACTCGGTCTTTTCCGATTTTGAAGATATCCTGGGCAATTTTTTCGGTTTCGGTTCCATGTTCGGCGGTTCGCGGCGCCGCAACGGTCCGCGCCGCGGCCAGGACCTGGCCATGGAGTTGAGCCTGACATTGCAGGAAGCCTACAACGGCGTGGAACGCGAGGTCACGCTGCAACGCGAAGAAACCTGCCCCGACTGCAAGGGTTCGGGAAGTCGCCCGGGCACGCAGCCGGAAGTCTGTCCCCAATGCAGCGGCAGCGGCCAGGTGCGACGCAGCCAGGGGTTCTTCTCCGTGACCACGCCTTGCCGCATGTGCGGCGGCACGGGCCGGATCATCAAGAATCCGTGCGAAACCTGCCGCGGGTCGGGCCGCATCCGCGGTGAAAAAAAACTATCCGTGCACATTCCCCCCGGCGTGGATACCGGCAATCGCCTGCGCATGGCCGGAGAAGGCGAAGCCGGCCACGCGGGCGGCCCGGCCGGCGATCTGTACCTGGTGCTGAAGGTCGAGCCCGAAGCCGGGTTCTCCCGTGAAGGCAACGACCTGATCATGGATGTCGCCATCACTTTCGCCCAGGCGGCGCTGGGAGATGAAGTCAAAGTGGAAGCCCCCTCCGGCACGGAGCGGGTGAAAATCCCCGCCGGCGCCCAGCCCGGACAAATCGTCACGTTGCGCGGCAAGGGCTTCCGCAACGTCAACGGCTGGGGGCGCGGGGATCTCCAGGTCGTCCTGCGGGTGCGGACCCCGGAAAAACTGTCGCGGGACGAGAAAAAACTTTTTCAGTCCCTGCGGGAACTGGAACTGGCCAATGGCGGGTAACTCCGTCCACACATGACGGGACGTCGCTTCCTGGCCGCATTATCCACGGACAACCACACCCTGGTCATCGACGGCGAGGAGCACCACCACCTGGCGCGGGTCATGCGCGCCAGAACAGGCATGGAGATCGAGGCCGTCAACGGCCTGGGAGACTGGTTCCGCGCGCGGATTCTTCGCATCGGGCAGCAGCGGATCGAAGCCGCGGTGCTGCAGCACGAACACGAGCAACGCCCGCCGACGCGGTTGATCCTCGCTCCCTCCGGGCTGAAGAAACGCCCCATGGACCTGATGCTGGAGAAACTGTGCGAACTGGGAGTGGACGAGATCGTTCCCGTGCGCTTTGAGCGCAGTGACAGCGATTGCGCCGAACAGGTCCCGGATCGCTGGCAGCGCATCGCCCTGCAGGCGCTGAAAGTCAACCGCCGCTTGTGGCCCACACGGATCCGGGCGGCCCTCAGCCTCGAAGCCCTGATTCAATCGTCCAGCGGCATTCCCGCGCGCGTGGTGATGGAGATCAGCGGCCAGTCCGCCCCGCCCGAAGAACAGGAGCCGATCCTGTGCGTGATCGGGCCCCCGGGAGATTTCACCCCGCGGGAGCTGGCGGAGTTGCGCGGGGCCGGGTTCCGGCCCTGGCGCATCAACGACGGGACCTTGCGCAGTGAAACCGCCGCCATCGCGGCCGCGGCCGTTTTTCTGCAGCGGCTGTGCCGCTCATCTTGAAATCGCTCGCGGGTTGGGGTATGCTTGAACCCGATGATCGAGCTCAAGGGCAGTATCGGCAAATACCGCATCCTGAAGAAAATCGGCTCCGGGGGATTCGGCACGGTTTACCTGGCTGAAGACACCTTTCTCAAGAGCCTGCGGGCATTGAAAATCCCCCACCGCATCGGCATCCAGACCGAAAAACTGCTGCAGGAATCGGCCCTGCAGTCCAAGTTGCTGCAACACCCGAACATCGTCAAGTTGTTGACCGTGGATGTCATCGACAATGTCTACATCATGGTGATGGAATACATTGACGGCACCGACCTGGAGAGCCTGATCGATTCCCGCAACAACCTGGAACTGCCGACCGCTTTGCGCTACCTGCGGCAGATCCTGTCCGCGGTGGGTTTTGCCCATGAATACAGGGTCATCCACCGCGACATCCGGCCCTCCAATGTATTGATCGATAAAGGGGACAACGTCAAGGTAACCGATTTCGGCACCTCGACGCTGCTGGAGGGCAAACCGTTCGCCACCACGCGCATCGGTTCACCGCCCTACATGGCCCCGGAACAGTTTGAAGGCCGGGCGGTACTGGCCTCGGACATCTACTCCATCGGCTGCCTTTTCTATGAAATGGTGACCGGGTTTCCCCCCATTGTGCTGGCCAACCCCATGGAAATCTACAAAAAGGCCAAGGCCGGCGAAATCCAACCCCTGCGGCGCAAAGCCGCGACCGTTTCCGACGAACTTGACCACATCGTGATGACCATGCTGCAACCGGATCCCGCGCGCCGCTACAAAAAGGTGGATGTCATCCTCCAGGAGCTGGACCAGGCATTCGAACGCCCGCGGGATCACGGCAATGAAATCAGGGACATTCAGAGCCGCATCACCGCGCGGGAACAACGCACCGATTACATCTGCTGGAATTGCAAGAAAGTCATGCCCAGGCCCATGCGTCGCTGCATCTACTGCGGCGCGGAACAATACCCGGTGCGGCAGAAGCCATGAGGAGCCGCCTCCCCAGAAATCCACTCTTCCGGGTGATCCTACCGCTGATTTTACTTTCGGGCCTGCAGCTTCCGGCCGATGAGCCTGCCGCCACGCAAACGCCTGAAGCGGAAACACGGCCCTGGAACCTGTCGCTGAACGGCGGGCTGACCATCCATTCCGGCAATACCCGCAGCCATTTGTTGCATGGAGAAATCAACTTCGACATCCGCCTGGACGGCTTCACGTTGGACAGCGACCTGGAAAACCTCTACGGGCGCAGTGGCTCCGAAGTGATTCAGCAGAAGGGCCGTTGGGCCAACGCCTTTATCCGCAGCCTGAACAAGCGCCTGAATCTGTTCGGCCAGGTGCTGCTGGAATATGACTCCATCGCCGGCATCACCCTGCGCACGACCACCGGACTCGGAGTGCGCATCGATGTCCACGACAACGAAACGCTCAAAACCACCCTCTCGACCAGCCTCAACGGCGAATTCCTCAACCAGCGGCAGCCGGCGCCCAACCAGCAATCGCTGCGCCTCCATCTCAGCCTGGCTTCGGAACTGACGCTTTCGCAGACCAGCCGGGTCGAAGCCCGCGTACTCTACACCCCCGACCTGGGCGATTTTTGCCACGACTACCGCCTGGAGGTCGACGCGGCGCTGTCTCTGCTGATGAAAAAACCGGTCTGGATCACGCTCAAGCTGCAGGACCGGTTCAACAACTTTCCCCTCTCCGCCGAGATCAAAAAAAACGACCTCACCCTGATCACCGCGGTGGAAATCCGTTTCTGACCCGCGGGATTGCGCCGGACCGTCTTTGATAGTATAATCCCTCCCATTACAACGGATCGTGGACACATGAACATACTGGGAATATCCGCCTTTTATCATGATTCGGCCGTGGCGCTGGTGCGGGATGGGGAGATTCTCTACGCCGCCCAGGAAGAACGCTTCAGCCGCAAAAAGCACGATCACGGTTTTCCACACCGGGCTCTGGAAGACTGCCTGAAAACCGTGGGCGTTACGCTGGATGAAATCGACCAGGTGGTTTTTTACGAAAAGCCGTTCCTGAAATTCGACCGCCTGATCTCCACCTACATGCAATTCGCGCCCCGGGGCTGGCGCAGTTTCATCGCGGCCATGCCCGTCTGGTTCAAGGAAAAACTCTACATCAAGCATTTCATCCAGGAAGCCACCGCCAACCGGAAAATCGCCTTCGTCAAACACCATGAGGCCCACGCGGCTTCCGCATTCTATCCCTCGCCATTCGAGCATGCGGCCATCGTCACCATCGACGGCGTGGGGGAATGGGACACCCTGACATTGGGCGAAGGCCGCGGCAACCACATCCGCCTTGACCAGGCGATCCACTTTCCCCACTCGCTGGGCCTGCTGTACTCCGCATTCACCTACTTTACCGGATTTCGCGTCAACTCGGGCGAATACAAGCTCATGGGGCTCGCGCCCTATGGCACGCCGCGCTACGCCGACCGCATCCGCGATCATTTGATCCAGGTCAAACCCGACGGTTCCTTTCGCCTGAACCTGAAGTACTTCAATTACCACCTCGGGCTGACCATGACCAACCGCCGTTTCAATCGCCTGTTCGGCGCGCCTCCCCGGCGACCGGAAACCCCCATCCGACCGCTGGACATGGACCTGGCCGCGTCGATCCAGCTGGTGCTGGAAGAAACCGTGGAAACGATCGTGCGTTACGCCATGAAAAAAGTCGATTCCGACCGGCTGGTACTCGCCGGCGGCGTGGCCCTGAATTGCGTGGCCAACGGCCGCCTGCTGAAGAACGGCGTCGCTTCGCAAATCTGGATCCAGCCCGCGGCCGGAGACGCCGGGGGCGCGCTGGGAGCCGCCTTGTGGTACTGGCACCAGCACCTGGATCATGCGCGCGTTCCGGCGCCGCGGGACTCCCAGCGGGGCTCTTTCCTGGGTTCGGCCTTCACTGTGGAAGAGATCCGCGCATTCCTGGAAAGCGAACACATCGCCTATACGGAAGTCAACCGTGAAAACCTCCCCGAAGAGGTCGCCCGCCATATCGCGGACCAGAAAGTCGTGGGTTTGTTCCAGGGACGGATGGAGTTCGGTCCCCGGGCCCTGGGCCATCGCAGTATCCTGGGAGACGCCCGTTCCGCGGAAATGCAACGCGTCATGAACCTCAAGATCAAGTTCCGCGAGTCATTCCGCCCCTTCGCGCCGTCGGTGCTCGCCGGCCGCATGGCGGAGTTCTTCGATTACAATCACCCTTCGGAATACATGCTGCTGGTCTACAACGTGCATCCACAACGCCTGCGCGCCCTCAGCGCGGAAGAAAACGCGCTGGACGGACTGCAACGGCTCAACCCCGTCCGCTCCGAGATCCCCGCGATCACCCATGTCGACAACTCGGCCAGGGTGCACTCGGTGGATGCGGAAACGAACCCCCTGTACCACGACATCCTGCAGGCCTTCGACCGCCTGACCGGTTGCCCCGTGATCATCAATACATCGTTCAATGTGCGCGGAGAACCGATCGTGCGCACCCCCGCGGAAGCCTGGCGCTGTTTCCGCAACACCAACATGGATGTGCTGGTGCTGGAAAATTTCATCGTGGAAAAAGGCGAAAGCGAACGCATCCCCCTGGACCCCGAATGGTTGAAACAATTTCCCCTGGACTAGAGGACCATCATGAAACAAAATCCCATCCAGCGTCAGAGCATGGTGTTTTTCGCCCTGCTGTACCTGCTGGCGGCGGGCATCCTGTGGTTTCGCAGTGAATGGCTGCGTCCCTTGAACGTGGGGCGCGCCCTCGGACTGGCCGGTGGACTGGTGCTGGTCCTGGCGGCCGCGCCGCGGCTCACCCCGGTCTTTCAGGCGGTGCTGGCCGTTACGCGCAAACTGGGCACGTTGATCTTCGCCCTGATCTCGCTGCTGGTGTATTTCCTGATTCTGACCCCGCTGGCCGTGGTCATGCGCCTGGCGGGGAAACGCTTCCTCGACCTGAAGGACCGGGAAGCGGAAACCTGGTACGACGCCTGGTCTCCCGGTGACTCGCCGGACAAGCAATATTGAGGTCAACATGAAAGCATCCATCCTGAAAGAAGTGTTCGAGTTCCTGTGGAGCAAAAAAAAGTTCTGGCTGATCCCCGTGGTCATCATTCTCCTGCTGGTGGGATTCCTCATCATCCTTACCGAGGGTTCCGCCATCGCGCCGTTTATTTATACCCTTTTCTAAAGATGAAAAGTTGAAGAGTTGGAAAGTTGGAAAGAAGGTAACAGGTTTCAGGTGGCAGGTATCAGGTGGCAGGTATCAGGTGACAGGAGGCAGGCCCTCCGTGGCCGCCCTGTAGAACGTAGAAGGTAGAAGGTAGAAAAAAAACAACTCGGTCGATTGCCGCACCTTATTCCTTCTTCTTTATTCCTTATTCAGGGTCTCCCTGCCTCCCTGTCACCTTGATACAAATCCCAATGAACAAAATGAAAAAAGAAGTTGAGTGAGTTGAGGGTGGAACAGAAATTTTTTAAAAGCTCTTTGCGGATTTTTTACTTTTCACTTTTCACTTTTCACTTTTCACTGGTTGCCCGTCTCTTCCCGCCGTCCCATCACTCGCGCTTCCTGTCCC
>DBFQ01000071.1 GCA_002294665.1 Candidatus Aminicenantes bacterium UBA876
GCAATGCCCGCAACGGCTGCCTGTTCACCCGTCGCGGCCGCCTGGCCATCAAGAACGAGCGTTTCCGTAACGACGTTCTGCCGCCGGACCCGGAGTGCTCCTGCAGGGAAAAAATCTGGAAACCGCCGCTGTCGGTCAACAGGGCGCCCGGCCAGGCCATGAAACGATGCAGGCCGTGGAATTGCCGGATCACTTCCAGGCCCGGCCGTACGAACAGGTGGTAGGTGTTTCCCAGGATGATGCGCGCGCCCATGGCCGACAAGCGGTCGGGAAGCAGGGCTTTTACGCTGCCTGCCGTTCCCACGGGCATGAACACCGGGGTTTCGATCTCGGCATGACGGGTTGTCAGCCGCCCGGTACGGGCCCGTGTCCGTGAATCCGTGCATTCCAGTCTAAAGCGCATGCGCCACTTCACCGCCGGGATGGTCGGGAGTCACCCGCAAGTGAATCCCCGTGCCGGCACCTTCCAATATGTCTGCAATCGCGGTCGCGGCCACCGCGGCATCGAGGGGTTCATGATCCGGGTCCACCACCCGTGCGCCCGCCAGCGTGGAGGGTGAAACCATGTTGAAGCGGATACCGGGATGTTCCCCGGCCAGGGAGAGCACCAGCAGCAGCAGGGCGTTCTTGGCCACGGCATGAGTCAGCACCTTGCGATAGGGGCGGATCTTTCCGGCGTCGCTGAATCCCACCGCCACCGCCGACCGCAATACGCCCCAATCCAGCAACTGTTGGACAATGAGATGAAACGCCGTCACATTGCCCTGAAAATCCAGCAGAAAATCATCCGCATCCAGTTCGCCCAACGGCTTGCTGGAAATGGGACCGAAGGCATGCACGAAGTGGGAACAACCACGCAATGTCTGGGCGTGTTTCCGCAGGAAAGACCGCACGGCATCCGGAGTGGACAGGTCTCCGCCGATCCAGTGCCCGGGAAGTCCGCCGCGCAGATGGGAATGGTAATGGGCGGTCACCTCAAAGCCCCGCTGGTGCAGCAGGTGGACGAGTTCCCGGCCCAAAAGGCCGGAAGCTCCGGTAATCAGAACATTACCGGCCACTATGATCGTTTCCCCCGCCGGCGGAACAACTCCAGGGTGTTTTGCATCAGCATGGCCACGGTCATGGGCCCGATGCCGCCGGGAACCGGGGTATACCAGGAACTCTTCTGCCACGCCGTCCAGTGGATATCGCCGGCGATGGCGCTTTTCTTTCTGTCAAAGCGCCGCAACTGCTCAGGGGGGCACAACCGTTCCACCGCTTCACGATCATCCAGATAGGTGGTGCCTACATCCACCAGCACCGCCCCGGATCGGATCATATCCGGCCGGATCATCCCCGGCCGCCCCGCCGCGGCCACCACCAGGTCGGCTTCACGGAGGCGGGCGGTCAGATCACGGGTACGGGTATGACACAACGTGACCGTGGCGTTGCGGTTGGTCAACATGGCGGCAAGGGGCTTGCCCACGATAAAACTGCGCCCCACGACTACGGCGTTGCTGCCTTCGATCCGGATGCCGTGGTGGTCCAGCAGGCGCAACACCCCCGCCGGTGTACAGGGGAAAATATCAGCCTCACCGGTCATGACCTGTCCGAGGTTGAGGGGATGAAAACGATCCGCATCCTTGTGCGGGTCGATTTCATTCAGGATGGCCCACGTATCCAGGTGAACCGGCAGGGGAATCTGCACCAGCACGGCATCCACGTTCTCATCCCGGTTCAACCGCCGCAATTGTTCCTGAACTGCGGCCGGCGAAACGTCCCCGGGCAGGATGACCAGTTCGGAACGGATGCCCNNTTTCGGCAACCCTGTGCTTGGTGCGCACGTAGATCTGCGAAGCCGGATCCTCACCCACCATCAACACCGTGAGCCCGGGGCTGCGGCCGCTCGCCTCACGCAGGCGGACGACTTCTTCAGCCACCTTGCCGCGGATTTCTTCAGCCAGGGCCTGGCCGTCCAATACTCCCATGCACTTCCTCCTCAATCCAGCAGGTGGATGACCATACCGCTGCGCAGCTTGGGCTCAAACCAGGTGGATTTGGGAGGNNGGATAGAGCGAAAACGCCACGGCGAACTCTCCTCCATCCACCAGCTTCATCAGTTCCCCGGTGCCGCGGATGCCGCCCACAAAATCGATACGCTCATCGGTCCGGGGATTCTCGATGCCCAGGACCGGGGCCAGAAGGCGGGTCTGCAGGATGGATACATCCAGCGAAGCCACCGGATCGGCGGAATCGAAACTCTCCGGGCGGGCCGTCAGGCGATACCAGTTGCCGTTGAGATACATCGAAAACTCGTGCACCTGCCGTGGATCGGGATCCCCTTGCTCACTGATTTCGAACGCCTTTTCCACCCGTTCCAGAAACGCCGGAACAGACAACCCGTTCAGATCACGTACCACCCGGTTGTAGGGCAGGATCTTCATCTGATTGTGGGGAAAGATCACCGCCAGGAAAAAGTTGTATTCCTCATCCCCGGAATGGTCGGGATTGGCGCTTTCACGTGCGACCTTCACCCGGGTGGCCGCCGCGGAACGGTGATGGCCGTCGGCCACATACAGCGTCTCCATGCTCCGGAACGCCGTCTGAACCTGGCGGATCCATTCGGGATCCCGGATCACGTAAAACACGTGACGCACACCGTCGGCGGTGGTGAAATCATATACCGGTTCGGTCTGTAACCCGCGGGCAAAAAGTGCGTCCACATCGGCGCGTTGTTTGAAAGTCAGAAAAACCGGTCCGGTATTGGCATTCAATGTCTGGATATGACGCATGCGGTCGGTTTCTTTCTGTTCACGCGTCAGTTCATGCTTGCGGATCACATCGTCCAGGTAATCCCGGGCTGAAGCGCCGGCCACCAGTCCCACCTGTTCATGCCCCTTCCATAACTGGCGGTAGAGATAAAAACAGGGTTCATCATCCTGGATCAGCACATTGTCTTCGCGCATGCGCCGGAGATTTTCCCGGGCCTTGGCATATACTTCGTCCGCGTACAGATCGGTGCCCACAGGCAAGTCGATCTCCGGCTTGACCACGTGAAGAAAGGAATGGGGATTGCCGTCCGCCATTGCCCGCGCTTCAGCTGAGTTCAACACGTCATAGGGAGGCGACGCCACTTTCGCGGCCAGGTCCGGCCGGGGGCGCAGCCCCCTGAAAGGTTCGATTCTTGCCATTTGCAATCTCCTCTAAACACCGGCGGTCCGGGAGTGGAATACCGGGGTCCCCGGGAATTTTTCCGCATTTATTATAGAATCACCCCGGAGGTTGTCAACCTCCGGAGCGAAGGGACTCAAAGCTTTTCAGATCATCCAGGCAGGATAGATTCAAGACCTCCACCCGCAGATCCAGTTCACGGGCCGTCCGCTTCAACAGGCCCGAAAGCACCCGTCCGCTGCCGATCTCCACATAGGTTTCGACGCCCAGGTCCACGAGCAGGTAACGCATGGTTTCAAACCAGTACACCGGGCGTGAAACCTGACGTCGCAACCCGTCCCGGGCCGCATCTCCTTTCCCGACGACAGCGACATCGACGTTGTTGATCACGGGAAAAGCCGGGTCCGCAAAAGCGACCGCTTCCAGATCCACGCCGAGGCGTTCTTCCGCGGGAGCCATCAGAGGGGAATGAAAGGGAGCGGACACGGGCAGATACACATGCTTGGGTGCAGCCACCCTGGCCACGATTTCTTCCACCGCGGTTTTCTCGCCGGAGATCACCACCTGGGTGGCGCTGTTGTGGTTGGCCAAAGAAACATTGCCGTCAACCTCGTCCAGCGCGGCTCTGACCGCAGCCATATCCGCTCCGATCAGGGCGGCCATGGCGCCTTTCCCGGGAGGGACCGCTTCCTGCATGTAGCGCCCGCGCTTGTTCACCAGTTCCACGGCCCGGGAAAACTCCAGCGTCCCGGCACAGGTAAAGGCGGAGTACTCACCCAGGCTGTGACCGGCCGCGACGGCAGGCAGTTGACCCAGCAGGCGGAAGAGAATGTATGAAACGGTCAGCAATGCCGGCTGGGTATTGTGGGTAAGCGTCAACTCCGCTTCCGGGCCCTCGAAACAGATGCGGCTGAGCGGATAACCGAGTACTTCGTCCGCCAGCAAGAACTGCCGGCGGCCTTCCTCTGTATGCTCAAACAGGTCCCGGCCCATGCCCACGAGCTGGGAACCCTGCCCGGGAAACAGAAACGCGCTGTCTTTCAGATTCATGAAAACACTCCCTTGGTCGGCGGTATCAGTCCGCCATTGTATCACAACCCCGTCCGGCGGCAAGCCGGTTCACTTCGCCTCGGGATACAGCCCCTTTTCGCCCTCGCTATGTGCCACAATCACCGCGCCCACGCTGTCGCTGAAAATATTCACCGTGGTGCGGAACATGTCCAGGGGCCGATCCACCGCCAGCATGGCGCCGATGATCACCCCCACCTGGGCGTCCCGGAAACCGATGGCCTGGGTGACAATGAAAATCACCACCAAACCGGCCGAGGGGATCCCGGCGCAGCCGATCGCGCTCAACAACGCCGTCAACACCACGGTGAACTGCTGGGCCAGGGTCAGTTTCATGGCCAGGACCTGGCTGATGAAAATCACCCCGGCGCATTCGTACAGGGCGGTGCCGTTCATGTTGACCGTCGCGCCCAGGGGCAGGACGAAACTGGACACGGTATTGGATACGCCGGCGCGCTTTTCCACGTTGTTCATGGTGACCGGCAAGGTGGCATTGGACGAACAGGTTGAAAAAGCGGTCATGATGGCCGGCGCCATGGCGCGGAAATGGCGGCGTGGATCCAGGCGGGTGGAAAAAAACAACAGCGTCGGCAGTACCACAAACATGTGAAGGGAAAACCCTGTCAATATGGTGACCATGTACAGCCCCAGGGTGCGGAACAACTCCAGTCCCGCTCCGGCCACCGCCTGGGTCATCAGACCGAAAACGCCCAGGGGCGCCAGGCGGATGATCATCTCCGTGATCTGCATCATCACGTCGAAACCCGCGCGGAAGAAGCCTTCCAGCAGCCGCCGGCTCTCCCCGCCCAGCCGGTTCAACCCCACCCCCAGCAGAATGGCGAAAAAAATAACGCCCAGGATCTGGCCGTCCGCGGCCGCCTTGATGGGATTCAGGGGGATCATATCGATGAGAATCTGCCCGATGGAAGCCGGTTTTTCCAAAGCTGCGGCGTCGAAATCATGACCGGCTCCGATGCGAGCGCCTTCGCCGGGGCGGATGGCATTGGCCAGCAGGATACCGATCACGATCGCCAGCAGGCTGGATACCAGGTAATACGCGAATGTTTTTGAGCCCAGGCGTCCCAGGCGGCGGCTGTCGCCCACTCCGGCCACTCCGGTCACGATACTGGTAAAGATCAGCGGTACGATCACCATGCGCAAAAGGCGGATGAAAATGGTTCCCATGGCCGTAATTCCGCCGTAGAACCAGCCTCCGGGTTCACCGCCCGGCAACGCCTGGAACAGAATGCCCGCACCCAGCCCCATGAACATGGCAATGGCGATCTGCCAGTGGAGTTTTAATTTCCACCACATCTTTCCTCCGGAAAACCGTTCCGCTTTGCCGCGGCCACCATTATAACCAGCATCGAACAGCGGCGCAATCCGCCGCGGTTGCCTTTGCCGGGCATCTACTGGTATAGTGAGCGCGTGGACGCGGTCACTTCATTCTGCGGGTTGAGCCTGCTCCTGGTGCTGGGAAAAATCCTGCGCATCCGTATCCGCCTGTTGCAACGGCTCTATATTCCCACTTCCGTCATCGGCGGCACACTGGGACTGATCATCCTGCAAACCGGGGGACAGCATATTCCCGCAGGCTGGACGCTGGGGTGGAGCGAACTGCCCGGGTTTCTGATCAACATTGTTTTCGCCGCCCTGTTTCTGGGGGTGACCATTCCACCCCTGAAAGAAATCTGGCGGCGTTCCGCCCCCCAACTGGCCTACGGACAGATCGTGGCCTGGGGCCAATACCTCGTGGGCATGGGGATGGTGCTCTTCATTCTGGGCCCCCTGTTCGGCCTCCCCGATGTGTTCGGCGTGATCGTGGAAGTGGGTTTTGAAGGCGGCCACGGCACCGCCGCCGGATTGCGGGAGACATTCGCCGCCTTCCGCTGGCCGGAGGGTTCCGATTACGCTTTGGCCTCCGCCACAGTCGGCGTGATTTCCGCCATTGTGGGCGGCATCATCCTGATCAATTGGGCGGCACGCCGCAACTTCACCCATCGCCTGAAGCCGCTTGATCAGCTGGGGACCGGGGAATGGGGCGGATTCTACTCCCCGGATCACCGTCCCATCGCCGGCCGTCAGACCGTTCCCGCCGACTCCATCGACAGCCTGGCGTTTCACCTGGCCGTGATCGGCATCGCCGTGTTGATCGGGTTCGGCATCAAGCAGGCGTTGATCCATGCCGAACAGCTGTGGCCTTCATTGCAGCGCTCGCACGTCTTTTCCGGATTCCCGCTTTTCCCACTCTGCATGCTGGGCGGGCTGACGGTTCAGGTTTTTCTGGACCGCTTCCGCAGAATCCCCTTCGTGCCCCTGGATCACGCCCTGATGCAGCGCCTGTCCGGAACCGCGCTGGATTTCCTGGTGGTATCCGCCATCAGCACCATCCGCCTGGAGATCATCACCGCCCGATGGCTGCCCTTTCTCCTGATTGTGACGGGAGGCATCATCTGGAACGTGTTCTGCGTCATGTTCCTGGCCCGGCGGGTATTGCCGGACGCCTGGTTCGAACGCGCCATCGCGGAAATGGGCCAATCCATGGGGGTAACCGCCACGGGTCTGTTGCTCCTGAGGGCCGTGGACCCGGAAAACGAAACCGCGGCGCCTTCCGCGTTCGGTTACAAGCAATTGTTGCACGAACCCTTCATGGGCGGCGGTCTGTGGACATCGATGGCCATTCCCCTGGTCGTGATCCACGGCGGCATGCCGGTCTTTGTCCTCAGCGCCGTGGTGATCGCCGCCTGGCTGCTGGTGCTGCGCCTGCTGCGCAAACGCGCCTGAATCCGACCATTCCGCTACCCGACGGCGGAACAGATTGTTATAATCACTCGATGGCAGGAGAATCACGAATGTGGATGAGCGGATGGATATGATGTTTTCCTTTCCGTCCATTGAGTTGTGGGAGGCTTTCGGCGCCGGCATCTACCTCTCTTTCGGAATCATCCATATCGATCTCTGGTTGCGCCGCCGCGAGCGTCTGGGTCACCTCTGGCTGGGCGCCGCCAGTTTCGCCGCGCTGGCGGTCGACATCACCGGCATGATGCAACGCCACCCGGAGACTGCTGCAACCTGGGTCGTCGTGCTGAACTCCCTGGGCGTAGCGGCGGCAACGGCCGCCATCTTCGAGTTCGTCTCCTCGCTGGGCAACGATCCACCGCGGCGCCTCGCCCGCGCCTTGGAGTTGTCCCTGCTGCTTCTGGCTCCCTTGACCGTTCTGGACTCCCCGGCGCTGTTGCCGGCCATGCTGCTCGGCTGCTTCATTCTGCTGCTCTGGGCGATGTGGAAGGCCTTCCGTGCGGCACGGGCAGGGGACAGGGACTTGAACATGGTGGCGCGGGGGCTGCTGGTGCTCATCGCCTGTCTGCTGGCCGACCTGGTGCAGGAACTCGGGGCCATTTCCCTGCCCCACGGCCTGCCCATCCTGGGTTTCGCCGTGCTTTTCCTGGCTGCGGCCCGTTCGCTGCATGACCGTTTCGGCCGCGAAGAGGAGGCCTCGCGCACCGACCCTCTCACCGGACTGCTGAACCGCCGAAGCTTCCTGGAATCCAGCGACGGGGCGCTGGTGCGCGGGAGGCGTTCGGGGCTGCCCCTTTCGGTTGTCCTGGTCGACCTCGACCATTTCAAGCGCGTGAACGACACGCTGGACCATGCCGCCGGCGACGCCGAGCTGAAGGCGGTCGCCGCTTGCCTCAACTCCAGGCTGCGCGGCCAGGACATCGCGGCCCGCTGGGGCGGCGAAGAATTCATCCTGTTGCTGCCCGAGACCGCACTTGCCGGAGCACTGCATAAGGCCGATGCCCTGCGCATGGCCGTGGCCGCACTACCCATCCACAGCGGCCGGAAACGGATCACGGTCACGCTGTCAGCCGGTGTGGCCGAACACGCCCCCGCGAGAAACCTGGAAGAAACGATCGCCCGCGCCGATCACGCGCTGTTCCGGGCCAAGCAGGAAGGCCGGGACCGCGTCGTTGCCGACACCGCTGTCGGCCTCAGAACGACGACAAGAGATTGATCGCTTTTTTTTCCTTTACACCAGGAGGGTGATTCAGGTGGTCGGGTCCGGCTTGGCGGGAGCGTTGGAATCCGGGCGGGGATCATCCACGCGCCGGACCCGGGTGCGGATGTAGTGGCGCAGTTCGATCTGCAGAGAGATGTAGAGTAACTTGTCCTTGGTTGAAAGGAATTTCAGATCGAATTCCCGGTGTCCGTCAAAGCGAGGATCCCGGTCCCCTTGCTCAGCCATGCGATAGTTTCTCCCGCAGGAAAGCGATGTCTTGAATATCCATGGGCCGTTTAACGTTCATGCTTTCCTTGGCTTTAAGCAAATCCGGAATGGAAGAGACGGGGATCCGGACCCCCTCGGCCTCGAAGATCACCGCCCGGGAGGACAGTTCCGCAAAGGGAATCGGGTAATCGAGAAACACATCGAGCTGGACCAGTCCGTTCTTCCCGGACAGGGTATAGACCAGGGCGCCTTTCTCCAGCAACCATTGTTTGCGTTTTTCCGGATTCAACAGGGAATCCACCGGTTCCGGAATCCGGGGAGTGAGCCGGTGGGCGCGCACAAAACCGATCAGACGTTGCAGGTTATCCCTGTCCATGCGCACAAGGATATCAATATCAAATGTGGTGCGTTCCGAACCGTGCAGCACGCAGGCCAGTCCGCCGCACAATACGAAATCGACCCGGTGTTCCGTCAAGCCGCGAATGGCGTCAAACAAAAAATTGCCCATAACCTTTCCTGCAGAGAGAATACCCCGGAAAATCCCCGTTTTCAAGCCGGGCGCATCAGGTCTTTTGCATGCGGCGTTTGCGGTGGTGGGTGACGGCGCGGCGATGGGCCTCGTCGCGCACGTTCTGCAACAGGAAACGCAGCGGGGATGCGGTGGGAAACACGGCCGTCACCCCGGTCTCGGCAAACACCCGCTCCTCCGACTTGGCCAGGCTGATCAGGTCCGCGCGGAAACCCAGCTTCGCCTTGACCTCCATGGCGACCCGCAACTGGTCGATGCCGCCGTCGATCAACACCAGGTCGGGATCCGGGGGATCCTTGCGCCCGAAACGCCGCTGCAGCACTTCACGGATGGCATGGGTGTCGCCGGCCGGCGCGTTGCGGATCAGATAGTTGCGGTATGCGGAAGAGAGCGGGCGGCCGTTTTCAAACACGACGACCGCACCCACGCGTTCCCTTCCGGAAAAATGCGAAATATCGACGCCTTCGATACGCGCCGGCAGATGGACCAGTCCGAGTTGCCGCCGCAATTCCGCGGCCACATGGCTGAAACGATCACGGTTGACATAGAGTCCGAGGTTGCGATGCGCCAGGTCCAGCATCCGGCGCCGCTGCCCGCGTTGGGGCGCATGAATACGAACGCTGCGGCCGGCGAGGCGGGAAAACATCCGTTCCAGTTCCAGGGCATGCTCCGGCAGCGGATCCACTTCCAGCGCGGCGGGCAGATTGGCTTTTTTGTAATCCGTGACCAGGAATTCTTCCATGGCCGCGGCGGGATTCCCGGCCAGGGTGGAAAACACAAAAAAATCCCTGGAAACCGCGCGACCCGCTTCGACCCGGAAACGCATCACGGCGGCTTCCTCTGCCGACAGGTGCATCACCATGACGTCATAGCCGTTTTTGGCCCGGGCCGCCACTACCGAACGCAGCGGAAAATTGCGCAACATCTCCAGTGCCTCCTTGAGGCGCTGGGCTTCCTCGAAACGCAACTGGCGCGCGTGCTCGCGCATAACGGTTTCAAGACGTTTCTCCACACCCAGCCGCCGGCCCTGCAGGAAGGCCACCGCGTCCTCGGCCCTGCGGAGGTACTCGTCGCGCTGTTCGGGAAAAGCACATGGCGCGGAACAGCGCCCGATGTGGTAGTACAAACAGGGCATTCTGCGACGGAAAACGTTGTCTTTGCAGTTGCGCAAGCGGAACACGCGCATGATCAGCTCGATCATGGCGCGCGCCTTGCCCGCGTCCACCAGGGGAGGAGTCGCGAAACTGTGTTCACGGGGTTGGCGAACGAAATACACCCCGGGAAATTCCTCCCCCATGGTGATCTCAACCACTGGATACGATTTGTCGTCCTTGAGGCGTACATTGAACGGCGGCCGGTAATGGTGAATGAAGTTGTATTCCAACTGCAGCGCCTCGGCGGGATCCCGCGTCAGCACGAAATCCACCGCGTGGCTGCGTTCCAGCAGGCGGGCGATGACCGGCGCGGGCGATGAGAGAAAATACTGGAATACGCGCTGCTTCAGGTTGGCGGCCTTGCCGATATAGAGAACTTTCCCGGTAGCGGTTCGAAACAGGTAAATCCCCGGCTCAGCCGGCGGGTTCAGGTCGCTTTTTTTCAGCACCTTCAGTTGCCTGCAATTTGCCGGCGACCGCTTTCATCAGTTTGGCGGCTTTGCGCGCGTACTTGGAACCGGGATAACTGCCGGTCACTTTCTGAAAAAACGACAAGGCGTTCTGCCACTCCTGCATGGCCATGTAGGCCTTGCCGGTATAAAAAAACAAACGCTCGTTGCGGCTGAAATCGGGAAATTCGTCAATCACGTACTTGAAGCGCTGAACAGCGCCCCTGTAGGCGCCGTATTTGTAATTGTAATAACCGACACGGAAATTGTGCATCGCCAGGTTGTCGCGACACGTGGCGATACGCTTTTCCGCGTCCCGGGCTTCGCGCGTACCCGGGTAAAGTTCCAGCAATTCCTGGAAGGCTTTGATGGCCGCCTTTGTATTGGTTTGGTCGCGCTCGGGTTTGCGCATGCGTTCAAAATAGCACTCACCCACCTGAAACTTGGCGTAAGCCGCGTCCGGCGAGTTGGGATAGAGATTGACGTATTCCTGGTATTCGCTGGCCGCCACCACCAGGGAGGCGGCGTCACCCTGCTTGAAATAGGCGTCGGCGATACCGATCTTGGCGCGACGCGCATAAATGCTGTCCGGATGCAATTGCATGATCTCCTTGAACAGCATGCGGGCCCTTTCGGGGTTTTTGCGGATCAGGTCCCGGGCTTTCTCGTAAAGGACCTGCGCGGACCCCCGCTCCGATGGTGTCAATTCCAATCCGGGTTTTGATGCTTTACAGCCGACCAGTCCCAGCAACAGGATCGGTGTGAGGATCCAGGTGATTCGTTTCATTGCATATCTCCATTAAATACACGGACTACCTGTCGGACCACGGCGCCCACATCCGCGGCGTTGTACAGCGCGGTTCCCATCACCAGGATATCCGCGCCGGCCTGGTGGAGTTGCGCGGCCATGGATGCGTTGATGCCGCCGTCAACCTGGACGCGGCAAGCCAGCCCCTGTCTGTGGATCTCCTGCTTCAGCTCGGCTACACGGCCGATTGTCGCGGGAATGAACGCCTGGCCGCCATAACCGGGAAAAACACTCATGACCAGCACATAATCCACCAGGGAGAGCCAGGGGAAAACCATCTCGACCGGCGTATCCGGATTGACGACCAGTCCCGGTCCCGCACCCGCGTCACGGATATCCCGCAGCAGATCCGCGGGATTCGGATCGGCTTCCAGGTGAATGGATACCCAGTCACTGCCCGCTTCCAGGAAACGGGGAACCATGCGCCGGGGATTGGAAACCATCAAATGAGAATCAAAACGAAAGTCAAAGCGGCTGCGGATGGCGCCGATCGCCGCCGGGCCGAAAGAGATGTTGTCCACGAAATGGCCGTCCATCACATCCAGATGGATCCAGTCGATTCCCGCATCCGCAAAAGCCTGCAGGCGTTCGCCCAGATCAAAATATCGCGTGGACAGGATCGACGGGAACAGCGGCGTCATTGGCTCACCTGGATGCCGATCAGGTTGCGCCGGCTGATGCGGTATCCCGGTGCGGGGAACTGCTTGATCACCACGCCGGGACGCAGGCCGGGATAGGGCACTTCCGTAATGTTGTTGATTCTGAGCCCGTGAGTCTCGAAGAAAGCCACGACCCTGGCCGCGTCGCCGCCGATCAGGTCAGGCATCACAAACGCGATATCGGCCGCCCCCTTGCTGACCAGCAGGTCAACCGGCGTGCCCGCCGGAACCTTGGCCCCGGAAGGCACGGACTGGCTGATCACCAGATCCACGGGCGCAGTCGGCGAATCGATGTACGAGATCAGGCGCCGCTTCAAAGTCGTTTTTTCCAGCATGCCGTCCACGCTCTTGAGATCGTGGCCCGTCAAGTCGGGCACGATCACTTCCACGAGCTCTGATGTCACCAGCACCTTCACAAAAGAACCTTCCTTCACCTTCACTCCCGGAGACGGGAATTGATCGATAACGGTTTCAGGCGCATAGTGCCGGTCAAAATTTCCCGCGATGCATTTCAGTTTCACTCCGCTGCGTTTTGCCTCCTGTCGTGCCTGCGGCAGCGTGCTGCCCTTGAAATCCGGTGCCAGAACTTCATCACCCTTGATGAGCAGGCTCATGGTCAGGAACACGGCCGCGGCGAATATCAACAGGTAAGAAGCAGCATAAGCCGCTACCTTGAGAACCTTCAGCAACGTGCTTTTCATCGCGGCCCCACTCTATCACACCACCGGGGGGAATGCAACCGGATCGCCTGTGCTATCGGCGTCCCGCAGTTGTCAAGCAGGCTGTTTTGGAGTATATTGGCGTATATCACGCGCGGGCCGTTGTCCGCCGGTGACTTCCATGATCAAACGATTCTTTGAACTCCAGGAAAAGATCCTCGGCTACTACGCGGACGCCAACCTGGAATTGCTCAAGAAAGCCTATTCATTCGCAGCCAACGCCCACATGAACCAGATGCGGGCCAGCAACGAGCCCTACATCATTCATCCCCTGGCCGTGGCCGCCACACTGGCCGACATGCACCTGGATGAAATCTCGATCGCCGCCGGATTGTTGCACGATATCGTGGAAGACACGGATTACAGCATCGAGGAAATTCAACGCCAGTTCGGCCAGGAAGTCAGCGATATCGTCTGGGGAGTCACCAAGATCTCCAAGATCTCGGAAATCGACAAGGAAAACGCCCAGGCGGAAACCCTGAAAAAAATGATCGTGGCCATGACCCAGGATGTCCGGGTCATTCTCATCAAACTCGCTGACCGCCTTCACAACATCCGCACCCTTGACGCGCTGCCGCCTGAAAAACAGCAGCGCATCGCCCGGGAAACCCTGGATATCTATGCTCCCATCGCCTACCGCCTGGGCATGGGCAAAGTCAAGGACGAACTGGAGAACGTCTCTTTCCGCTACGCGTTCCCGGAGGAGTATCAACGCATTCACGAAGAGGTGGATCAGAAACGGGTCGCGGCCATCGCCCGGCTGAACAGCGTTCGCGATGACATCCAGCGCATGCTGAAACGACTGGGCATCAATGGAGAGATCGAGTACCGCATCAAACGCGAAGTCTCCATCCACCGCAAGCTCGTTCGCCAGGGAATCAGCATCGAACGCGTATATGACCTCGTGGCCCTGCGCGTGATCACCGGTTCCGTGGAAAACTGTTACGCGCTGATGGGCGAAATTCACCAGGCCTGGCAACATATCCCGGGGCGCTGGCGCGACTTCATCACCAATCCGAAATCGAACGGTTATCAATCCATTCACACCACGGTCCTGACCCCGGACGGGTTCAAATTCGAGATCCAGATCCGCACCCGCGAAATGCACAAAGTGGCCGAAGAGGGCATCGCCGCCCATTGGAAATACAAGGAAGGTATCGCCTTTCTGGACAGCGACCAACGCCTGCAATGGTTCCGCGACATGATAGAGACCCACCGTCACAACCCGGACCCGCGCGAATTCATCACCCTGGTCAAAAAGGATTTGAAACCCAACGAGATTTACGTGTTTACTCCCAAAGGCAAGGTCATCAACCTGCCGGCCGGAGCCACCACGGTGGATTTTGCCTATGCCATTCACTCGGAAATCGGTGAACGCTGCCGCGGTGCGATTGTCAACGAACACCTGGTGCCCCTGCGTACGGAACTGCGCTCCGGGGATGTGGTCGAGATCCTGACGGGCAACACCGCGGCCCCCAGCGCGGACTGGCTGAAATTCGTGGTCAGCAACCGCGCGCGACGCAAAATCTCCGCTTTCATCCAGAAACGGGAGCTGGGCGTTTTCGAAGAAAAGGGCCGGCGGATCTGGGCCCGCTCCCTGCGGGAATACCGCCGCAGGCACAAGCTCAAGTTGTCGGAAGCGGAAGTGAGGGAAAGAATCACGCGGTTGAATTATTCCGATCCGGAAAACTTCTACCGCGATCTGGGATCGGGGCGACGCGTGCTGGATCAGAGGGCGCTGCGCACATTGTTTCCCGAACTCCGGACCAAGCCTCCGGATGCAGCCGTGCAGAAAAAAGTCCGCCAATCCTCGCCGGCATACCGACTGGTGAACGTTGAGGGTTTCCAGAATATCGAGGTTTCCTTCGCGCGCTGCTGCCGGCCCATCAAGGGAGAAGAGATCATCGGCTACATGACCCAGAAGCGCGGGCTGGTCATTCACCGCCGGGACTGCCCCAATCTCAGAAACGCGATCCCCGAGCGCTTGAAGCAGGTGAACTGGAACGAAAACGACGATTTCACCTACCCGGTGCGCTACGACCTGCTGGTTCAGAACAAACCCGGGCTGTTGAGCTCAATCTCGCATATTACCGCCCAGGCGGAAAGCAACATCGTACGCCTGGAATCGGAAACCCTGAGCCAGGGACTGAGCCGCATCCGCATCACTTTTGAGGTCCGCGACGTGGCCCAGTTGCAAAAAATCATCCGCAAATTCCAGAAAACCCGCGGCGTCTTTTCCGTCAGCCGCAAACGCGCCAGCGAAAAATAGGCAAACGGGGTGTCAGGTATCAGATGACAGAAGGCAGGGGGGACGGGCAACCAGTGAAAAGTGAAAAGTTGACAGTGAAAAGTAAAAAATCCGCAAAGAGCTTTTAAAAACTTCCATTCCACCCTCAACTCTCTCAACTTCTTTTTTCATTTTGTTCATTGGAATTTGCTGCGGATTCGGGATTTGAAAGAAGGTGACAGGTATCCGGTTCTCGTACTCTGCGCAAGTCATCACGGCTTCTTTGGATACTTCATCACCGCGCCTCAAGTTTACTCATCACCGTTCGGCCGGAAGTTGATAAATACTTCCCGGCCGGTCTCGTCATCACAGAAACAAAGAGTGCGAGGCAAAGCCGGTTCAGAAACTGCGGGCGCCGGCCCCCTGAACCGCTCCAAATAATTTCAACGCATCCTTCCAGGGGTACCGGTTCATGAACATCGTGACCTGAGATGTGATTTTCCCCTGCTTGTTGAGCCCCATGGCTTCCCGCCACAGGTTGGCCTGGGAGTCGGGGTTGAAATCCACCTGTTCGCTGTATGCGGCGTTCAGGAAGCCTTCCAGGTATCGCGGATTGATGGGGAGTTTGCCCGGGATCACGCGCCGGTTGCCTTTCACCGCCTGGAATGCCAGGTCACCGAACTGCTCGACCATGATGTTGAGCCGGGTATTGCTGGCCGGGCTGTATTCGATATCCGCTTTCTTGTTGGCGAAAAAGATGTTGTCCTCAACCCGCAGCCACTCATCCGGGTTGAAGCGGGTGTGATCGATGCCGGCCAGCACGCTGCCACCGATGACATTGTGGTGGATGTTGTAGGCGCACCGGGTCATGACGCGGATGCCATAGCCCATATCCAGCATGTCCTTGAGCCGGCTCCAGGTAAAAAGAATCGTGTTGTGGGCGATCTCCACCTGCCCGCAAGTGACGCTTTTCCCCGGGCCGCCGCGCGCGGCGCAGGTGCCGTACACTTCAATCGCGGCCATGCGGTTGCCCACAAACACATTGTTGAGAATGCGCACATTGCCGCTGCGGATACCCGCCTGGACGGCAAACCCGGCGCCGTTCACGAAAACGCAGTTCTGAATGGTCAGGTCTCCGCCCTGGGCCGCGCTGACCACCTGGATAATCGGTTCTTCCACCGTACTGTTGCCGCTCCTGGGGCGTTCCGTGGCGCGCAGCAGGCGCCCGGTATCCAGGCCGGGGACGATCCCCTCGTTCAAGCTATAGGCATTGCGCATGCCCATGTTGAACACGATGCCGTCGATGAGGGTGCCGGCGATGGCGCGCGTGAACCTGAGCATGGCTTTCCTGGCTTTGCCCGCGGCGGCGTTATCCGGTTCGAACAACGTCGGCGTCCGTGCAATCGAGCGGCTCTCAAAGTTGTCCGCATAACTGCCGATCAGCTGCAGGGGGTGATCGCTTTCCAGGTATCCGATGCCGAACGTTCCCTGGTAATGCCCCTGCGCAATGTGGATGGCCTCACCCGGCTTGGCCAGCGCAATGGCGCGGTCGATCTCTTTGACCGGGTTCTCGCGGCAGCCGTCGTTGCGGTTGTTTCCCCGCGCGGCCGACACATAGATGTCGGCATACATAAACCCCGCACCAAAACCCAGCAACAACACCATAATCCGGAACCACGGTTTTCTGTTCATGATTTCCCCTGCATTCGCTTCCAAGGATTCCAGCAGCATACGACAGAAAAACAGCAGAAAGCAATACCGTATTCCATCAGCCGTGTGAAAGCCGACGAGCGGGACGGTTGGCCAGCCATGCGTGAAGCGCGAGCAAGAGCATTGCCGCGTTGCACGCGTGCCACAGGAAGTGTACGCCCAGGGGGAAACAGGGGCAAAGGATATTGTCCAGGGTGCGGAACGCCAGCGAGACCAGAAACAGGCCCGCGGCCGCCAGCAGAACGCAACGTCCTTTTTTCCGGGTCGCCGCGTGATAAGTCCCCAGCAGAACCAGAACGACCAGAGAAGGGACGTAAGCGAGGGATCCGTTCAGGACATGGGGAAAGCGGGCCGCCAGCATGGAGGCGGCAAAATAGGCCAGCAGGAAGCCTCCGGCGCCGGCACGTCCGACACCACCGACTTCGCGGGTGTACAACCACACGTAGGAAAACTGAAAAAGCATGATGGGCAGCACATCGGCCAGTTCCGCCCAGCTCGTGGCGAAGGTATGAAACAGGAAGCTGCCGCTGCCGATAGCCAGAAGCGCTCCAACCAGCAGCCACGCCCCGGGAGACGCCACGTTCCGACGTTTGATTTCTTTCCAGGCGAACCAGGCGGCCACGAAAAAGAAAAGGTTGCTCCACGCATTTACCGGTTCCACCCAGAAGCCGGACCCCAGGCGTTCACAATACAGATCGATCCGTTCAAGCATGATTCATCACTCCGCTGACACCTGTTTGCAGCCTGTGCGGCCGCTGAGAAATTCTCTCTCCGGAAAATCGAATCGTCAAGCACCGCTTCCATTTTCTCTCCCGGAGACATCATACGAACGGCAAGGGTGTGGCGGCATGACGAACCCGCGTCTCAACGGAACTCATTCCACCCTGGTCAGCTCGATCCAGCCCCAAAATCGATTCACTGTTAAGGAATTACAAACTTCAAAATGTGGACAGGTCTTTTCGGCACCACATTATGATCACCAGATCTCAGGAAACACACACTGGCACACTCCTGAAACATACTTGATTTCCTCCGCTCGTTCTGATAGATTTCAGCTCGCTTGACACAAAACAGCATGGGAAGGCAGGCCGTCGCTTTATTTGACCGCCCAGGTAACCACATCAATGCGCCGGTTTCATCTCTGGGAGAACATGAATGCTGACCAAAGCAACCTCAATTGTGTTGGCCGTTCTACTGCTCACGATTACCATCTATGCCATTGATCCGCCCGACAAGGAAACCGTGATCGAGGAAGTATCCCGCTTCACCGGTTTGAGCAGAGATGCGTTGAGCATGGTTTTCGACGAAAGCCCGAAGCTCCTCGATGACATTGATGATACGGTTTTCGCCATCCAGATCGTCGACAAGTTCTGCGAAGCCAGAGACACCGAGGCCTTGGTCGATCTGTATGACTACGCCCTGGGCAAAGCGCTCGACAAAATGAAAGACCAGCTCTTGCCCTCAGCATTGAATGGGCTGCTGACCGCGTTCAGCTTCTACCAAGCATCACTGGAAGCCATTCGCGACTACTACTTTATTCCCCGCTTTGAAGAGCGGATTTACCGAGAGTATAAAAAAGCACGCAGCGAAGACCTGCAACGCGGAGACACCAGTTACGAGTCGAAACAGACCGCTTTCTCAAGGGCGACAACCCAGAGAAACAGCGGGTATTACGTGGTACGGGACCAGATGTTCGCCAGGATGATCAAGGCCAAGGGATACAACCCTGAACTGATCGGGGAAAAACTGGAGCGGGACCTGCACCGAAAAATCGACGCCTTCTGGCTTGACCGGCTCGAACTTCAGCTGCAGCAGGAAGTGATTCGCAACCAGCGCGAACAGATCGTCAGCGCCATCTGGAAAAAAAGCGCCGGCAGACTCAAGGCCATCCAAGCCGGAGCCGGTCAGGCTTCCGGACCCGGGGGCTTTTTTTTCACCGGCAAGGATATGCCGGACGGCTGGCGGATGTCGGTTAGTGAGAGGACCAGACCCGAAGAAATCAATCCACACTTGCGCCAGGACGGCGCCTGGCAACAGATTTTCACATTCAAGCCTGCGGGTTTCCAGGAAAAGAATGGACGGTTCTATGCCGCCGATGGCAAAACAATTCTGACTTTCATGCACAACCGCGTTCGCGTTATTATCGAACCGGAAATCAGGATATTGCGGCACAAAGACATGTACAATCGCGATCGCGAGACCCGCTTCAGCTTCAAGGCTCGTGTGGAGGAGGATATCCGCAACCGCCGCAGTTCGCACAACAGCAATGCCCGGTTCGTACGCGGATTGCCCGGGCAGTTCGGCATTGAAACGGGCTATCTTGCACTGGATGACAAGCTGCCCGGACGCGCCCACGAGTATGTCGCCGTGTTTATAAAGAACGGCTGGCACGTGACAATCGAACTGAGTGCTTATTCGATGCGGGAATTGGAACGCCTCGTCCAGAAAGCAAGGGCAAGCGGACGGATCGACAATTACGTCATGAAAACGCCTTTCAGCGAGCAGGTGATGCTTTCGATGGTCCGGACCGTAGCCGGAAAAATCGGGTTACCGAAACGAAGCCTGTGAACCGAGGGCTTCGGTATCTGTAGAAGCCAGAAATTGCACGACCTTTCCCGGCTCCCGGTCACATGCCTCATTCCATGGAATTCCCCCACTTTTCAACTTTCCCATGTGTTGCATGCCAATTCCTCCCGCAACTGGAGAAATGAGGGCAAAGCAGGGATTGTCGCGAAATGGCGCAGATGGTTGTGAGAAATGCAGGCTAAAAAACGGTTGCCAGCATGATGGCCGCGGCCAGGAGCGAAGTGACGGCAAACAGCAGTTTTAACTTCGCGGGAGCGATTTTCAGGGTCAGTCGCGCTCCCAGCAGGGCGCCGATCAATCCGGCCAGGGCCAGGGGAAGGGCCAGCCTGCAGTCAAAATGGCCGGTACTGAGGTGGCCCAGGAATCCGGCCCCGGCCGTAACCGTGACCAGGGTCGTTGACGTGCCCACGGCCGTGTGCATGGGCACATCGATGGCCAGAACCATGAGCGGCACCAGAAAAGAGCCGCCCGAGATTCCCACCATTCCGGAGAGAAATCCGGTTGCAAGAACCGCCGGAACGGTGAGCAGGGGATTGACGCCATACGATGTTGACCCCGACCGGATCTCAAAGGCGGAATGACAACTGTTTCGCGGTTTTTTCCGCGCGGGCCTGAGCATCATCAACGAAGCCAGGGTGATGCCGGCGGCGAAGACGACTTTCATCAACCGGTCGTTGACGATGTCGGAAAAAAAACCTCCCAGAAAGGCGGATACCAGGGTCATGGTCCCGATAAATCCCACCAGTTTCCAGTCCGTGACCCGGTTTTTCCCGAACAGCAGGCTGGCCGTAAAAGAGGAAACGATCAGGATGAACTGGCCCGTGGTGGCGGCCAGATGCATTCCCGTACCCGCCAGGGCCAGGACCAGTACAAAAAAATTGCCGCCGCCGCGACCCGTCATGGTCATGAGCGCGGCCACGGCGAAGATGACGGCCGCCAGCATCCAGGTGTTCACGGCTTCACCCGCAGATACGCTTTGCCAGTTTACCGGGCACCAAGGCCTCGGTCAGAGCGGCATACCCCCCGCTCAGAGCCGCAACATGTTCATACCCCTTGCTTTTCAGGTACGCGAAAATGATCACGTTACGCACACCCGAGGAGCAGAACACGCCGATAAATTTATCCCGGGGAATCTCAACGATACGCGCGGGCACTTCATGCAGAGGAATCTCAAGCACCGGGCACAGGCGTGCGAAAGGGAAGCATACGGCCGCGGTTTCTTCGCGACAACGCACATCCAGCAGCAGGGCGTCCCGCCGTTGCAGGAATTCATCCACATCCATTTTATGCCCGGACGCGGCGAAGAAGTGAAAATCCATGCGGCTGATTGCCGCTTCGAAATCGTTCATGGCAGGCTCCGGAAAATCACCCGCTTCGCGCGCAAAAACGCCCGGAGGCAGGCGTGATTCACTGCCATCATTATCATCGATTCAAGCCGATGTCAAAAGCTTCCGGCCGAAAATGCCGTCCGCACCTTGATTTTCCGTCCCGGCGGGTGTAGTCTGAAAAAAAAATGCCACATCCCCTGCGGCTGATTGAGAGGACACCATGACTTTTTTTTGCCGGTTGTTTTGCGTGATTGCCATCCTTGCGGCCCCGCTGTCCGCCGCGCCCGGAGATCCGCCCCTGAAACTTGAAGATATCCCCGTTTACCCCGAAGCGCAGCGGAACGCCGCGGCCGAAGCGGAATACCGCTCTCAATCCGCAGACGCAGAAGAGGGAGAATCCGGGCGCAGTGAATCNNTATCGACAAGCTGAAGGCCAGGCAGGGCTATCCGGAAATCGACGAAGAGCCGGCGCCGGGAGACGTGATCCCACCCTTTTTCGAGCTGGAGTTCTACGACGAACGGGACTTTGAAAACCAGCATGAACGCGACCTGCTCATCTATGACGGCAAGTGGGTCAAATCCTGCCTGGAGGGTCGCGAACCCTGGACTGCGGGGCAGTGGCTGCGCGCGGGCAACATCATGTGGGAAATCCGGACCGGTGACGGCGACCGCATCGAATACCTGATCGCCATAGAAGACGAAAGCGTGGACAACCCCAAGCGGACTTTCCGCGCCCGGACTCGTATCCTCATCCAGGTGGTGAAAGAAGAGTTCTGAACGGACGATTGCGGGTTTCTGCCGGTCGTGGGCACGCTTTTTTCACCCATGTACTGAAAAATATTCTGATTGCCCGGTCCTGTATGTTCATTCCGGGTGACTGAAAAAACCGGCCGACCGGACGGCTGATTGCAAGCGATGGGGAGAAAATGTCAATTCAATCCGGGGGCATGATCCCGGGTGATAATGCAACAACACAAAACTTGCGCTCCACCCGAATCATAAGCGGGCCAATCGCCGCAATCTGTGCTATGATGAATGGAAAAACGGGACTCACCGGCAAATCAGACATGGGACGTTTTGATTCATGGATTGGCTGCAAGCATTCATCCTGGGCGTAATCCAGGGCCTGACGGAATTTCTTCCGGTCAGCAGCAGCGGACATCTGGAGCTGGGAAAACACATCCTGGGCGTCGAAATCCGCCAGAACCTGACTTTCACGGTTGTGGTGCATGGCGCCACGGTATTGAGTACGATTGTTGTATTCTGGAATACCCTGAGTCAACTGGCGCGTGATTTTTTCCAATTCCAGTGGAACGAATCCTCAAAATACCTGTTGAAAATCTTTTTGTCGATGATCCCGGTCCTGATTGTCGGCCTGTTTTTTCAAGCTGAGATTGAAACGCTTTTTACCGGCAACCTGCTTTTTGTCGGCATCATGTTGTGCATTACCGCGATGTTGCTGGCCCTCACATACCATGCCGCGGAGAGACAGCGAGAGATCACTTATATCGATTCAATCCTGATCGGAGTGGCCCAGGCGTTGGCCGTGCTGCCCGGGATTTCACGCTCCGGAGCAACCATTGCGACCGGCCTGTACCTGGGGAACAAAAGGGAAGATATCGCACGCTTTTCCTTTCTGATGGTCCTGGTCCCGATTCTCGGCGCCAACCTCAAGAGCCTGATGGATACCGGCCTCAACACCGAGCCGGCGGTTGGAATCACACCCCTGGTCGTCGGATTCCTGGCGGCTTTTCTTTCCGGATTAATCGCCTGCCGCTGGATGCTGAGAATCGTCGTTAAAGGGAAATTGATCTATTTTTCCATCTACTGCCTGATCATCGGTTCGATTGCGATCATCTCTGCGTTTTAAGCGGAGTCACCCGGCCCACTGGCCATTCTATTGCGGGAACGGGTCCGCAGCAAACGGTCTCTTTGCGAATAAACGCAGCCGCAATAGTCCTGGTGGCGGATACCGAGTTCACTGGCCAGCTTGCGCGCGTGGTTCCAGCCGTCCCGACTTTTGAAGTTTTCCGGCAGGAAAGCGATGCCGAACTCCCTGGACAGGGCCTCACCCTCGGCATTGATCTGGCGGGTGACCTTGTACGGGCTGATGGACAGTGTCGAGGCCACACAGTCAAAACCTTTTTCCCCGGCGATTTCGAAAGTGCGCCGCAGGCGTTGCTCAAAGCAGAGGCTGCAGCGCCTGCCGCGTTCCGGTTCATTGCGCCATGGAAACATCGCCCGTACCCAGGCCTGGATATTCCATTCCCCCTGCAGTAACGTCCAGCCTTCACGCCGGGCCAAAAGGCATGCCTCTTGCAATCGGAAACGGTATTCTGCCTGCGGGTGGATGTTGGGATTGTGGAAAAACCCGGTCACTTCGTACGTCTCTCGCAAGCGGCGCACCACCCAGGCCGCACAGGGACCGCAACAGACATGGAGCAGCAGGCGCGGTTTTTCCGCCACCTTACCCTTCCTCCCGCTGCATCTCGTACATCAGGATGCAGGCGCTGACCCCGGCATTGAGCGAATCCACGCGCCCCGACTGGGGAATACGCACAACCGGATACGCTTTCAACCAGCGCTCCGCGATACCGCCGCCTTCGTTGCCGACCACCACCAGGCAGGGGAAAGAGAGCTTCTGCGGAGGAACCGGGCCGGTTCCCGGCGCGGCGGCGGTCATGTAAATGTTGAATCGGGCCGCTTCCGCGGAAAAGAGCAATTTCTCCAGGCTGGGATAGACACGGAAGGGCACATCGAGCAGGGCTGTCTGGGACGCGCGCAAAAAACGCGGATTCCAGGGCCGCACCCCATCCCCGGTCAACACAATGCCGTCAACACCAAACGCCGCGGCGCAGCGAAATGCGGTTCCGGCATTGGCCGGATCCTGCAAACCATCCAGCGCCACCACGGCGCGAGCATCCTGCCAGGCGAACGTCAGCCGCGGCTCCTCAATCACCGCGATCAGGTCCGGCGCATCCTTCAGGCGCGATATCCGGTCCAGCACTCCCCGGCCCGTCACCCAGACTTCATCGGCCATCGCCGCATCCGCCAGTTCGCGCAAGCGATCATGCACGATCAGCAAGCGCATCTTCACCCGCCGTTCCAGCAGGTCACGCACCAGCTTCTCGCCTTCAAACACAAACATGCCGTCCAGGCCGGCGGCCAATTGCTTGACACGGGGATTGGCCCGGGAAGTGATATCCAGGATCATGGCGCCTCCGTGCTGCCCGGCGGCGTTCCGAGAATCACCCGCTCACGCCGCAACAGATCCAGGCGTTGTTTCTGCGGATCCAAACAGCGATAGACGCGCGCAAAACGCGCGGCGGCATCACCCTGCATGCCCATGTGAATGCTCACATGATCCGCTGCCGCCTCCACGTGGTCCGTCGGTTCCAACAGGGGGCCGACCAAATGCAATGCCGCTTCGGGATCCGCCAGGGGAACGGAATAAACCAGTGCCTCCAGGCTGCGGCTCAGCCCGGGTGAATCCGGGGGCAAAACCTGAACCTTCAACCAGAGGAAATCGCCGGCTTGATGCAACGCCTGCCAGATGTGGCCGGCATCCCATCGGGCGTCGAGTTGCACTTCAACAACCTCCTCCCCGCCGCTGGCCAGCACCGGCAGCGGGGGCGGCGCGGCCAGCTTCATGCGCGGATGAAACCCGGATGTGCTGCGAAAGCGGATGCCCGTGCGCCGGATCAGTCTTTCAGTAAGTTGATTCAACGCCAATTGGGACAGGTAACGATACCCACCCTCTTTGCGGTAGAACAGCCGCACCGGCCGGTATTCCGTCACTTCCAATGAACCCGCCCCGGCATCGGAATCCAGCCTTTCAGACCCGGGGTGCGGCGTGATGGGGTGATAGCATCCGCGGCAATCGGCGCAATCGCGTTCCCCGCAGGGGGGGGACGGCTCGCAGTTGAGGGCGCGCCGGTATTCCCGGCGCAGGTGCTCCGGCCGAAAATCGATACGCATGTGCTCCCAGGGCAGCGGTTGCGACAACGGGATCTCATCCAGAAAGACCTCCATGCCCAGATCGCGGATATGCCGCGCCCATACCGCGGTATTGAAACGACCTTCCCAGGCCGAGTAGGATTCGCCGTCCCGGTAGGCCCGCAAGAGCAACTCACCGGTGCGCCCATCTCCCCGAGAAAGGATGGTTTCCACTTCGCCGCGGAACACATCCGAAAAATCGATCACCAGGTTGCGGTAGCGCTTCAAGCGCTGTTTCAGGATGCGGATCCGTTTCAGCAGAACGTCGGCGGATTCCCGCCGCGCCCATTGCAATGGAGTATGGGATTTGGGCACGAAAGCGGAAAAGGATGCATGCAATCGGACATGCCGGCCCCGGGAGCGCTGGATGATCGCTTCCACCAGGTCCGCGGCGGCATCGATGTCTGTATCCGTCTCGGTCGGCAACCCGATCATGAAATAGAGTTTGAGTTTCTGCCAGCCCAGGTCCAATGCCGCATCCACGGCGGCCATGATCTCCGTATCCGTGACGTGCTTGTTGATCACCCGGCGCAACCGCTCCGATCCCGCCTCGGGCACCAGGGTGATCCCCGTGCGCCGGTAGGAGGCGATGGTTCGGAGCAGATTCCGGGAAAGCGTCCGCGGACGCAGCGAAGGCACCGACATGGAAACTCCCGGCGGTACCAGTCCGGGGATTTGCTCCAGCAATTTTTCCAGGTATGGATAATCACCGGCACTGAGTGAAGAAAGTGAAAACCCTTCGAGTCCGGTAAAACGCAACGCGGCGGGCAGATATTCCACCAGAGTCGAGAGAGAACGCTGGCGCCAGGGCGCGTAGTAGGATCGGGCCTGGCAGAAGCGGCAGGTCTGAGGGCAACCGCGGGCGATCTCCACCTCCAGGCGGTCAAAAACGGTACGCCCCAATGGTACGATCATCTTTGTTTCCGCCGGCGCTTCTTCCAGGTTCTTCAGGCATTGCCGGGTTACCCCCCCGCCTTCGCCACGGGGAATCAAAAAGCGCCCCTGCCATGCGGTTTCAACCCGTGAGGGCACATATAAGCCGGGAACCCGCGCCAGCCGCTCCAGCAGGGCAGCCTTTTTTTCAGCCTTGCCACGCGACTCCCGCAGCGCCGCGATAATCCGGGGGAAGAGGATTTCGCCGTCACCCACGGCGAAAACGTCGACGAACGCGCGCAGGGGCTCGGGATTGACCACGGAAATTCCTCCGGCCACGATCAGGGGATATGAATCCTTCCGATCCCGCCCCAGCAGGGGCAGGCGGGCCAGGTCCAGCACATGCAGCACGCCGGTATAGGAAAATTCCGTCAACAGTGAAAACCCCACGATGTCAAAATCCCCCAGGCTGCGTCGCTGTTCGATCGAGAACAGGGGGATGTCCATTTCGCGAAACAGGTCGGCCGATTCCGGCTCGGGCAGGAAACAGCGGTCCGCGGCCACGCCGGTGCTGGAATTCAGCAGGTGATACAGGATCTTGATCCCCTGGTGGCTCATGCCGATTTCGTATGTATCCGGAAACACCAGGCATACATTGATGTCACCCGGAACGGGCTGCTTGCGAACCGCATTGATTTCGAGACCGGTCCAGGCCTGGGGATTGCGCACCCGGCGCATGAATTGCCGCCATTGATCAGTTTTCATGCAGGTAGGGATTCAACTTCATTCGGAAAATCAGGCCTTCACCGAGCATGAAGGAAAGCAATGATGACCCTCCATACGAAACAAAGGGCAACGGAACGCCCATAACAGGAAAATATCCGATGGCCATCAGAATGTTGACCAGAAATTGAAACAAGATCAACCCCGTGAACAGATAAACAAAATAGAACTGGGCGGTGCCGACGCCGCGGAAGCGCAACTGACGCGTAAACAAAAGGAAAAACAACAGCAGCATCAGGCTGATGCCGATAAAACCGAATTCCTCTCCCAGAACGGACACGATGAAATCGGTATGGCGCGTGGGCAGAAAATCCAGTTGTGACTGAGATCCGCGCATGAACCCCTGTCCGCTCAGTCCCCCCGAACCCACGGCGATGCGGGATTGGATGATCTGGTATCCACTCGACTGGCTGAATTTCTCGGGGTTCAGAAAGGAAATCACCCGGCTTTTCTGATAGGGTTTCAATACCGTATGCCACACCGCCACGGAGCCGGCGGCAAGCACCAGCACCAGGCCCAGAACGACATACAGGCGCACCCGCCGCAGAAGCATGGCGCCGAGCAGGAGAGAGAGCAAGATGAAAGCCACTCCCATATCCGGTTGCAGCACGATCAGAACAACCGGCAAACCCAACATGGCGGCAATGCGCAAAAATTCGCGGGCGCCGATAACGGGTATCCGTGCCAGATAGCGCGCCAGCATCAGGGCAAGGGGAATCTTGACAAACTCCGACACCTGGACGGAGATGACTCCCAGACGCAGCCAGCTCCGGGTACCGGCCACCTCATGCCCGACCGCGAGTTGGACCACCAGGAGCACCATCAAGACCACATAAGCGGGCAACGCCAGGCGGAAAACCGTTTCCGTTCGGATTCGCATCGCCAGAAAACCCGCCAGAAGCGCCACGACCAGGAAAACCGCCTGCCGCAGGTGATACGCCGGCGAAGAAGCGCCGGACGCACTGGCAATCAACAGGATTCCCAACAAGCCGATCATTATGAGCACGATCGCCGTAACCCTGTCTGAAAAACGCAGGAAGTCACTCATTGGCAAATAACCTGCGATACACGCGCGCCGCCAATGGGGCTGCGATTTCTCCGGCGTCTCCACCGTGCTCCACCAGCACGACAACCGCATAGCGCGGATTCGTGCGCGGGGCAAAGGAAGCAAACCAGGAGTGGGGACGAAAACGTTTTTGTTGAGCCAGTTCCCTGTAACGGGGATTGTCCTTGCTGATCACCTGTTGAGTCCCGGTCTTGCCGCAGATTTCAAGGCCCGGTACGCGGGCGGCTTTCCCGGTACCCTCATCGTTCACCGACCGGAACATTCCCTCGATCACTTTCTCGAAATGCTCCGGCCGGATCGGCAATCTGCGAAACCGGGGCTCATAGCGGTACAGTTCTTCACCACGGCGTTCGATCCGGCGCAACAGGTGGAGTTGGGGGCATCTTCCCCGCAGGGCGATCGTACTGATCATCTGCAACACCTGTGCCGGTGTCACCGTCACCCAACCGCCGCCGATGGAAACGGAAATGGTTTCTCCGGGATACCAGGGACTCTGGAAACGTTTCTGTTTCCAGGAACGCGTCGGCATGATGCCGCTGACTTCTCCGGGAAGATCGATGCCGGTCTTTTCGCCCAAACCCATGGCTTTGGCATATCCGGCGATGATGTCGATGTCCAGGCGCCGACCGAGCAGGTAGAAATAGATGTTGCAGGAATCCCGCAAAGCTTCGCTGAGATTGACTCTTCCATGCCCCCAGGAATTCCAGCAATGGAAATCACGGTTGTAGAGGCGCACGGCTCCGGTGCAGGTGACAGTCGTCTGAGATGTAATCAAACCCTCTTCCAGGCCGGCCAGTGTCATGACCAGCTTGAAAACCGACCCGGGGGAATATCGGCCCCGGATAAACCGGTCCTGCAGGGGCCGGCTGGGGTGGTTCAGCAGCGATTGCCAGGTCTCCGGTTCCAGTATTCCCGAAAATGCGCCCGGATCGAAAGCCGGCCGGCTGACCAGGGCCAGAATACCCCCGGTTTCCAGGTCCGCCACCGCCAGGATGCCGGTCTGGTCTCTGAATTCATTTTCCGCGAATTGTTGCAGGGGAAGATCAAGGGTCAGGGAGATGTTGTCGCCGGGCACCGGTTCCACTTCATCTACCAGGCGGCGGATGATTCCAAGGTTGTCGCGAATGACCAGGCGCATGCCCTTGGTACCTTTCAATAAGGCTTCATACTCTTTTTCCACGCCGCTCTTGCCCACGGCATCGCCCTGCAGATACCCCTGTTGGGCCCGTTCGCTCAACTCCGTCTCGGAGATTTCGGAGACGTATCCCAGCACATGAGCCGCCGTGCGGCCCAGGGGATAATTCCGACCGGGTTCCACAGAGAGTTCAAATTCAGGCAGCGTATCGGAGCGGCTCTGCATCACCACAACCTGGCGCAGGTTCAGGTTGCGCCGGATGGGCACGGGGAAAGCAGCGGGATAATCCCGATACTGATCCAGGCGTCTCCGGATGGTTTCCGCAGGCACGCCGATGACTTGCGCCGCGAAGCGGGTACTGGCTTCCAGGTTGCGGGTGTTCTTGCGCACCAGAAACAGGTTGAAGTTCAAACGGTTCCCCGCCAGGACACGGCCGCGGCGGTCGTGTATCAGGCCGCGGGGAGCCGGGGTCTGGATACGGCGATAGATATTCTGGCGCGCGAGATTATTGTAATGCTCATGCCGGACAACCTGGACGTTCCAGAAAATGAACAGGAGCCCGGAAAATACGACGACCAGACCGGCGGTGGCGATGCGGGAGATGCGGTCCATATCCGCGCCGGAGAGTTGACGCTGGTCAATGTACATTCAACTCCCTTTTCAGCAGCGGAATTTTCAGAATCACGACTCCCAGTAACGCGGTCAGCAGGGGCTGGTAAACCAGCATCCCCGTCTCCAGAGGAAAAGCGTAAATCCAACCCAGGAACAGGCCGGCCGTCAAGTTGGAGAGCCCGAGCGATATCAGAATCAGAAAAAACACAAAGTGCATCCGTGTCAGGTCCAGAAAGTGCGAGAGGCGATTGACCAGATAAGCGGAGATGACGCGGGAAAACCCGAAAACTCCCACCAGGCCGGCGGAAAAGAAATCGGTCACCCAACCCAGCAGGGCGGCCACCAGGATCGTGCGGATCGGTCCCGCGGTCACCGCCACGTACATGATCACCAGATAAAGCAGGTCGGGGATCACGTGCATGACATCGCGATAGCGGTTCAGGCTGATCTGGATCAGCAACAGCAGCAATGTCAGCAGCGGTTTAATCTTGCGTCGCATTGGGTATGATCAACATTTTTTTCAGCGGCCGGGTCACAAAGTGGGGCAAGACACGGACTTCCTGCATCAATTGGGTTTTGCGTACTTCGACCACGCGGCCCAGGGAAATACCTGAGGGGTAGAGACCGTCGGTTCCGGATGTGACCACTTCGTCGCCCACGACCACGGGCAGGCTTTCCAGCAGGTATTTGAAATTGCATAAACGGCTGTTATCGCCCGTAATCAATCCCTCCATGCGGTCCCGTTCAATGCACGCTCCCACACCCCCGCGCGCACTGGTGATAAGTCGCACGTGGCACGCAAACATGTGCACGGGATCGATCACCCGCCCGACCAGGTCACCGGACTCATTCAGCACGATCATCCCGGAACGTACCCCCTGCATGGTGCCGCGATCCAGCAGGATGGTATTGAAGGGGAAATTCGGATCCAGCTGCACCAGTTGAGCGGCCAAAAAGCGGGGATCCTTCTTACTGACCTGATCGCGGAAACGCAGGGAGTCCAGTTCGCGGCGCAACACGTAGTTCTCATATTTCAATTGAGCGTGTTCCGCTTTCAGTTTACGAAACTGCTGATAGGTGTTGGTCACAAACACATAATGCCGCAGATTGCGGGAAAAAAAGGTGGAAACCTCATTGTAAACGACTCCGACCGGCGTGACCACGAAACCGACAGCGGTCATCAGCAAAGAACGATCATTCTTCAGAACGATGCGGCTGGACATGAGCAAAAGGTTCAGAAACAGGACCGCTACCAGAAAAACCACTGCCCGGTTTCCACCCTCATTTCGTTGCATCCGAACCCATTGCCCGTTCCGGGCCAGTCTGCGGCGTCAGAAAGTCTGGCTGACTTTGCTCAACAGGCTGATATTCTCCAGTATTTTCCCCGCTCCCAGTACGACCGCGGAAAGCGGATCATCCGCAATAAAAACCGGGAGTTGCGTTTCTTCTTTCAGCCGCTTGTCCAGGTTGCGGAGCAACGATCCTCCTCCCGACAGGATGATCCCCCGGTCAACAATATCGGCGGACAATTCCGGCGGGGTTTTTTCCAGGGTATTGCGCACGGCTTCCACAATGGTGTGTACCACGGATTCCAGTGCTTCCCTGATTTCATTGTCGTTGATGGTGATCGTCTTGGGGATGCCATGCGAAAGATCGCGCCCCTTGATCTCCATCTCCAGGTTTTCGTCCAGGGGATAGGCGGAGCCGATCTGGATCTTGATCTGTTCCGCGGTTCGCTCACCCAGCAGAAGATTGTATTTTTTCTTGATGTAGTTGATGATGGCTTCATCCATTTCATTACTGGCGGTACGGATCGACTTGGAGATCACGATTCCGGCCAGGGAAATGACCGCCACATCCGTGGTGCCCCCGCCGATATCCACGATCATGTTGCCGCCCGGTTCGGTTACCGGCAGATCCGCGCCGATCGCAGACGCCATGGCCTGTTCAATCAGGAATACCTCGCTGGCGCGGGCCCTGAGTGCCGCGTCCCGCACCGCACGGCGCTCCACCTGAGTGATTTCGGAGGGAATGCCGATCACAATGCGCGGTTTCAGGAACTGGTTTCCGGTGCGGATTTTCTTGATGAAATATTCCAGCATCTTTTCCGCGATTTCGAAATCCGCGATCACGCCGTCCTTCATCGGGCGGATGGCCACGATATGTTGCGGGGTTTTCCCCATCATGTCCTTGGCCATGCTTCCCACGGCATGGATCTTGCCGGTATTGCGATCCACGGCTACGATCGAAGGCTCGCGCGAAACAATGCCCCGGCCCTTTACAAAAACAAGTGTATTGGCGGTACCCAGGTCAATGGCCAGGTCCGAACCGAAATAGTTATAAAGACTGGAAAAGATACCCATGGGGATGACTCCTGAGTCTGGCAGAGGCGGTTGGGATAAACAACGGCCTGTGCTTCATATGCCTTCTTCAAATATCGTAACCTGACGGGTCAGGACGGTTTCGGTCTCAGAGGGCGATACCAGGCGGAATTCAATGGTTTTAACGCCGATGGTGCGGAACGTCATCGTATGAATGAACTTGCCATCCATGTCGATTTTAACCGGCTCGGAATTGATAAACAGCTGGGAGTTGCTTTCGGCTTCGCCCTTGATGAGCACGATATTCCCGCCAACGGTCAGGGAGGTAACCGCCAGCTGGGGAGGCCGGTTCACACTTTTCCGCCCCAGCAGAGAGCCTTCCAGCCTCACGTGTCCGGCAACGCTGGGCACTCCCTTGAGCTTGCTCCGTGCCTCCAGGGCGGACACATCCCAGTAGAAATCCACATACTCCTGAAACACCATCAACTCAACGTTCAACTGATTGCCGGGGATAAACCGTTCCATCAGGATCCGTTCACGCAGCATCGAGGGATAAAGACGAAACACGTAGCCGTCGGCACCTTCCACGCGCTGCCAGGAGAAACGCACAACCGAATCATTGGGCTCGCGCAAAGGAATGCTGACCTGTACCGGTTTGGGGCTCTCCGGGGCAGGCAACAGGTTCTCCATGTAAAAACGATTCGTACGCAGGCGGGTAAATCTGACTTTTTCCGGAATGGAAAGGGTTTGATCATCCGCACGCAGACTGCCTTTGCCGGAGTATGTCCAGAGCACGATCATTTCGTTGGACACATTCAGGCGGCCCCGCCGCGGCAGAAGCAGAGAAACCGCCGCAGCTCCGACCCGGATTTCCGGCGGACTATCCGGTGTTTCCAGATTCCAGGTGAATTCTCCCTGCCTGAGCGTCAGCTCGCCGCGGGCGGCGTTGTACTGAAATTGTGATCCGGGATGGGCCACAAACAGTCCACCGAGGCAGAAGAATTCACAAGCGGTCTGGGGATCGGCGTACAATTCGAACTTTTCAGGCCAATCCAGCCTGGATACATCCACCGCGCGGCTCATCTCTCTGTCGGAATACACCCGGCCCTGTTGCGGGGAGATCCGGGTCAACTGGAAAGCGGTAAACCGGGGCAATTCAACCGTCGGGGTTTCGCCCGCCTGATTCATCCACCAGAGCACACCGGCAGCCAGTGCCAGCAAGGCCGCGACAAACCCGATGCGTATGATCCTCATTGGCGTATACTACCAGACTCGCATCTAAAAGGCAACGAATGGCTCACCAAGAGTAAAAATCTATCGCTTCTCCGCCGGGCGCGGGAAGCGGATGCGAAAACCGGCTCCAATTCCCCGTCAGGCCGGGCTGTTTCAGGCAGTGCTGCAGGTACCGTAAAAAGACCTCGCGGGGAATGGCTCGAGCCCCGAAACTCTGCAGATGTCCGGTTTCCACCTGACAGTCGATTATTGAGAACCCGCGGGCACCCAGCCAGCGCACCAGGTGAATCAATCCATAGCGCGATGCGTTGGGAACCGCAGAAAACATCGATTCTCCGAAAAAGCATCCGCCCAGCGACAGGCCGTAAATCCCCCCGGCCAACTCCTCATCGCGCCATATTTCCAGCGAGTGGGCGTACCCCTGCTGGTGCAGGCGCACGAAAGCCTGTTGCAGCTCCGCTGTAATCCAGGTCCCCAGTCCGTCGGCGCGGGGTTGTGCGCATGCGGTGACAACCCGCGCAAACGCCCGGTCCAGGCTCAGGCTGAACGGTTTTCTGCGCAGGATCCGTTCCATGCGCCGGGATATGTGCAGTTCGTCCGGGAACAACACCATGCGCGGATCCGGAGACCACCACAACAGGGGTTCCTGCGCGCAAGACCAGGGGAAAATCCCCCGGGAATAGGCTTCGAGAATGCGCTCAACCGACAGGTCGCCGCCCACAGCCAGCAGACCCTGGGGGGAGGCCAGGCGCGCGGGAGGGAATTCGATCTCTTGATTCAGCCGGAAGACAGGCATCAGCGGCCCGATTCCCCGGCGCCGGAACGCTGGAGAATCCGCAACCGGATTTCGCCTTCTTCCAGATCGGCCCGGACGCTTCCTCCGCGGGACAGTTTTCCGAAAAGGGCCTGATCCACAAAAAAGGGTTTCAGTTTCTGATCAATCAGGCGCGCCACTTCCCGGGCCCCGAACGATTTTGAATATCCGTGACGCGCCAGCCAGCGCACGCAATCATCGCTGACTTCAAGGTGGATATGCCGACGACGCAACTGTGCGCGGAACTCATCGATCTGCTTGAGCACAATCTTCTCCACCACTTCCCGGCTCAGGCGCTCGAAGCTGACAACTGCATCCAGGCGATTGCGGAATTCAGGCGAAAAATGAGCGGAAACCGCTTTATGCAGCGATTTCCCCGATACCATGCGGTCGTCAAAGCCGATCTGAGCCCGGTCCAGGTTCCGCGCGCCCACGTTCGATGTCATGATCAGAATCATATTGCGAAAATCAGCGGCTTTACCGGCATTGTCCGTCAGCGTGGCATGATCCATAATCTGCAACAAGGTGTTGTAGATATCGGCATGGGCCTTTTCAATTTCATCCAGCAACAAAACGGCATGCGGTGAGCGGCGCACGGCATCGGTCAACAGCCCGCCCTCTTCGTAACCCACATACCCCGGAGGCGCCCCGATCAGGCGTGCAACAGTGTGTTTTTCCTGATACTCGCTCATGTCGAAGCGCAGCAAGGGAATCTCCAGCGCCTCAGCCAGGCGTCTGGCCAGTTCCGTTTTACCGACTCCGGTGGGTCCCACGAACAGCATCGACGCAACGGGTTTGTCCGGCTCGCGGAAACCGGCGCGCGCGCGTTTGACCGCCCCTGCCACCACGCTCACCGCCTGGTCCTGGCCGAACACCGAGTCTTGCAGCACCATTTCCAGTTGCTCGAGGCGACGGGTCTCGCTTGTCGATACGGTGCGTTGCGGAATCCGGGCCATGGCCGCCACCACGGCTTCAACATCACTGCGAAGAATCCGCCTACGGGGATGGGTTTGATGGAAATTGCGCATGCGCACCCTGGCGCCGGCTTCGTCCATGACGTCTATGGCCTTATCGGGCAAGCGCCGATCATTGATGTACTGCTGGGACAATTCCACGGCTGCCCGCAGCGAAGCGGTTGAATAGGTGACTCCGTGGTGCTCCTGGTACCGGGACTTGAGCCCCTGCAGGATATCCATTGTTTCGGCGACGGATGGTTCCGCTATGTCGATCTTCTGAAACCGTCGCGAAAGCGCGCGATCTTTGTCAAAGTACTTGCGGTACTCTTCGTAAGTTGTGCAACCGATACAACGCAGGCGCCCGGTCATGAGCGCCGGTTTCAAGAGATTGGCTGCGTCCATTGAGCCGCCGGATACCGCGCCGGCCCCCACCAGCGTATGGATTTCATCGATAAAGAGCAGGGCGCCGTCCAGCTCCATCAACTCCGCCAGGCATTGTTTCAGGCGATCTTCAAAATCCCCGCGATATCGCGTGCCGGCCAGCAGGGTACCCATGTCCAGCGAAAAAATGCGCGCATGCTGCAGCGGCGGCGGCACTTTCCCCGCGGCGATCCGCAATGCCAGCCCCTGGGTTACCGCCGTCTTGCCCACTCCGCTGTCACCGACATGCAGGGGATTGTTCTTGCGTCGACGACAAAGCACCTGCAATGTACGCTCAATGACGTCTTCACGTCCGATGACCGGGTCCAGTTCTCCGTCAGCCGCCTGCCGGGTCATATCCACGGCGAATTGTTCCAGGAAACGCTTCTTCCGGCCCGGTGCTTTTTCGCCGTCTCCGAGGGCGTCTTCCTCTTCCACTTCTCCGCTCCGCGGTTCCGGCTCCGGTTCATGCTCTCCGCCGGAAAGAAACGTCAGCACGGCAAGGCGCGTGACCCCCTGCCGCTGCAGGAAATACACGGTGTAAGAATCCTCTTCCATGAAAAACGCGGCGAACACATCCCCCAATTCCACTGCGGATTTCTGCGCGGACGCGACATGCAGGATGGCGTTTTCCATCACGTTCTGAAAGCCCTCGGATTGACCCGGATCCCCCTCATCCAGGCGTGGCAGGCTGGGTGAATCAAGGAACTCCTTCAGGGAACGTTGCAATCCGGCCACATCACCCCCGGAACTCTCGACGATTTCCCGCCCTTCCCGGAAGAAAAGCGACGCGTACAGCACATGCTCCGGCGTCATGTATTCATGCCGCCGCTTGCGCGCCTCATTGAACGCGGCACTGAGAACCGCTGTTAGTGATTCACTGATTTTCATGATGGTTACCGAATCAAGAACCGGGTCACACCGGTTCACATGTGCACCGCAAGGGGAACTCATGGTCGCGGGCGCGGCGCTGGACTTCTCCAGCCTTGGTGCGGGCGACATCACGGGTAAAAATGCCGCAGATCCCCTGTCCCCGCCGATGCACGTCCAGCATGATGCGGGTGGCTTCCGCCGCCGGCTTGTGAAACACATCAATCAACACATCCACCACAAATTCCATGGTGGTGTAATCATCGTTGTGCAGCACCACCTGAAACATGCGTGGAAGACGGACTTCCTGCTGGATACGGTTTTGCGGTGAGGCGACACCGGGAGCGGGCATCGATGCGTCTGCAGACATGGAAATATCTCTTTCTGCCCAACCGCCGACGGCCCCTTCCCGGCGGCCGGCACACGGTTTTCATCAGAAGAGATTATACCATCAGGATATGACGGTTGTCAAAAGCGTCCGCTTGACTTGCCCCGGGGATTCTGACACCATGAATGCCGATGAAAGGCTGGCGCGGAAAGATTTTGACGGTGGACCTCAATTCGGGCAGGACCGGAACGCTGACTCCGGCATTGCGCGCATACACTGAATGGATCGGCGGCAGGGGCCTGGCGGGTTCTCTGCTGTTTCCGGAAGTGACCCGCCANNCCCGCCATTGGCGCGATCCGCTCTTGCCCCTGATCTTCATGACCGGCCCCCTGGTGGACACCATTTCGCCCACACCCGGACGCATGACCGTCATGTCCAGGTCCCCCCTCACCGGAACCATTTGCGACGCCTCAGTCGGCGGCGGTTTCGGCGTGCAACTGAAACGCGCCGGTTGGGACGGGATCCTGATCACCGGTCGCTCATCCCGTTTGTGCGCGATCGACATCCATGACAGTCGCGTGGAAATTGTGCCCGTTCCTGAATTTTCAGCCATGTCGCCGGCTGAAATCAGAAGCCGCCTCGGCAAAGCCGGTTCCATCGCAGCTGTCGGACGGGCGGCGGAGAACGGTGTCCGCTTTGCCGGTATCATCGTCGATGAGCACTACTTCGCCGGGCGGGGAGGCCTGGGACTTTTAATGGCGGAGCGCAATCTGAAATACATCCGGGTGCAGGGCAATGAACCCACCCCGGTCTGCGATGCCGGAGAACTGGCCCTGGCGCGACGCGACATCCTGCGCCTCAGTGCCGCCTCCCCCGTACTCCAGGGCGAACTGGGTATCCAGAAGTTCGGCACCGCCGCGCTGTACGACCTCATGCATCAGCGCCGCATGATGCCCACAGCCAATTTCCGCCAGACCTGTTTTGCCGACGCGGAAAGGCTGAACGCGCCGTCCCTGCATCATCGGTACCAACCGCATGGTTCCGGTTGCGCCGGATGTCATATCCGCTGCAAGAAACAGGACACCCAGAGCCGGAGCCTGCCGGAATTTGAAAGCCTGTCTCATTTTACCGCCCTGCTGGAAAACCGGGACATGGAAACCGTCATGGCCGCCAACCAACTCTGCGGAGAAGCCGGCATGGATACAATTGAAGCCGCAGCCACACTGGCATGCCATTTCGAGATCCTCGGAAGGCGGCCCCAGGCCGATGAAATAGTCGACCTGCTTGCTGCAATGGCAGACGGCACCCGCAGGGATCTGGGCCAGGGCGCCTCGCGCCTCGCTCTGGCCGCCGGGCATCCGGAAATGGCCATGACGGTGAAGAGACAGTCTCTCCCCGCCTACGATCCCCGGGGAGCTTACGGAATGGCCCTGGCTTATGCGGTCTCCACCCGCGGGGGATGTCATTTGCGCGCCTATCCCATCAGTCATGAAATCCTGCGGAAACCCGTGGCCACCAATCGGTTTTCGTTCAGCGGCAAGGCCCGCATGATCAAGATCGCCGAAGATCAGAACGCAACCATCGACTCATTGACTGCCTGCAAGTTCATGTTTTTCGCCGCCACCCTGGAAGAATACGCTCGCGTATTCAGCGCGACCACCGGCCAGGAGACAAACGCACAGGACCTGCAATCCTGCGGAGAACGCATTGTCAACCGCGAGCGGGATATGAACCGCGCCAACGGATTCACGGAAAAAGACGACGATCTGCCGGCGCGGTTCTTCAGGGAAGCGGGCAGCTCCGGAGGTGGATTCAACATTCCTCCACTGGATCGCAACGCTTTCCTCGCCGCGCGGGAGACGTATTACCGTATCCGCGGAAACCGGCCTGCAGAGAAACCGGATGAAGACACTGCTTGAGAGCTATAGCCGCAAACTGGCGGAAAAGGGATTGGCCCGCAGAGAAGACATCCATTTTGCGGCACTGGAAGCCGATATCCTTTGGAACCGGGCCGACCCGGACCGGCAATTGGAAGACGTGTTTTCCGGCATATCCGTTGCCACGCTTTTGTGTGCGGCTCCGGCCGAGCCTTACCGCACGATGCTGAGCTCATTGATGCGATCGCAACCCCACCCCCTGCAGGCACGGGATACCGAGACCCGCACTTTCCTGCATGACCTTCCCGTTGCACCCGCCGTGGATGCGGCTGCCTTGCTGCCGTTCCTGCGCAAGCGCAAGGGCGTCATCGCTCCGGGTCCGCGGCTGGTCACAACCGGAACCGTCAGCCCGGAGCAGGCCTATATCACGTTCAGTTCCATGATTCACTCCGTCTTCGTGCTGTACTGTCTCGATCACCTGGAGCGCCGGCGTGAAAAAACACTGTCAGCGGCAGAAGAGCGTGAATTCGACTTTGTCATGGACCGGTTGCCGCCGCCGCCCGTTCCGAATCCTCCACTGGCCCGGGGACCGTTTCAAAAGCCGGACGCGGTCATCCAGGCCGTTGTCGAGGCCGGCCGGCGTACGGTAAAAGCGGGGCTGGTGGATTCCTACTTCGGCAATGTGTCCTGCTATCACAACGGCATCATCTACATCAGCCAGACGGGAAGTTCGCTGGAAGAGTTACCGGGCTGCATCGACGCCTGCCCGATCGACCAGTCATCCTGTGCCGGCATCACCGCTTCCAGTGAACTGCCCGCCCACCGGCGGATATACGCGGAAACAGACCTGACCACCGTCCTGCACGGCCATCCCCGCTTTGCCGTCATCCTCTCCATGGATTGCCCGGAACGCCCCCATTGCCCCGACGCCCACCGCTGTCACACCCATTGCAAACGGGAGCGCTCCGTAGTGGGCGTACCGATCGTCAGCGGCGAAGTGGGGACCGGGCCTTTCGGACTCGACCGCACCATGCCCCCGGCGGTGGCGCGGACCGGAGCTGCGATCGTATACGGGCATGGGGTTTTTACCGCCGGACACACCGATTTCAACACCTGTTTCAGGCGATTACTGGAAGTGGAACTCAATTGCCGCCGGGAATACGCAGACCGTGTGCGCGCCGCCGCGACGGCGTGAAAAGTCGCGAATCAGTCAGCCAGGCGGACTTCCGTTATTTCCGGCACTTCTTCTGTCATGACCTGCTCCACAAAGCCTTTCAAGGTCAGGTTGCGCATGGGACAACCGCCGCAGGCACCGGAAAAACGCACCAGGACAACTTTCTCTTCTTCCAGAATGTCCACCACTTCGATGTCGCCGCCGTCGCGCTGCAACGCCGGGCGTACTTTCTCTATCACATTGTTTACTTTTTCCTGCAGATTCATTTCAGGCTCCTGTTCTTGGTACCCCATCAGGCCGAAACTGGGGTTTTTCGTATTTTAGCGTTGAGTTTCCCGGGTGTCAACCCGGCGTTCAGCCGGAATAATCCAGCATGCGGCGCAGGGCGACTTCCGCGCGCCGGGCGGTTTCGGACTCGACCTCGATCTCGTATCGACGCAATTCCATGGCCGCGGCCACGTCCGCGAGCGATGTGCGTTTCATGTTGGAGCAGATCTTCGGCCGTCCCGCCGGGAAAAAAAGTCGATCCGGATTTTCCCGACGCAAGCGATCCAACAGGCCTTCCTCCGTTACCACAATGAATTCCCGGGCGGTTGAAGCGGCCACGTGCCGCAACATGCCCCCGGTTGAACACACGGCATCCGCCAATTCCAGCACTTCCATGCGGGCTTCCGGATGCACCAGTACTTCCGCCTGCGGGTGCGCCTTGCGGGCGGCCTCCACCTCATGCCGATGAATGCGGTCATGCACGTAGCAATAACCTTCAAACAGAATCACCTCTTTCTCCGGAACCTGCCGCGCGGCCCAGGCGCCCAGGTTGCGATCCGGGATAAAAATGACGCGGCGCCCTTCCACGTTGCGCACGACTTCCACCGCGTTGGCCGACGTGCAACACACATCGCTCCGCGCTTTGATTTCGGCGCTGGAATTCACATACGTCACCACGGTCGCGTCCGGATAGCGCGTTTTCAGATCCTCCAGGTCATCCAGAGTGATCATGTCGGCCATGGGGCATCCGGCATCCAGCCGCGGCAACAGCACGGTCTTTCCGGGAGAAAGGATTTTTGCGGTTTCCGCCATGAACTTGACGCCGCAGAAAACGATCACTTCCGCATCGACTTGCGCCGCGATCCGCGACAGGCCCAGGGAATCCCCGAGATGGTCGGCAATCAACTGCACCTCTTCCATCTGGTAGTTATGAACCAGTATCACCGCGTTGAGGCGTTGTTTGTATTCCCGTATTCCCGCCGCCCAATCCGTCATCTCTTTTCCCCTGTCCACATCCTGATCTTACCGCACCCCGCAGCAGCGGTCAAATTCGTCCTTGACCCTTCCGCTTCATCGGGATTATAATGCCTTTTCATCAGGGAGGCGACCATGAAGCTTTCACAGAGAGCCCGGGAAATCCAGGAATCCCCGATCCGCAAATTGAGCGCGACAGCCAACTCAGCCAAAGCGCGCGGAGTGAACGTTTATCACCTCAATATCGGCCAACCGGACATTCCCACGCCTGAAGCTTTTTTTGAGGGCATCCGCAGATACGCCGAACCGGTCCTGGCTTATGGCCCCTCAGACGGACTCCCTGAACTGCGCCGGACCATGGTCAACTACTTCGCCCGGTTCGGCATCACGTTGACCCCGGACCAGGTCATCATCACCACCGGTGGATCGGAAGCCGTTGCCTTCGCCGTCAACGCCGTGACCGACCCGGGGGACGAGGTGATCATTCCCGAACCCTTCTACACCAATTACAACGGATACAGCTCGCTTTCGGGCGTGCGCATCGTTCCGGTTACAACCGCCGCGGAATCGGGCTACCACCTGCCGGACCCGGCGCAGATTGAATCCCTGATCACGCCGAAAACCCGCGCCGTCATGATCTGTTCTCCCAACAATCCCACGGGAACGGTGTTCACGGAAAAAGAGATCCGCAGCCTGGGAGACTTGGTAAAGAAACATGATCTTTTTCTCATCGCCGATGAGGTCTATAAGGAATTCACTTACGAAGGTACCCGCCATTTCAGTATCCTGGAACTGGATGACCTCGAAGACCGGGTGATTGTCCTCGACTCGATCTCCAAACGCTATTCCGCATGCGGCGCACGCATCGGGGCGGTGATGTGCCGCAATCCCGAAATCATGGGTGCCATCATGAAATTCGCCCAGGCCCGCCTGTGCCCGCCTACCCTGGAACAGGTCGGCGCCATTGCCGCCTACGGCCTGCCGAAAGACTATTTCGATTCCATCCGTAAAGAATACCAGGACCGCCGGGACATCCTGGTCGAAACATTGACCTCAAACCCCGATGTCCTGTTGCACAAACCCGAAGGCGCTTTCTACGTCATGGCGACGCTTCCGGTTGACGACTCGGACACTTTCGCCCGCTGGATGCTGGAATCCTTTGATCAGAACCATGAAACCGTGATGATGGCGCCCGGCGCCGGTTTCTATTCCACGGCCGGCAAAGGCAAAAACGAGGTCCGCCTGGCTTATGTGCTGGAATCCCCCAAATTGCGGCGCGCCTGCGAGATCCTGTTGGAAGGCGTGCGGCAATACAACAATAAAAGTTGAAGAGTTGGAAAGTTGAAGAGTTGAAGAGTTGGAAAGTTGAAGAGTTGAAGAGTTGGAAAGTTGGGATCTATTACGTTTCGTGTGGGTAAACATACATTGGTGATTGGCAAGAAGTTGCGATGATGAGTACCCGCAGGGCATAAAGCATAAGCGAACGCAAACGGCAGGTTCCGGGGCCCCATGGGCTGAGGCAGGACGGCCGAAGGTAAAATGATGCCCCGGATTACATCCCAAACAACCTCCGGGGTCATTTTAGTCCGCCGAAGACCGCAATGGGTCTGGACCGAAGTGGTGAGCGGTGACTTATGCCCGAAAGGGTACTCTACTGCAGCCTTATCCCTTTTAAAATGAGAATAACCTCAAAACCCACACAAAATGGAAGAGAACCGAAAGTTGAAGAGTTGAAGAGTTGGAAAGTTGAAGAGTTGAACCGGCCTGTTTCCCCAGCCACTCGCCTCTCGCCATTTACCTCCAGCCCCCGGCCATATTTTACACTCCCGGAGTGTATGGTATACTGGAAGGATGAAACGGGGTTTTACTCTGGCCGAGATCCTCATCGTCATGGCCCTGATCGGCATCCTGGTGGCGATCCTGATTCCGAATTATTCCGCCTCGGTTCAGCGGGCCAAAGAATCGGTGCTGAAAGAGAACCTGTTCCAGATTCGGGACGCCATTGAAAAATTCACCCACGACAAGCACAAATATCCCACCAGCCTGGAAGACCTGGTCCAGCACAGGTATTTGAAGCGGATTCCGGAGAACCCGTTTACCAGAAAAGCGGATTGGGTCCCGGTCTATTATGAACCGGCGGACGACGAGGATTACGACCCGGATCTGGCCCAGGCCATCGTGGATGTCCGGGTCAACACCCAGGCCGGGGAAGAGCAGGCCGGCCGTTATGAAAACTGGTAAGCGCCGCACGCGCGGTTACATACTGCTGGCGGCGTTGTTCGCGGTCCAGATCGCGGCCGTGTTCATGCTCATGGCCCGTGCGCGCTGGCAGACCGTGATCCGGCGGGACCTCGAAGCTGAATTGATTTTCCGCGGGCGCCAGTACGTGCGGGCCCTGGAAAGCTATGCCAGAGAGAACCTCAACCAGTCACCGCCGAGCCTGCGGGTCCTGGAAGAAGAAAAACACATCCGCCGCCTGTACACGGATCCACTCTCGGCGGAAGGGGAGTGGAACCTGGTCATGAAACCCGCATCAGGGGGAAAGAAACTGCTGATCGTGCCTGTGAGCGCGGCTGGACGTTTCCTCACCCAGGCCAGCATCGTGGGCGTATGCTCCACCTCGGCCGAATCGGGCTTCCTGGAATATCGCGGCCGCAAACGCTACAACGAGTGGGCCTTCTACCTCGGCGACAGCGAAGAAGAGGAAGACATGCCGCCCCTGGAATTCACTCAAGGCACATGAAGCAGCTTCTGATCCTGGCGGCTGAAAACTCGGCCGAAACGTACGGTGTCGAAGTGGTGCGCGCCCTGCGACGCCGCATCCCGGGGATCCGCCTCTTCGGTGTAGGCGGCGAGAGATTCCGCAAATTGGGCGTAGAGTTGATCCACCACAACCGCGAATATGCCGTAGTGGGCGTTTTTGAGATATTATCTCAACTGCTGCGGTTCCACCGGCGCATGCGTCAACTGGTACGCGAAGCCGTCCGCCGCAAAGCCGATGCCGCCCTGCTGATCGATTATCCGGACTTCAACATCAGGCTGGCCCGGCGCCTGAAAAAGGCCGGCATCCCGGTTTACTACTACATCGCCCCAACGGTCTGGGCCTGGAGACCCGGCCGGGTACGGCAATTGCGCCGTTATACCGATCACCTGTTCATCATCTTCCCTTTTGAAAAACAGATATTCTCCGACGCGCGAGTCAGCCACACCTATACCGGGCATCCTCTGCTGTCAATGGTCCACGTCCGCCATCCGCGTGAACGGTTTCGTCGCAGCCACGGCATCGGTTCCCGCACTCAGGTGGTCACGCTGCTTCCGGGATCACGATCCTCGGAGGTTGAGCGCCTGCTGCCCGCCATGCGCGGAGCCGTGGAAAAACTGGCCAACGACCATGACCTGGCTGTTTTCCTGTTGCGCGCGGAACATATCTGCCCAAAGCGGATTGAATCGCTCTTGTCCGGATCAACGGTAAAGATCCGGGTATTGCCCCAGGAAGAACGCTTTGACCTGATCAACGCGTCGGACCTGGCCCTGAGCACCTGCGGAACATCGAACCTGGAGATCGCGCTGTTGAAAGTCCCGTTCATTGCCGGGTACCGGGTTTCGCCCATGACCTACCGACTGCGCTTCCTGCTCAGGATCCAGCGTTACTCGATCGTGAATATCCTGGCCGACGACAACGTGATCCCCGAACTGATCCAGGACGAATTCACCACAGAAAACCTGGTACAAAAATCACTTGAAATCCTGGATCAGCCTCAACGCGCCGAGAGCATGCGCCTCCGCCTGGCGGAAGTCACGCGCTCTCTGTCGCGCGACGGGGATCCCGCCGACATCATTGCCGCCCGCCTGGCATCCGACCTGCGCCACGGTGATTGACATTGGGATTTCACTGTGATATTCGACAAGCAAACGCATGGGAAGAGTGATCGGAATCGACCTGGGAACCACAAACTCAGTGGTGGCCTATACGGAAGGCAAATCCCCGGCCATCGTTTTGTCCGAGGAAGGTGACCGGCTCCTGCCTTCGGTGGTCGCTTTCACGCGCAAGGGGGAGCGACTGGTCGGCACTCCGGCCAAGAGCCAGTTGATCATCAATCCCACCAACACGGTCCACTCGGTCAAGCGCCTGATGGGCAAACGCTATTCCGAGGTTGAACCCTACCTCTATCAATTCAGTTATCCCATCGTGGAAGGGCCGGAGGACAGCCTCAAGGTCTCCCTGAACGGGACCCTCTTTTCTCCCGAAGAGATCTCCGCGATGATCCTGCAGAAATTAAAGGAATCCGCGGAACAATACCTGGGCACGGCGGTCGACGGCGCCATCATCACGGTCCCCGCGTATTTTGATGACTCTCAACGCCAGGCTACCCGCGATGCCGGCCGTATCGCCGGCCTGGAAGTCAAACGCATCATCAATGAGCCTACTGCCGCGGCGCTTTCCTTCTCGATTGACCTCGGGAGCAAGCGTTCCGTGGTGGTGTATGACTTCGGCGGCGGCACGATCGACATATCGGTGTTGCAGATCGAACAGGAAATCATCAAAGTCCGGGCGACCGCCGGAAACACGAACCTGGGAGGCAGTGATTTCGATATCATGCTGTCCAGGCTGCTCCTGGATGAAATCCGCGAGCAATACGGACTGGACCTGTCTGAAGACAAGCTGGCCGTGCAGCGACTGCGGGACGCCTCGGAAAACGCCAAAAAAGAACTGTCCGCGTTGGAATCCACGGAAATCAACCTGCCCTTTATCGCCGAATCCAATGACGGTCCGGTCCATTTCCTGAAATACATCACCCGCTCCGAGTTTGAAAACCTGATCGTGGACAAAATCGATAAAACGCTGCAGATCTGCGGCGTCTGTCTGCAACGCGCCCAGATAAAACAAAGCGATATCCAGGAAGTACTCCTGGTCGGCGGATCCACCCGCATCCCCCTGGTTCAGGCCAAAGTTCAGGAATATTTCGGCATGCCTCCGAACCGCAAGGTCAACCCGGATGAGATTGTGGCCATGGGAGCTGCGCTCCAGGGATCGATTATCACCGGAGAAAGCCGCGACATCCTTTTGCTGGATGTGACCCCCCTGTCCCTGGGAGTCAAAACATTCGGCGGCGCATTTACCCGCGTCATTGACGCCAACACCACCATTCCCTGCAACCGCAGCCTGGTGTTTTCCACCGCGGAAGACAACCAGCGCGAAGTGGAAATCAGCATCTACCAGGGTGAAAGAGAAATCGCCGAGGAAAACAAGCTTCTGGGACGATTCCTGTTAAAGGGAATCCGCGAAGCCGCCAAAGGCGTGCCACGCATCGAAGTGACCTTCAACATCGACATCAACGGCATCCTGATGGTCAACGCCATGGACCTGTCCACCCGCAATCAGAAGCAGGTGGTGGTATCCCACTCCGGCCTGCTCAGCGAGGAAGAAATCGAAACACTCCGTGAAAACGCATCCAGGTACGCCGAAGAAGACCAGCAGCGCCTGGGCATTATCCGCGCGCGCAACCGCCTGCTCAATGAGATCTACATGGCGGAACGACATCTGGAAAACACCGACTGTGCGGAGAGCCTGCAAGCAACCGCGGCCGACTTGCTCAATCGAGCCCGGACCGCTGCTTCCGCAGAAGATGCCGCCGTCATGGAAGCGCTGAACGCCGACCTGCTGAAGATCAACGAGCAACTCAAATCCCTGGCCCCGGAAACAGAAAAACCGACGCCCTCACCCGCGCCGACCCTGTCCAGCGACACCCGACCGCTCAAAATCCCGGAAAGCTGAGGCCAACAGCTGTCTGTCGGTTTACAGGGGCAGAGGCAGGACCGTTTGCACCCGGGTTTCGAAAGTCCATGACCCGATTCAAGGGGATCGGCTGAGGATCGCCCGGGCCGGTGAAGACACCGATTTCCACTGCCCGGGGGGTTTATGCTATAATTTTCTCTTATCGGAGGCCGATTTCATGAGCACCTTCTATGTCACCACGCCCATTTACTACGTCAACGACATTCCTCACATCGGACACGCGTACACCACCATCATGGCGGACGTGATCACCCGTTTCCGTCGCGCCGAAGGTTATGAAACCTTTTTCTTGACCGGGACCGATGAACACGGCCAGAAAATTGAAAAAAGCGCCGCAGCCCAGGGCATTACCCCCAAGATCCTGGCCGACCGGGTGGTGGAAAGATTCAAGAACCTGTGGCAGATCCTGGATATTCGTTACGACCGTTTCATCCGTACAACCGACGCCGATCATGTAGCCGGGGTGCAGCACCTGTTCCGCAGAGTCCTGGACAAAGGGGACATCTACCCGGGTGAGTACCGTGGCCATTATTGCGTTTCCTGTGAAGGCTACGTACCCGAGACCGCGGAAAAATCACAGTCCGGCAACAAGATCTGCCCCGACTGCGGCAAAGAGACCGAGTTGCTCACCGAACGTTGTTATTTCTTCCGCCTGTCCGCGTACGAGGAACCCCTGCTGCGGTTCTACGCAGAACACCCCGATTTCGTCCAACCCGCTTCACGCATGAATGAGGTGATATCTTTTGTCAAAATGGGTTTGAAAGACCTGTCCATCACCCGTTCCACGGTGAAATGGGGAGTGCCGGTTCCCGACGACCCCGAACAGACCATTTACGTTTGGTTCGACGCTTTGTCCAACTACATCACCGCCCTGGGATATCCGGAAACCACGGCGGATTTCTCCCGCTTCTGGCCGGCTGACCTGCATGTCATGGCCAAGGACATCCTGCGCTTTCATGCGGTTTACTGGCCCGCTTTTCTCATGGCCGCGGACCTTGAACTCCCGCGCGGCGAACTCATTCACGGCTGGTGGCTGAAGGATGAGAGAAAGATGTCCAAGTCCCGGGGCAACGTGCTCGATCCCCATATCCTGCTCAAGCACTTCCCGGCGGACGCCATCCGCTATTTTCTGATGCGTGAAGCCCCGATCGGCGCGGACGCGAACTTCTCCCACCAGGGCTTCATCACCCGTATCAACACCGAATTGACCAATGACTGGGCCAACCTGATTTCCCGCACCGGCGGTATGATCAAACGATACTTCAACAACCGTTTCCCGGGGAAAGCCGCATACTCACCCACAGAGGATGAATTGCGGGAAGACTACCTGGAGCTGGAAAATGAAGTGCGGGCGTTTTTCGATTCCTACGCATTCAACCGCGGCCTGGAACGCATCATGGAGTACATCAGCCGCCTGAACCGTTACATCGTGGAAGCGGAACCCTGGAAAATGGCCGCCGACGAGTCGCTTCAACCCCGGCTGGAAGCCGTACTCAAAACCCTGGTGCGCGCGATCCTCTCGACAAACACCCTGCTGGCACCGGTGATTCCCCGCAGTGCCGACCGGATCCGTGCATTTTTTAACCACGATAGCCGGACATTCGGTTGGAAAGACCCGGGAGAAAGTTTTGATGTCCGGGACGTAGAGCCCCTTTTCCCCCGCGTGGATCCAGAAGCATTCTTCGCTGAGGAAACACAATCCGAACACGCGGAGCCATCCCCCAAGGAGACAACCATGAGCGAAAAACCTCAAACACCTGAAGGCATCGCGACTATTGACGAATTCAAAAAAATCCGCATGGTCGTGGCAAGAGTTCTTGCCGCGGAAAAAGTGGAAAAAACCGACAAATTGCTGCGCCTCACCGTGGACACGGGCAGTGACACCCGCACCCTGGTAGCGGGAATCGCCCAGTACTACACTCCGGAAGAACTGGTTGAGCGCAAAATCATCATCGTGGCCAACCTGGCGCCGGCCGTTATCCGTGGCATTGAATCCAAAGGCATGATCCTGGCCGCATCCGACAAGGACGGACGCCCCTATATCCCCATAATCCCGGAAGAGACCCCCGTGGGCTCGATCATGCGCTGATTGGGAATCGCTGCGACTTCCACGCTTTCAGGCTGACTCCGCCGGGTTCAGGCGGACATTTCCTGAATTTTCGCAAAGCGGCATGGCGGAGTGCGAACGAATCGCACTCCGCCGCTACGGATCGTCTGCTGCTATCGATCAATCAGAAACCCAGTTCTTTCAGAATGTGGGCCGCCTTGCCGATTTTTTCGGTGACAAACAGCACGTAACGGATATCCACGGATATGGTCCGCTGCTTTTCGTTGTCATACTGCCAGTCCCCGTTCATGGCTTCCCAATTGCCGTCGAACGCGATGCCGATCATCTCGCCTCTGGCGTTGAGCACCGGGCTGCCGCTGTTGCCGCCGGTGATATCACAGCCGTGGATAAACGCCACCGGCACATTCCCGAGCACCGGATCCTGCCAGCGGCCGAAATCGCGCGCCTGATAGAGCGCCTGCAAAGTGTCCGGAGCATCAAAGGGGGCCTTCCCCGTATGCTTCTCGATGACACCGGCCAGAGTGGTGAAAGGTTTGTAATACACAGCGTCCCGGGCCTTGTAGCCGGCTACTTTGCCATAGGTGAAACGCAGCGTGCGGTTGGCGTCCGGATACAGCATCCCGCCTTTCCAGTCGGCAAGCACCTCGATGTACTGCTTGCGCAATTGCGAAATTTCGGCGTTGAATTTCTCGTTCCGGATGCGCAGGGCCTCCGATTCCGGGTACAGGTCGGCCGCAAGGTTGATGAAGGGGTCGTTGAGCGCTTTCAGTTTCGCCGCGGTCATCCCCCGGGCAAACAGGGACTTGACAAATTCCACGTCCTTGAGTCTGGTTTCCTTGTAGGCCTGTTCAACAAACGCATTGATGCCTTCCTTGCCTTTGTCGAGGACTGATTCCAGTCCCCGGATGCGATTGCCCCGGGGCAGGGCGGCCGCTTTTTCCAGGGCCAGAGTCAGCAGGGCCTTGTCTGAGGGTTCGTAATAAGACATCAACATGAAATGGAGGCGGGAAACACTGCGTTCGATCTCCTTTTCAGAAAAAGATGGATTACGCTCCTTTTCCGGCTTGGCCCGCTCCTCGGCCAGGTTGTAGACCTGGGTGCCGAGCCCCAGCAGGGTGCCGCCCAGCATGCGGGAGAGCATGAACGCGTCTTCATAATCGCGGGTTTCCGCTTTTTGGGCATACAAGGCGCCGATACGGTCCAGAATGTTGCCATAACGGGCTTGCCGCTTTTGATCCTTGTTGATGAAAGCCGCCAACTCTTTTTCCTGTTGCCTTTTGCGTGCCAGAAAATCGATGCGCTTCATGTCGGCGATCTTGCCCTGGTAGTTTTTCATCACATTGTTCAGGCCCTTGATCATGCCCGCGACCTTCATTTTCGCGATCAGGGAATCCTTTTCAAACGACTCCAGCAGGGTGATGACTTCCTGAAACAGTTTGATACGGTCGGGATAGTTGTGGTTTAGGTTCTCGTCCACTGCATGGGATGTACGGTAGCGGGTTGTTGATCCCGGGTACCCGAGAATGAACGTTTGATCGCCTTCCTTCAGGTGGGAACGGGACAGGCGGATCCAGTTGCCGGTTTTCAAAGGGATGTTGTCTTTGTGGTACTTGCGACCCGAGCCGTCGGGGGCGGAATAAATGCGCATGAAAGAGAAGTCACCGGTATGGCGGGGCCACATCCAGTTGTCCACGTCGCCGCCGTAATTGCCGATTGCCTGGGGAGGAACGTATACCACGCGGACATCGTCATAGCGCTTATGCACGAAAAGGTAATACTTGCCGCCTTCATACATCGAAGCGATCCGGGCCGTGAGATCTCCATGACCTTTCTCGATATCCTCTTTCATGCGCTGCTGGTGACGCCTGATCGCCTTGTGGCGCTTCACCAGGTCCCGGATGCGGTGAAAGCGCGTGAACTGGTCTGTCACGTCCTTCATGTACTGAAATACCTCCGCCGAATACCCCGGGGCTTCAATCTCTTCGGAAAGATCGTTGGCCAGAAAGCCATTGGTGATCAGGTCTACCCCTTTGGTGGAAGCGCGTTGAACCGCGCCGAAGGCCACGTGGTGGTTGGTCAGCACCAGGCCGTTCGGGGACACGATCTCGGATGTCCCCCCGAATCCCAGCACCAGGCAGTTGACCAGGCTGGGCTTATCCGGTGTATAGATTTCAGCGGCCGTGATGTCGAATCCCTTTTTCGCCAGGTCGAGTCGCTGCAGTTGATCCAGCAGCCACATACCTTCCTCGGCCTGGAGTGAAATGCCGACGCATGACAGCGCCAGCAGCAACACAATTGCTTTTTTCATATTACTCTCCTCAGTTGATGGGTGATCCCAACTAACTGGAATACGAAATCAGGACGTCAACAGTTCAGATGATCAAACCTGCAACCGTATCGGCCGTAATTGCGTATTCATATATGAATCCGAGAGTGAGGACAGGACGATGAAACTTCTGACGAAAGTATTGACCGTATTTTTGCTCTTGTTCATGGCGGCCGGGATGCGGACACTCCCGGCCGCGGGCATGAAAACCCGGGTCATCCCGGAGTTGTTGAACCCCGACAGCATCCACCTGGACGATACGCAGATCTACATCACCGAGGGCCCCAGAGTCCGGATCTTCAACCGCGAGTCCCTGGAACAGACGGCGGTCTTCGGCAAAGCCGGCGAGGGCCCGCAGGAATTCCGCATCCTCCCGGGATTGCCCCTGATTTTGAATGTGGAAGGGGACGAGCTGATGGTGAACAGTTTCGGCAAGGTGACTTTCTTTTCCAAATCCGGACAATTCCTCAGGGAAAAGCGCACCCAGGCCGGTTTCATCATCATGGCCGAGCCGTTCGGTGAAAACCTCGCCTGCTGGGGACTGGCGTTTGAAGCCCAGACCCGCTTCCGCACCATCGACCTGTACGACCATGACCTCAACAAAATCCGCAACGTGGTCAAGCAGAAAGACGAATTCCAGGCCCCCGGACAGGGCATGGACATCCTGTCGGCAGCCTTCACTTTTTCCGTCATGGCGGACCGCCTGTGGGTGGCCTGCACACCGGAGGCGGTCATTCACACCTTTGACTTAAAGGGAGATCCCGTAAAAACGGTCACGCTCGACATCCCCCGCCGCGAAATGACCCAGGCCGACAGGGAAACCATTCTCGATTTTCTGAAAACAGACAAAAGCACGCGCGAACAATTCGACCTGATCAAGCCGATCCGTTTCCGGGACCAATTCCCGGCCATCATGGCCATTTTTGCCGCCCAGAACAGGTTGTACGTCATGACCTGGCAGCGCAGAGAAGGCCGGAATGAAGTCCTTGTCCTGGACAAAGACGGCAGAACCGAACGCAAGCTCTGGCTGCCCATGGCCTACCGCAACGCCCTGGCGCCCGCACCCTTCGCCATCCGCGACAGCAATCTTTACCAACTGACGGAAAATGACGATGAGGAGTGGGAGCTGTGCATCACCCCGATCCAGTAATTGGGGGACGGCGCGCATAAACGCCAAAACCATACGGGAGAAGCCCATCTAGCCTGCATTTCGAGCAGGGATTNNGCTATGGCTGAAAAGAATGACCGGGCATAACGCCGTCAATGCGGCCATATCCGCCATTGCAGCAGATCGTTGTGAGAAATGCAGGCTAATAGCCGAGGGCGCAGCCGTCCTTGCGCGATTCGGATCCACCCAGGAGGATGCCGCGCTGGTGGTCGATCCAGATTCCCTGGTAACCGCCGTAGCCCCCCGGGTCAGGCGCGATGCGATGGCCCTTCTCGATCAGGGCGCGCACAACCGCCCAGGGAACTCCCGATTCCAAATGCAGAACTCCCCCGTCGCGCATGATTTCGCCTGAGGGCTGGGAAGAACCGCTGTGGCGGAAACGCGGCGCATCCCCGGCAGCCTGGATATTCATGCCGAAATCAAGGATGTTGCACAGAATCTGCACGTGTCCCTGGGGCTGCATGGCACCGCCCATGACTCCGAAAGTGAACACCGGCTTGCCGTCCCGGGTCACCATGGCGGGAATGATGGTATGAAACGGGCGCTTGCCCGGAGCCACCACGTTGGCGTGTCCCTCCTCCAAAGAGAAGAGCGCGCCGCGGTTCTGGATGCAGAATCCCAACCCGTCCGGAACGTTTCCGGAGCCGAACCCGCCGTAGTTGCTCTGGATCAACGAGACCACGTTGCGATGCCGGTCCACCACGGTGAGGTAAACGGTATCTCCCGTTTCCAGGCGGGGATTGCCTGCGGGCACGACACGCGCGGACCTTCGAGGGTCGAAACGTTTCAGGCGACTTTCCGCATAACCGGCGGAAATCAGCTCCCGGATGGGAACATCGGCGAATGCCGGGTCCGCGTAGAATTTCGCCCGGTCTTCGTAAACCAGTTTCTTGATTTCGACCAGGGTGTGCAGGTAATCCGCCGTGTTGTGCCCCAGGGCCGCAACATCGATCCTTTCCAGCATGGCCAGCATCTGCAATACGGCAATCCCCTGGCCGTTGGGCGGTAATTCCCATACACGGTGCCCGCGATAATCCACAGAAAGCGGTTCTTCCCAGCGGGGAGTACACGCCGCCAGGTCTTGGTGGGAAAAATGACCGCCCACCCGGTTGGAGTATTCCACCATGCGCTGCGCGATGGCGCCGCGATAAAAGGCATCGGCACCGGATTCGGCGATCCGGGCCAGGGTATCCGCCAGTTGCGGATTACGGAAAATATCTCCCTTGGCGGGCGCGCGGCCGTCCGGAGCGTACAGCTGCTGGAAATTGGCGTAATCCTTGAACGCGGCCACGGATAACGACCAGTAGTGCGCGATCAACTCGGTCAGGGGAAACCCCTGCCGGGCATACGTGATGGTCG
>DBFQ01000082.1 GCA_002294665.1 Candidatus Aminicenantes bacterium UBA876
ACCTGATACCTTCTTTCCAACTTTTCCCCATAATCGTACAATAACACCAGACTCTGCCGAGTCAGATCTTTTGGAGGAGGGAATCATGAAAGCACGCACCATAATCGCCTTACTGGTAGCCGGAATCCTGATCGGAGCCCTGGCCGCCTATTTCATCCTGGGCCCGAAACCGGCGGCAAACGCGGCGAAAGCGATCGACACCGCCTCCGGCCCGTTCGATGCCGTGACCGGCCGCCTGGACCGCGGCGGCAGCCTGTACCTGTTCTGGGACACGGCCGGGCTGGTGCGGTTTTGCGAACAGGCGCTCGACGGCATTCGCACCGTGGTCGAAAACCAGGCCGCAGGCGACTTGGATGCACAGAAAAAGAGCCTGGAATGGTTTCAGCTGGTTCGGCGCATGGTCGGGGAAACCGGCCTTTACCGCGTGCGCGCGCTTGGCGCCAGTTCACGCCCGCTGGATGATCAATTTCATCGCACGCGCCTGGTGCTCTACCGCGCCCCGGAAGCCACAACCGACCTGATCTGGAACCTCTATGCTCCCCAGCCCCACGCCCTGGCGGAACTGGATTTGCTGCCAGCGGAAACGGCCATGGCCCAGTTCGGTGATTTCCGGCCGCGGGTGATCTGGGACTGGATTCACGCCCAGGCGGAAAAAAGCGGAGTGGAGGAGTTCCAGAAAGGCGTTTCCATGCTGGCTCCCTCGCTGAAAATGCAGGGCATCGATCCCGATGCCATCCTGGACGGGTTCTCGGGCAGCGCCGGCCTGGTCGTTACCCTGGACCGCGAACGCACCATCCAGCTGCCGCTGGGAAAAGAACCTGCGGAAATTCCCGCACCGAACCTGGCACTGGTCCTGGGCGTGAAAAACTACACCCTCTATGAACTGGCGGCAAAAGGGATCCCCGCCGGGGCCAAGGCTCAGGATTCAGAACCGGTTCGATTCCTTTCCCTGCCCGCGCCCCCGTCAACGGTGTTTCCCTCCCCCACCCTGGCCTGCGACGGCCGCAACCTGGTCCTGGCCTCTTCCAGGGAACTGGCCGAGACCCTGCTTGAGGGCAAAGGCGGCTTGAAGGAAACGCCCGGGTTTCACACCCTGTCCCGTGACCTGCCCCTCAAGGGCAACGGCTTCCGTTTCATTTCACCGCGGGCCGGAGAAGTGATTCGCAGCATCCAGACCGCAGCGCTGAAAAACCCCCGCATGACGGAAAAAGACCGCGCAACCCTGAAAACTTTTCTGGACCTCTTTCCCAGGGATTTTTCCATGTTCGGCGTGATGACACACGATGCGGACGGTTTCTGCTATACATTGAACCACAGCCTGGCGTTGCACCAATTGCTGGTGCTTCCCGCGGTCATGGCGGCGGGAATCGGCGCGGCCGTGGCCCTGCCCAACATGATGAAAAGCATGAATCTGGCGCGGCGTACCCAGACCCTGGGCCTGATGCGTTCGCTCTCCGCCCAGGCCGCGATTCACGTGACGGAACACGGCAGCGCGCCCGAAACCATCGAGAGCGCGAAGGACGGCTGGGGGAATATGATCCTGTACCGCCGCGGACCCGGAGCCACGGACTTTGCCCTGGCATCAGCGGGCGCGGACGGGCGCTTCGAGGGCTGGGACCAGCGGGGGTTGTACAGCGCCAACGAAGCCGGCGCACCGAACCGGGATATCATCATGGTGAACGGAGAACTGGTGTACGGCCCGGTCAAGTAGGCGTTGATGCGGCACGGGGGGCGGGGCTCACGGCCCCGCCCCCGCGGCCGAGCAATCAGCGGCGGTGGGGTAAGGATGGACGCGGTTCCCGGACCTCGCTCTCGGGACTGTCTTCGGTTCTGGAGAGCAGGGCCGTGGTTTCCACCAGGCGGATGAACTCATCCCGGTAACCGTGAGGATCCTCGCCTTTGGCTTCGCGCGCGCGTTTAACCACAGCGGCATAATCCGCATCCGCCTTGAAGGGAGATTCCCGCAGCAGCAGCCCCCACTCGGCCACGGCCGACGCGAAGCGGAAAACCGTGGACGGAGTTTTGCGGGTCGGGCGTGCGCTTTTTTCGATCAGGATGCTCTTTTCACCGTCCGGCTGCTTGTAGCGGAACTTGACCGTAGACCATTCCGGGCTGCGCAACGCTTCGGGGCTGATCTTTTTCTCCTGGTATTTCAGGTCGCCGCTGCCCGCCACGACTTCCTTTGAATCCGCGGGCACGATTTCGTAAAAAACCGTGACCGCGTGGCCGGCGCCCAGTTCACCGGCATCCTTGGTGTCATCGGCGAAATCCTCGTTTTCCAGGCGGCGGTTCTCGTAACCCACCAGGCGGTATCCCTTGACGTGGGCGGGATTGAACTCCACCTGGATCTTGACATCCTTGGCGATTGTGAACAGGGTGCCGAGCATGTCATGCACGAACACCTTGCGCCCTTCCAGGATACTGTCGATGTAGTGGTAATTACCGTTCCCCTTATCGGCCAGTTGTTCCAGGCGGTCGTCCTTGTAATTACCCATGCCGAATCCCAGCACAGTCAGGAAAATTCCCTGCTTGCGCTTCGCCTCGACCAGGCTCACCAGGTCGGACGTGCTGCTGACGCCGACGTTGAAATCACCGTCGGTGGCCAGGATGATGCGGTTGTTGCCGCCCTTGATGAAACCGTCTTCAGCAGCCTTGTAAGCAAGCTGGATGCCCGCACCGCCCGCGGTCGAGCCCCCGGCCTGCAGGCGCTCCAACGCCGCCGTGATGATTTCCTTCTTGTCTCCGGCGGTTGAGGGCAGGACCACGCCCGCGGCGCCGGCGTACACCACCATGGCCACCCGGTCACGCGCGTCCAGCTTTTCCGTCAAGAGTTTGAACGAACGTTTCAGCAGCGGCAGCTTGTCGGGAGAATTCATCGAGCCGGACACATCGATGAGAAACACCAGGTTGGAAGCCGGTGGCGGACCGCCCAATGTGCGCTTGCCCTGGATGCCGACCATCATCAGGTAATGCTCCTTGTTCCAGGGACAACTCGACACTTCCGTCGTAATGGAAAAAGGATGTGCTCCGGCCGGTTCCGGATATTCGTAGTGAAAATAGTTGATCAACTCCTCCACGCGCACCGCGTCCTTGTGAGGCCGCCGCTGCATGTTGATGAAACGGCGCACATTGGCGTAGGAAGCGGTATCCACGTCAATGGAAAAGGTGGACAACGGGCTTTCAAGGGCGTTGTGGAAACGGTTCTCGTCTATATGGGCGTATTCCTCGGTGTTCCATTGCGGCATCGGCGCCGGGGCGTCCATGATGCCACCCTTCGCATACCCGGCCATTGTCATTCTCTGATGCCGGACCTGGGGCGCCGCAGCATCGGTTTCCAGGGCGATTTCTTCTTCAACCGTTGCCGGAACCAAACGTGCGTCCACGCGCACCATTTTCCCGTCCTGAACTTCCACATCGCGCTTGACAAAGGTGACAAACCCGCGTAACTCGATCGTCACCCGGTAGATGCCGGGTGCCAGGTTTCCCAGCCGCCATTCTCCCCGGACATCACTGACCGTGTTCAGGGGTTGGCTGAGGGCCGGAGAAAACGCGCTGATTCGGGCACCCGCCAGCGGGCTGCCGCCCGCGTCCACCACGGTTCCACTCAACACGCCGGTGGACGGGGCGTCGGCGAGCAACCAACCCAGCATTGCCATTACCATCAATCCGATTGCCCAAGATTTGTGTTTCATTTTTTTCCTCCGCCCCGTTTCCGGAACGGCCTCCTTTGAAATGGTTTCAATTGGTGTGTCGGACCTGAAGCGGAATTTCCCCTTTTTTTTCCAAAAATCAATTCCGCCGCGCCTGCAGGCGGCAGCGACGGGTGGTTTCCATAACGGGTTCCGGGCCGGCGCTGATCACGCAACGCAGCACGGCGACCATTTCCCGCACTTCGCGGCGCATGACGCTGCGAAACGTGGGTCCCGCGGCTCGAGCCCACCAGCGCCGCGGATACACCAGCGAGATTTCGCGGTAGATCACCCCCTCTCCCTCCGGAACCAGGATCTTCAGGTTATCACGAACGGCAAAGCGCTTGCGATCCTCGACCAGGCGGCCGCGCTGAAAGCGGATATCTTTCTGCCGGGTCCAGGTCAATTCCAGCACGAAATCCTGGTCGGGCAGCAAAGGCACGCGCTTGAAGATCCGCGCCCGTACCGCATCATCGGTTCCCGGACACGGGGATGCGATCACCGCGCAGGCATCCAGGTTGTAGAGCTCGCGGAACCACCGCGTGGTCCCCAGGTAACGCATCACGCGATCCATCGCAGCGGGGATAAAAACCTGGGAATAGGCAACGCCCACGGCGACGCTTTCCCCGGTTTCCAGGGCCATTTTTTCCTTGCGCACAACCACCCATTCCCCACAGTCATCCTGGGGAAACAGGTCGGCATTTTCGCGCTTGAAGTCCTGCCAGCCCCGGGGGTGAAGCTGGATCCGGTCGAGTTTCCGGGCAAAGGCGGCCTGGATGCGGACAATTCTGTCGTTATCCCCCCGCAGGGCTGCCGGACCCGAAAGCAGGAATCCCAGGGCCAGCCATGCCGC
>DBFQ01000076.1 GCA_002294665.1 Candidatus Aminicenantes bacterium UBA876
TGATACGACATTGATCGAGGGCGGGCGGGTTCAGGCCCGCCTGACGGACCTGGCCGGGGCCGCCCGCGAGGGTGTCGCCGTGACCGGGAACGGCTTTCGCGGCGACGCGGACCCGTTTCCCCGGGCACGGTTTACCAACCTGTGCGTACGCCCGTCGGTGATTTCCCTGGAGCGGATCATGAAGGAAGCCGGGCGGGGCATCCTCGTGACCAGCCTGCGTTTGCGCGGGGCCGCGGGAATTGAACGCACCTACGGTGCCAACGGCTACCTCTTCAGCGGTTCCGACCTGGGCGAGCCGGTCCATTTCAGCCTGCGCACCGCTTTCCTTTCCTGGTTTCTCAAGATCGAACGCGTCTCGCGCGAGACTGCTTCCACGGTCAGCGGAGGCATCAGCGTACTTTCCCCCTACCTGCGGGTGGAAGCCCAGCGCAAGGGAGACGAATGGGTGGTGTAAAAGCCCTGTATCGGGAGCCCGGATGAGTCGTTTCGGAAAAGCAAGGCGGACATGACCGCAACAAGGGTAAGCGTGGTGATTCCGACATGCGGAAGGGGCCATTTCCTGCGCGGCGCAATCCAGAGCGTCCTCAGCCAGAGTTTTGAAGCCTGGGAAGTCATCGTTGTCGATGACAGCCGCGCCGGTGATGGGATGGCCCCAGTTGTGGATGAATTCCATGACGAGCGCATCAGGTATTGCCGCAACGAGAGAACCGCCGGAGCGAACGGCGCCCGCAATACCGGGATCAGAAAGGCAAGAGGCGAGTATATCGCGATGCTTGACGATGATGACCTGTTTCTGCCCGGGAAGTTGGCAAAACAGGTGAATATGCTGGACAGCGACAAGCAGATCGGAGTCGTGTCCACTCAGGCGTATGTCATCGACAGGGAGGGCAGAGTGGTCAGGGGAATCGAGAATCACCTGACTCCCGGCCGGATCAGTTACAACCTGGTATTTGCCAACTGCATTGTTCATTCCTCGGTGGTGATCCGCCGTGAATTGTTTCAACAGGCTGGATATTACAACGAAAACCTGAACCAGGCCCAGGATTATGATCTGTGGTCGAGGTGGCTGCGCCGAGCGATTTTTGCTCAAATCAACGAGAAACTGGTCTGTTGGAGAGAGCATGACGACGGAGTGACCGGCCGCCGCAAGTCAGATCAAAAAAGAACCGCGCTGATTCTGGCGGAAAACAACATTCAAATGATTGCAGGCAAGACGATACCGAAGGAGTTGTTGAGAAAGATATTGGCCGGAAGAGAAAGCTCGCTTGGGGAATTGAGGCATTCAATCCGGGTGTATCAGGATGTGTACGCCGGTTTCATTTCAAGCGCAGATCGGCACCCGGGCCTGAGCGCGCGTTTCAGCAGGGAATTGTCGATTGCCATGCACAACAGGATGGACGCATCGTTGTACACCTATTTCATGTCCCGCTCGAAAGCACATCTGATTGCGGGGTTCTTCTTGCTGCCCCCGGCGGCAAAAAAAATCCTTTGTTCCAAGGCTTTGAGTCGGGTGCGAAAAAGACTTTCAGAAAGGGGAAGGCAGCCGGTCCAGGGGAATTGATGCGGGAGATCAGGGGAAGGAAGATGGCTGAGTGCAAAGACCCGCGATGGTTCTGCAGAACAAGTGATTCGGTGCGATTACGGGTTGCATTGTGAGATCGGGCCGAGCCGAAGTCCGGGGCGGATCAGGGTGAAACTGAGTAAGGGTGCGGTTCATCTCTCCAGGATTGGCTCCTGGTTGTTGCAACATGCTTACGTGGATTGCGATCACCGCATCTCCAACAGCGTTCTCGTGTCCGGGGTCGGACGCAGCGGAACGACGTGGCTGTGCAACATGATCAACGCAGAAAACAAGATGCGGGTTTTATTTGAGCCGTTTCGCCCCGATAAAGTTCCTTTGGTTGGACACTTCGCCTGGAGACAATATCTCCGCCCCGAAGAAACAGCGCGTGAATACCTGGATCCGGCACGCCGCATACTCTCCGGGAAATTGCGGAATCCATGGGTCGACCGCTACAACAGGTGCCTGTTTCCTCATGGGCGGGTCATCAAGGATATCCGCACGAACCTGATGCTGGGATGGATCGCCAATCATTTTCCGGAATTGCGCATGGTCGTGATCATGAGGCATCCCTGTGCGGTGGCCGAATCGAAGCTCCGCCTGGGGTGGGATTCAAAACTGGACCTGATGATCGAACAGGAACAACTGAAAAAGGATTATCTGGGCCCGTATATGCATGCGATTGCCGGCGTGTCCGGGTTGTTTGAAGAACATGTCTGCAATTGGTGTATCGAGTACGCCGTGGCTTTTCATCAATTGAAAGGTTTCCACTATCATCTGGTTCGATACGAGGACTTATGTGCGTCTCCGATCAAAGCGATGGCCGGGCTTTATGCGAAGCTGGGCCTGAACGATAATCGGCAGTTAATAGAGCAGGTTCACCGGCCGTCGGCAACCGCATTCACAAAGAACACAATCTTCAGGGGAGCCGAGCGGTTGAATGACTGGCGCACCCGTATCGATCCCGTTCAGGTGAAGCGTGCGCGCGAAATCATGCGGTTATTCGGCATGGAATCATACTATCCCGACTGACCGGGCGCTTGCGGCGATTCCGCGATCGGAAGGAATCCGGGTTTTTATCACCCGATAAAATTGATATATTCAGCAAAATCCATTATCTTTCTGATGGCTGCCTTCTGACAGGGGAAAAAACGCGATGAAAGATTTCGATCTGCTGATTGAACCCCAGAAGCGGATCAGATATTACTGGAAAGAGCTGGTTTCCTACCGGGAGCTGTTCTTTTTTCTCGCCTGGCGCGACATCCTGGTCCGCTACAAGCAGACGGTAATCGGTCTGACCTGGAGTGTCATCCGCCCATTGCTGACCATGGCGATCTTTACCATTCTGTTCGGCAAGTTGGCCGGGTTTTCTTCCGGGGGGGTGCCATATCCGGTGCTGGTGTTCGCCGCCATGTTGCCCTGGCAGTTCTTCAGCAATACCATCAGTGAGAGTGGAAACTCCCTTGTGGCCAATTCACACCTGGTTTCAAAGATTTATTTTCCCCGCCTCATCATTCCCACCACCTCCATGATCGTCAGCCTGATCGATTTTCTGATCGCCGCATGCATCCTTGCCGTTATCATGCTGGTGTATCAGTTTACGCCGACCATTCATGTCGTATTGTTGCCGGGATTCCTGATCCTGGCCATGGTCACTTCATTGGGCATCGGATACCTGGTTTCCGCGCTCAACGTGAAATACAGGGATTTCCGGCATATCATTCCCTTCATTGTTCAATTCGGGCTCTATGTGTCTCCGGTGGGATTCAGCAGTTCCGTGATCCCGGTAAAGTGGCGCCTGCTTTATTCCCTGAATCCCATGGTCGGAGTGATCGACGGTTTTCGCTGGGCGATCCTGGGCGAGTCGCACGGGCTTTACTGGCCGGGTTTCCTGCTTTCCGTTTTTGTGGGCCTGACGCTGTTTCTGGCCGGATTTCTGTTCTTCAGGAAAACCGAGAACGAGTTCGCCGATGTGATTTAGGTGAATCCATAGCATGCTGGCAATCAAGATTGAGAACCTGGGCAAGAGTTACCTGATCAGTCATGACCTGAGGTCAAGGCCCGCTTTCAGGTATCGGCTGCTGCGTGATTCCTTCGCGCATGCAGCCAGGGTCATGTTCCAATGGTTGCGGCATCCGTTGTCTCCAAATCGCGAAATCACGCGGGTCGAAGAGTTCTGGGCGCTGAAAAACATCAACCTGGAGATCGAGCGGGGCGATCGCTTCGGTATCATCGGGCATAACGGTGCCGGGAAATCGACCTTGTTGAAGTTGTTGAGTCGCATCACACCGCCAACCTGCGGTTGTATAAAAATAAAAGGCAGGGTCGCCAGCCTGCTGGAAGTGGGGACCGGATTTCACCCCGAATTGTCCGGGAGGGAAAACATTTTTCTGAACGGCTCGATCCTCGGTATGACGCGAGCGGAAATCAAGCGCAAATTTGACGAGATCGTCGGCTTCGCTGAAATCGAAAAATTCCTGGATACGCCGGTAAAAAGATATTCCAGTGGCATGTATGTCCGCCTGGCATTCGCCGTCGCCGCCCATCTGGAACCGGAAATCCTGCTGGTGGACGAGGTCCTGGCTGTGGGAGATGAGCAATTCCAGCGAAAATGCCTGGGAAAGATGGACGATATCTCGCGGGAGGGGCGGACGATTGTTTTTGTCAGCCATAACATGGCGGCATTGAAGTCGTTGTGTTCAAAGGCGATCGTATTAAAGAAGGGTGAACTCGAGTTCAATGGAAGTGTGGATGAAGCCGTTTCCTTTTACCTGCAATCATTGAAAAGGGATCAGTCTTCTCCCCTGGCGGAACGGACCGACCGCCTGGGTTCGGGTAAACTGCGGGTCACGGATATCACTTTTTACGATCAGAAAAATACACCCGTGCAGGATATCGAATCCGGTGAATTCCTGCGCGTCGAGTTTTCCCTGCGAAAAAACCAGCCGGTCGATTATTCAAAGTTGATTGTCGGGGTTGTATTCATGGACAGCAACCAGTTGCCGGTGATCCAGTTTATCAGCGATGAAACCGGCTTCTGTTTTTCCGGGCTTGCCGCCAAGGATGCCTTTTCTTTGTCCATTCCCCGCTTGTACCTCAGGGGCAATCGCTACACCCTGCGGGTTGTCATCAGCGAGGGGACAACCCAGGTGCACAACCAGTTGGATGTGGTTGATAACGCGGCGGCTCTCAACGTGATCGAAGTTGATTTCTGGCATTCCGGCAGGGTGAACCGCCGTTCAAGCCAGGCATTGATTCCCGGTCAGTTTTCCTTGGATTGATTCATGATCAGAGTGTATTTTGTATTGAACCAGTTCCCGGTCGCGTCCGAAACCTTTGTGGTCAACCAGGTTGTGGCGGCGATAACCGCCGGATACAGCGTAAAAATTCTGACCAGGGAAATCCGGGACACGAATTGCTCCAGCCAGCAGGAATTGATTCACAAGCACGACCTCATGTCCAGGGTATGCTGCATAAAAGAAAACGGCCCGCAAAAAACCGGGTCGCGGGTGAAAAAGGCCCTGGGTTTTCTGATCCGCAATCCGGCCCTGTGGCGGGTATTTCTGCGCGCCTTTTTTTTTCATGAGAGCGGGAAACGTCGCTTCGGCCTCGGCCTGTGGTTTCGCATCGCGGCTTTCCTGCCGTTCCGCGACGCGGATATCTATCATGCCCAGTTTGGAGAAAACGGGCGGTTTATCGCCGTCATGAAAAGTCTCGGCGTCATGAAGGGAGAATTGTTGACCACTTTTCATGGATACGATGCGCATTTTCAAGCGGAGTCTCTTGAACGGCAAAGGAAACACTATGCGCTGTTGTTCGCGATCGGCAAGCGGTTCTCGGTCAATTCCGATTACATCCGGCGCAAGTTGCTGGCGCTCGGGTGCGACGGCGAAAAGATCATGCGCCTGCCGATGGGTGTGGATGTGAATTTTTTCTGTCCCACGGAGGTTGTTGGCAGGGGAGGCGAAGTGATTCGATTGCTGTCTGTGGGGCGGTTGACCCGTTTGAAAGGGCACAGCCTGGCAATAGAGTGCGTCAGCAGGTTGCTGGACGGAAAATGGCGGGTGACCTATGACATCATCGGGGATGGGGTTGAAAGAAAGGAATTGCAGGATTTGATCGATCGCTCGGGGTTGTCGGGCCGCGTTTGTATTCATGGATTCCTGTCCCAGAGCGAAGTCAGGGATTTCATGGGGAAAAGTGATATTTTTCTGATGCCGTCGATTTGTGATGAGAAAGGCCGGCGCGAAGCCCAGGGCATGGTGACCGCCGAAGCCCAGGCCATGATGTTGCCGGTAGTCGCTTTCGACTCCGGCGGTGTAAAAGATACGCTTATTGAGAATGAAACGGGTTTGCTGGCCAGAGAGGCGGATATCGAGGATTTCACGTCCAAGGTCGAGTTTCTGATCCGCCACCCGGAGAAACGGATATCCATGGGAACCAGGGGAAGGCGGCATGTCATCGATCATTTCAGCCTGGAGCGGATGCGTGCCGCGCTGATCGCATTCTACGAAGCGGTCGTCACCTGAACTTCAGGCAGGGTTAATGTGTCGTACGGTTTCGTCAATGAAACATTTCAAGAAGCGAACCGCTGAGGGTGACTGAAATGGTAAGTTGGCGTTGCATTGTCTTTCATGCGAGGGTATGACTCCACTCTTTATCAATCAAAACTGGAGTTACAATGTATTCTTTTTGGATTTTTCAATACAGCTTGTTGAATCCCATAAAAAGTCAGCTGTTTGGTAGCAAAAGTGCGGACGCAATTCCTGCCAGGAGAAAAGCCTTTTTATAATTTGGAATAGATATAAAAATCGGCGAATGATCCGGTTTTCGTATCCCCGGAATATGGATATTTGTTGGGGATATGACTCATGAGTCTCCATTCTGTTTGGTTGGATTTCAGCCACTTTGTGAATTTTCGATGCCGAATATGCTTTGCGGTACCCTCCGGATTTTCATCCGTGTCTGATGAATAAATGACAACAAATTTTTCCGCCGCACTGAAAAGTACGCTCATGTAATTCATGAAGATGTTATCTTCAATTAGGTGATAGATTACGTCCAATGATAGAGCCAGCTCAGCCGTTTCACCCCGGTACTCCTCCATCATCTTAAAAGTTTTGGTTTTATCTTTTGAAAAATGGCTGAGGCACCTGGATATTGCATCAGGACTAATATCAAAACCCGTGTATTTTTTGAAATTCGTCAGACGAATCTGGTTCCCATCTCCACATCCAAATTCGATCACTGAAGTGATCCCATGCTCAGCAACGAATGCGTTTAATATTTCTGCCTTGAACTCGGCGAGTCGGTTGAAAGAGCCATCTCCCGAGTTGCCGCCAGTTTCGTACCGGTTTTTCCAATAGCTTTCTGAACCTTGAAAGGACTTATGTGAGTTGCCGCTTCTGCGAAAAATGCGACGAAGGAGTGGCCCGATGAATGGAATGCTTTTCATAACCTTTTTGATGATCATTGTTTACTGCTCATGCCTAGATAAGTCTCACATACTTTTAAAAAACGCAAGGTATTTCTCGAATGCCAGTCATGAGTAAACATTGCGATTGATCAACAAAAAGCCGGTGAATTGTCGCGGGATTGCTTCAACTGCCAATGCAAATGCAGTATCATGATCCGGGATGAATGCAAAAACCATGGATATCCAGTGGCCATGCGGCTGATAAGCGTGATTGTGCCGGTTTACAATTCGCAGGCATACCTGCGGACCTGCCTGGACAGCCTGCTCCGTCAAACCCTGGAAGACATCGAAATCATCCTGGTCAATGACGGATCTGTGGACAATAGCCCGGAAATCTGTGACGAGTATGCACGCAAGTACGCGAATATCACGGTCCTGCATCAGGAGAACGCGGGACTTTCGCAGGCGCGGAATGCGGGCCTGGCCGTCGCGCGGGGAGAGTACATCGGCTTTGTCGATAGCGATGACACGGTTGATGAACGGATGTACGCGGTATTACTGGATTTGATTGAGCGCCATGATGCGGATATCGCGCTTTGCGCCATGACGCGGATCGCTCCGGGAGCGACTTTTGTCGCCAACGGGTTGTCGGGCGGTGCCGAGGTCATCGGCGCTGACGAAGCCTTGCGTGAACTGTTTCTGAACCGCCTGGGTTGTTCCGTGTGTCCGAAACTTTTCAAGAGAAGAATCATCAAGGGTCTGAGGTTCCCGCCTTCCCGTACCAATGAGGATTTCCCCTTTCTGGTTGAGGCGCTGTTGCGCGCATCCCGGGTGGCGGCAAGTGGAGAGGGATTGTATCACTACTATTTGCGAGCGGGCAGTATTACGCAAAGTGGATTCAATCTGAATCAATTTGACAAGTTCATCAACAGCCGGGAAGTTTTTCGCCGGATTGTATCCGCCCGGCCCGGGATCAGGCGCCATGCCCGGGCCTATCATTGCCTGCAGACGTTCAACTTGCTCAAATCCATGTTGCTGGAGGGTTATGATAAACAATACCCCGGAGAATTCAATCAAATGCTGAGAAGCCTGCGGCGTGCGGTTTTTTCCATACCGCTGTTTTCGTTCTGGCCGTTGCATCACAGGCTGTCAAAAATATATCTGGCTTTGTTTCCGCGGATCTATGCGCGGCGGCACTCCGGCAAAGGCTGAAATCCGGCGTGGAACCTGATTTTCCATCCGCCCACCGGGAGTTGGGGTTCGATTTTCAATCCATTCTTCAATCAACCCCGGGAAATCTTTGAGTCCGGCACGAGTTTTTCGATCTGCCGGCGGATGGCCGCCACCTGCCGCCCGGTTGCATAGGACGCGATTGCGGCTTCATCCCGATTCAGTGATTCGCGGAAACCCGGGTCGAAAATGATCGATGCAAGCGTTTGCCGAATACGGGCGGAATCGCCGGGGGGAACCACCCATCCGGACCGGGTCCTGGTGATGATGCGGGCGGCGGCGCCGTCGCTGCGGCTCAACGCCAGGATCGGTTTTGCGGCAGAGAGGTATTCAAATACTTTCGTGGTCACTACGCTGGTGCGCGAAGCTGACGCGACCAGGAGCAGCAGGTCCGCCCGCTTCTGCAGGGCGATGGCTTGCTTGCGCTCCAGCAGTCCGCAGTCGCTCACCACGCCCTGTCTTTCCAGTCTGGAAAGCAATTTGCGCTCACCGGCGCTCATCTCTCCGGCGATCAGGAAGCGGATCTTCACCGCCGCTTCCGGGCGTTGCCGCAGCAGGGACTCCATGGCAAAGACAAACCCCTCCAGGCTGCTGGAGCTGTCCGACAAGCTGAACCTCCCCGTGTAGACAACCAGGAAGGTATCGTCGTGGTCGGCGATGCAGGTGCAGGCGGCTTCGGAATCGTTTTCCGGGTCGAATCCGGTGTAGACGGTTTCCGCCCGGCAACCGGGATAGTGCCGCAGGAAATAGCCGGTTATGGGTTCGGAAGCGGTTGCGATCCAGGCGGATCCGGCAACGGCCTGTTTTTCCAGCCGCGCGTAATGGTCGCGCACGGTGCGCGATTTTCGCAGCAGGCGTTGTTCAATCGGTTCAAAGAGCAGGCCGTCACGAAAGTCGCTGATCAGGGGCAGATGAAAGGTTTCGCTTAATCGGTGGGCGAGTTCCAGGGTTTCCACCGGAGGATAGGTGGCGATGACAAGGTCCGGCCGGGCCAGGTCCATGATCTGATCTCGCTGCCGCCAGGCGTTTTCCCGCCACCAATGGTAAATGGAGTGATACCTCCCGATTTTCTTCTGGATTTCCGTCCAGGTCCTTAAGGCGAACCATTGCAATTTGCGCATGCCGCGGCGGTTCTTGTTGTGCGAGATGTCCTTGACACGGATGATGTCCTGATCCGCGTCAAACCGGTTTTGCCCGTAGGCTGCGGTCAGGACACACACCCGGTACCCGGCCTGCTTGAGGTGCTTGACGAATTTTTCCGTGCGCAATGTGCCGCCGCTTTTCATGGGCGGATAATAATAGGCGATGTACAGGATGTTTTTCATTGCGCAAGCGCTTGACGCACATGATCCAGGTAGTGATGCGCGGCCTGTTCTTCGCTCAGGCCCCGCACTGTTGCCCGCGCGTGAGAGATCATCTCTGATTTCTCTGTGGCGGTCATTTCCAGGCAGATTTTTTCAACGATGGCCCGCAGTTGACCGGCATCGCCGGGAACGCAGAGAAAGCCGTTTTTCCCATGGCGGATGATGCCGTCGACTCCCGTACCCATAGCGGCAACCACGATGTTCGCCGTGGCCAGGGCTTCAAGGTAGGCCAGGCCGAAAGTCTCGTTGGCGCTCACCATCAGGAACACGTGGGACGCACGCATTTCCCGGATCACTTCCCGCCTGGGCAGGCGCCCCGGAAAGTGCACCCTTGGCGCAATCCCCAGTTTTGCGGCCAATTGCTTCAGCCTGTTCCGCTCCGGGCCTGCACCCAGGATGCGGTATTGCCAATGGATTTCTTTGGGCAGGTCGGCCAGCGCGATCAGGTTGATGTCGATGCGTTTCTGCCGGATCAACTGGCATGCGGTGAGGAAAACGGTGGTTCCGGATTCTTTCCAGGCGCGGATTTTTGCAGCCGCGAAAGGTTCGGGGACGATCATCTCCGCTTCGATCCCGGAGGGAATCGTGAAACAGCGGGGGCCCAGCTCCGGAGCCCAGGTCAGTAACTTGTTTAACAGCAGCTCGGATCGGCACGCGATGCCGGCTGAATTTCGGTAAATCATCTTCAGGGTTTTCTGCGACAACATGCGCATGCCGAAACGAAAATCGCCGTTGTGCAGGGCGGAAATCAACGGGACATCGAAACTGGCGGCGATTCTGTGGCCGATCAGCAAATTGAAACCCAGGTGGGCGATGATGACATCGGGCCGCACGCGCCTGCTGATTTCTCGGGTGATTTTTCTCAGAAAGAATATTCTGAGTTTCGGGATTTTCAGAACCGGAACGTTGAGTACCGAAACATCATCGAGCCGGAATTCAGCGGTTTTCAGGTTTCCGAGGCGAGCGGTTTTCCCCGGGAAAAGATGCGGCCGGACCACCAGCACGTTGTGCTCCCTGATCCATTGACGCGCGAAGCGATGCACGGCATGGCTGATTTCATTGGGAGAATGATCGGGGAACGCCGGATACAGATCGGTGATGAGGACAATGTTCATTCCAGGCCTTGTGAAGAGAGTATACTCAATTACGGGGAATAGGAAAAGGCGGCGGGAGCCCTGAGTCGAAAGTGGAAAGTCTAAAGTCGAAAGTGAAAAGTGAAAAGTGGAAAGTCTAAAGTGAAAAGTGAAAAGTGAAAAAGCCGTAACGAACAAGAAGCCCGGTAATGGGGGAACTTGAGGCTCGGTGATGAAGTTACCTGCCGAACGGTGATGCGGGAACTCTCCGGAGCTGTGATGGAAGGCCCGCTTGTTCCTGCCTTCCTGTCACCTGAT
>DBFQ01000017.1 GCA_002294665.1 Candidatus Aminicenantes bacterium UBA876
CCCAACTCTCCTCAAAACTCCGCTTCATCTTCAAAACTGACCTGTTCAATCGCGTAATGGGTACGTCCGTCATGGGTGGCAAAGATCACGTCCTCAACCACGGGAATCACCTCTCTGGCGTTTTCCTGAGCGATCTCGTGGCGCGCCTGCATCACCGGCTGGGTGGATGGGCGGGGCACGGAAAGCGCCAGGGCAAACACGAATCCCAGGACCGCGGAAGCTGCCGCAGTGGCTGCCGTGACACGCCGCCGCCGGCGGCAGGCTTCGATGCGCTTGAACACCCGGTCTTCAAACCCAACGGGAAGCGGATGGTCCATATCCGGGGACGTGAACAATTCATCCATGCGTTTCATTTCAATCCTCCATTCACCAGCGCGCGCGTGAACCCTTCGTTGCTCAGTAACGAATCTTCCGTGCTTTGCTGTTTTTCCAGCATGGCGCGCATGCGCTCCTTGCCGCGGAACACAAGGGTTTTCACGGTACCCACAGGTTTTCCGGTCATGGCGGCGATTTCCTTGAAAGAGAAGTTGTTGATCTCCTTCAACACCACGGGCGCCCGGTATTTCGCCGGCAGGCGGGCCAGCAATGACTCCAGGGTCATATTGTCTACCTGGCTCGGATGTACCGCGATCGCACGTTCGCCGATCTCGTCCAGGGAAAGCCAGTGTCGGATCTGCCGCCGGCGGAACTCGTTGCGCGCCAGGTTGGTGGCAATGGTGTAGATCCAGGCCTTGAGGTTGTCGCTGCGCAGGGTATGTGCCTTGAAAAAGACCTTGACAAAGGTATCCTGGGTCAATTCTTCCGCCAGTTCCGGGTCGTGGACCATCATGCGCAGGTAGTTGTAGATCTTGGTTTTGAACATGGACATCACCCGTTCAAATGCAGAGCGGTCACGCGCCTTTAATCCGGCAATCAGATCTTGCATATCAGCACTAATGATTAAGACGTTGATCGGCCGGGTGAAGTTTCAAAAAACAAGTTGAGACAGTTGCGGGAGTTGAGGGTGGAATGGAAATCGGCAAAGAGTCTTTTCGGTGTTTCTTACTTTTCACTTTTCACTTTTCACTTTTCACTATTTCCCTTCCTGCCGCCTGATACCTTTTTTCAAAAATGGGCGACCGGCCGGCCGCCCCTACGCCTGCCTTCCTGTNNTCTCCAACTTTCCAACTTTATTCATATACCCCCGCGATATCGCATCCGCAGTTGCGGCATTTCCCCTTATCCAGGCCATGAATCGTGACGGCGTATCCACTGCGCCTGATCAGCAGCGCATTGCATTGCGGGCAGCGGGTGTCGCTCCATTCTTCCAGGGGCAGGTTGCCGGCGTAGAGGTAGACCAGCCCTGCGTCCCTGGCTTTTGCCAGCGCGGCTTCGATCACACCCGCTTCGGTGGATGGGCGGTCCATCTGGTATTGGGGATAATAGCGCGATACATGCCAGGGGATATGCGGGTCCAGGTCGTGCAGAAACGTGACCACGCGGGACAATTGTGCGTCATCCGTGTTCAAGCCCGGGATCAGCAGGGTGGTGACCTCGAGCCAGATACCGGCCTGGTGCATGGCCGTGATGGTGTTGAGTACGGGTTGCAGGCGGCCGCCGCATTGTTCGCGGTAGAATGCGTCGGAACCGGCTTTCAGATCCACATTGGCGGCGTCGATCCAGGGCGCGAGCATGTCCAATCCTTCCGCGCTGATAAATCCGTTGGTGATCATGATGTTTTTCAAGCCGCGCGCCCGGGCCAGCTTGGCGGTTTCGAGCATGAGTTCAAAAAAGACCGTGGGTTCGGTGTAGGTGTAGGCCAGTGACCGGCAGCCGGCATCCAGGGCGGATTGCACCAGTTCCCGGGGTGGAATCGGCTCTCCCTGGGGACCCCGTCGTGGATCCACCTGTGATATGGAATAGTTCTGGCAGAAGCGACACTGGAAGTTGCATCCCATGGCAGCCAGGGAAAAGGCGCTGGATCCGGGCAAAAAGTGGTAGAGGGGTTTTTTTTCAATCGGGTCGCTGTGAACGGCGATCACCCGGTCGTAGTTGAGGCTGTAGAGGATACCGTCGCGATTGAGGCGTACGCGGCAGATTCCGGTCTCGCCGTTTTCAATGCGGCAATAATGCGCGCAGAGACGGCATTGCACGGCCCGTCCGGCCAGCGGTTTCTGCAACAGGGCGGGAATCACGATACCCTCAGGCGTGGTTTTCCCCCAGGCCTTCCAGTTTTTCACGAATGGCCTGAAGCGATACGGCGCCGACCAGCTGGCTGGTTACATTGCCGTTGCTCAGAAACAGCATGGTGGGGACACTGCGAATGCGAAAGCGGGCCGTTGTCTGCGGGCTTTCGTTGACGTTGACTTTAAAGAAATCAACCCGGCCCTTGAACTCCTCAGCCAACCGCTCCAGCATGGGTTCGACCATGCGGCAGGGGGCACAGGTGGGGGAAGAGAACTCGACCATCACGGCTCCGGCAGCGGTTCGAGGAGTGAATTTCGTGTCGTTCAACAATTCCAGTTTACTCATTTTGATCTCCATTTGCCAGGATTTGATCGTACACATGCGCATAACGGGAAGCCGCGGTATGCCAGGAAAAGTCACGTTTCATGGCATTGGCGCGCAATTGTGCCAGCCTGGATGGATCGGAAACGGCGCGCAGGGCCCGCTTCAGGGCCCGAAGCAGTTCGGAGGCCAGGGGACGGGAAAAGCAGAAACCCGTTCCCGCTGGGTCCCGATCGGCGTCGACGACCGTGTCCGCGAGTCCTCCGGTTCGGCGCACCACCGGTAACGTTCCGTAGCGCAGGGCGTATATCTGCGCCAGCCCGCAGGGTTCGAAGCGGGACGGCATGAGAAAAAGGTCCGCCGCCGCCTGCATGCGGTGGGCCAGGGGCTCACTGAAACGGGGGATGAAACAGATCCCGGCATGATCCGCGGCCAGGCGTTTCAGGGTCGTTTCGAGGCCGGGTTCGCCCGTGCCCAGGATGATGGCTCGCATGGATCCGGGAACCAGGCGCGGCAGGACGCGTGCAAGCAGGTCCGCGCCTTTCTGATGGGCCAGGCGGGTGATGGCCACGGCCAGGGGAATCTCCGGAGGCCAGTCGAGATTGAGCTCGCGCATCAGCGCCGCGCGGTTGTCGCGTTTTCCCTGGTTCACATCCCGTGCGCCGAAATTGGGGCGGATGTGGATATCTTCGCGGGGATCCCAGACCGCATAATCCGCGCCGTTCAGGATGCCGCTCAACTTGTGCTGGTAGCGCCGCAGCACGCCCTCCAATCCCGCCCCGTATTCGGGTTGCAGGATTTCCCGGGCGTAGGTGGGGCTGACCGTCGTCAAGGCGTCCGCGTAGATGATTCCCGCCTTGAGGCAATTGATGTTGCTGAAGAACTCGAGGGTGTCCGGGGTGAAATAATCCGCGGGCAGGTCCAGCAGCGAAAAGAAATGGCCGGAGAATACGCCCTGGTAGTTGAGATTGTGAATCGTCAGCAGCGTGGCCGGCCGGCCCTGTGCGGGCGGGTCCCGCCGCAGCATCAGCGGCAGCAGCGCGGTTTGCCAGTCGTTGACGTGAACCAGGTCGATGCGGCGGCGGCGGGAAGCGATCCAGGCCTTGATCGCGCCCTGAAACAAGAGGAAACGATAGAGGTTGTCGGGATAGGGGAGCGCGCCGTCGCCGTACAGGTACGGCCGGTTGAACATCAATTCCTGGCCGACCCAGACGACCTGAAAATGTGTTGAGAAGCGCATCGCATGGAAGGTAACCGGGTAAGCGATTCCACCGATGCGGACATGCGCGCGGGTGCTCAAAGCCGCTTCCGGCGGACGCTTCCCGGCAGGCGGGGCGTAATCCGGAATCATCAGCGTGATGTTCAGGTGCCGGGAAGCCAGGAAGCGCGGCAGTGCTCCGGCCACATCTCCCAGGCCTCCGGTTTTGGACCAGGGCGCGGCTTCGGATGCGGCAAATACCACATGCATCAATCCCTCCATCGGCCGTTGCTGCAAAACTCCATTCTACCCGCCCACTCCACCTTGAGTCAAATATTTATCAAAGGGCGAATGGCCATTGGCCAGCGGCGAG
>DBFQ01000048.1 GCA_002294665.1 Candidatus Aminicenantes bacterium UBA876
GAAACCGACTTCAGCCAGCGCCCCAGCTTGATAAACTGCGTGCCGTCCGAGACAAACACCTTGTTGTAGTTGATCAGGATATTCAAAAGGTCGATAATGCCGTCGCCGTCGTAATCGCCCGGATGCCAGCCCTCGACTCCGGCCGTGGCGCCATCCTCCCAGATGCCGTCGTACACAAAGGTATCGCCCGATACCGCGGTGATTGTGAAAGCGGCATCCGATTCGTCCGCCACCGTGGTTCCCTGCTCCTTGATCCGCACTGTATAACCGGTTGCTGCTTCAGCCATGCCCCCTATGTATTGCCCCACGGTCCAGGCATGACTGCCCGCGGAGGCGTCCACACCCGAAGCGATCACCCCGACCTGGGAGCCGTCCTTGAAAAGCGTGAGCTTCAACGTGTCGCTTACTCCGTAGGCGTTCCAGGTGATATCCTTGTAATCCCCAACCGTCCAGTTCTCACCGCCATTGGGCGCAGTCAACATGACGCCGATCGGCCCGTCGCCGGTCAACACGGCATCGATCCCCGAAGTGGTGCTGCCTGCGGTCACACTTACCGGGTCCGCGATCAGGAAGTCCGGTTTATTGTTGTTCCACTCGCTGGCAAATGCCGGATCATAGCCGGAAACAAATTGAACCTTGTAGGTACCCGTCGGAAATCCGCTCGCAACGTAATTTCCGTTCGCATCCGTGTATGCGGATGCAATGCAGTTTTGATCAAGATCAAAAATGTAAGCCGCAATGTCTTGAATGCCATTGGCTCCACTGTCCGTTACCCGGCCGGATATGATTCCGGCTTGAGTCAACACGGCATCGATCCCCGGAGTGGTGCTTCCGGCGGTCACATTCACCAGGTCCGCGTTCTCAAAACCCGTTTTGTCGTTGTACCACTCGACCATAAATCCCGGCGCATTACACGTATCGAATTTAACTTTGTAGCTCCCCGACGGCAACTCTGCTACTGTGTAATCCCCATTGGCATCCGTCCAGGAGTAGCTGACATAATCACTGGCAATGTCATTTGCAAACACATAGATGCCTGCGATGCCACTCCCCTCGCCGTCCGTTACCCGGCCGGCCATGAATCCGGCCGCGGCCAGTACGGCATTGATCCCCGAAGTGGTGCCGCCGGCGAGTACACCAACCGGATCCGCGGTTTCAAAACTCTTTTTGTCGTTGAACCACTCGCTGACAAATCCAGGATTGGAAGCTGAGGAAAATCGCACCCTATATGTCCCCGTGGGCACTCCATTAACCGCATAGTCTCCATTGGCGTCCGTCCATGAATTGTTGATTTGATTGCCTGAAAAGTCATGTACAATCACGCATATGTTATCAATTCCGTTTCCTCCACTATCCGTCACCCGGCCGGAAACAGTGCCGGTAGTCACCTCCGCGACCCTGGCTTTGGCATCATTCGCATCGTAACCATCCTTCGTTGTCGCCGGGGTCGATATTTTTTGCGCGGCAGAAAGGTAATGGATCCCTTTCTTATCCTGATCAACTTGTGGACTACCCATGAGTGGGAGAACCCACAAGGTGGAAAACAGAATCAACCAGAAAACAATACATTTCGCGGGGATACTGGCTTTCATTTTGGATCTCCGTTTAAAAAACGGCAACGAAAAACACCTTGTAAACCCAAGACTGAGCCAGCGTATAGACCCGATGCAGCCTTGTACATCAGGCACGTGGGCATTGAAACCAGATTCGACACATATATGATAATTGATCAACTTTTTTTTTACAACAAACCCTTGTCGACTGATTGATCGCCGAGACCGTCATCGAAAATGAACTCTTCCTTTTCCACCATGACGCGGATTTCAACCGCATGGCCGGCGCCATCCCGGAACTGCGGGTCTTTACCGGATTGTGCCTGACCCGGGACACGGGAAGTTGAGAGAGTTGAGATAGTTGAGACAGGAACGGAAGTTTGCGGCGCGCTTTTCTTACTTGTTTTTCTTTCGACTTTCAACTTTCGACTCAGTATTGAAAGGTATCGCCCTACTGGATATGAAAGTTGGAAAGTTGGAGAGAAGGTGACAGGAAGGCAGGAAATTGAGCCAGTCATCACCGCTCTGGAAAGTTCCTGCATCACCGTTCGGCGGGTAACTTCATCACCGGACTCCAGGTTCCCCATCACCGCTTTTTTCTTCCTGGTTTTTCTTTAGACTTTCAACGTTCGACTCAGTTTCCCCCGTCGACACTAGCCTCTCGCCCCTCGCCAAGGGCGACCAGCCGGTCGCCCCTACACCTGTCACCTTCTCTTCACCTTTGTTTTCAATGACGTTTGCGTAACAAGCTAATGACATGAGCGGAGCGAATAAATGGCAAGCTTTTCCCAATGACAAAATTGCTTTCCCTCTCCAACTTTCCAACTCTACAACTGTTTCTATTCCAGGCGGGTTGCAAACCCGCCTCGTACACATTATCATACACATATAGAGGTGTACAATGCGAACGAACGTGGTTCTGGACGATCAACTGGTGGATGAAGCCCTGCGCCTGGACTCGGGCATCCGCACCAAGCGGGAACTGATCGATACCGCCCTGCGTGAATTCATCCAGCGCCGGCGCATGAAAAGCCTGCGGGAGTTGCGGGGGAAAATCTGTTTTGCCGACGGCTATGATTACAAAGCCATGCGGAGCGGCGAATGATCCTGGCCGACACCTCGGTGCTCATCGGCTACTTGCGTGGCGATAACAGCCCAGCGGCCGGGCTCTTCGACCACCTGCTTGAAGCGCAAATTCCCTGGGGGATTTGCCCAGTCGTGTATCAGGAAGTTCTCCAGGGCGCCCGCGACAGCAGGGAATTCAAGCGGCTCAAGGCTTATTTCGACACCCTTCCCCTTTACGAATTCAGGCACGGGCTGGAATCTTACGCCCGCGCGGCCCGGCTGAACCTGCGCTGCCGCAAAGCCGGCGTAACCGTGCGTAGCAGCATAGACCTCCTGATCGCCGAGACCGCCATCGAAAATGAACTCTTCCTTTTCCACCATGACGCGGATTTCAACCGCATGGCCGGCGCCATTCCGGAACTGCAGGTCTTTACCGGATTGTGCCTGACCCGGGACACGGGAAGTTGAGAGAGTTGAGATAGTTGAGGGAGTAACGGAAGTTTGCAGCGCGCTTTTCCTACTTGTTTTTCTTTAGACTTTCGACTTTCGACTCAGTTTCCCCCCTCGCCACCCGCCTCTCCCCGATTTCATTCAAAATTCCCCATTCAGAATTTTCGTGCGTTATAATCCCCTCATGAAACGCGCATGGATCCTTGCAACCGTCCTGACCCTGGGTTTGACCTTCATCCTGCCCCGCCCGTCATCCGCCTGCACGGGCGCCGCAGTTTCCGCCAGGGGCAGTGCCTCGGGCCGGGCCATCCTGTGGAAAAACCGCGACACCGACTACTTTTCCAACAAAGTGGTATACGTCACCGATCAGCCCTTTGCCTACATCGCCCTGGTCAACGCCCACGCCCCGGACGGTCGCCACGCCTTTGCCGGCCTCAACTCCGCCGGCTTCGGCATCATCAACACCGTGGCCTATAACCTGCCACTGGAAAAAGAAGAGATGCGGGACCTGGAGGGAATCGTCATGGCCGACGCCCTGCGCAGCTGCCGCACGGTCATGGACTTTGCCGCCTACCTGGAAAAACGCCAGGGGCCGGACCTGGGCAGCCAGTCCACCTTCGGGGTCATGGACGCGGCGGGTCGCGCCTGGTTGTTCGAAGTGCACAACCACGGCTTCACCGTGCACGACGCGGACAAAGAGGAACGTGACTACCTGGTGGTCACCAACTTCGCCCGCTCCGGTCCGGAAAACAAGGGCGCCGGCTACCTTCGCTTTTCCCGGGCCACACAGCTCTTTGACACCTTCCCCAAGGGTCGGGTCGAGTTTGAAACCATCCTCACGCATTTCACCCGCGACACCGGCCACGCCCTGCTAAACCACCCCGCCCCAAACACATGGAAACAGTCACCCGCGGATTCACCCAACTGGATCTACGCCTCCGACTGCATCTGTCGGCCCTACACCTCGGCCGCCGTAGTCATGGTGGGCAAGAGCCCCAACGACCCGCAATCCGTGGCCACGATGTGGGTGATTCCCGGCCAGCCCATGTGCGCCGCGGCCCTCCCCCTTTGGGTGGAAGCCGGAGAAGTCCCCGACGTTTTATGGAAAGGCAAAAACGCCCCCCTGTGGCAGCAATCTTTGGCACTGAAAAAGAAAGTCTTCCCCCTGGAAGGCGGCAACCGCCACGAGTACATGGACCTCTCCTTCCTGGACAACTCAGCGGGCACGGGCATCCTCCCCTCCATCCTGGAGCGCGAAAAATCCATCCTCAAAGAAACGCACTCATTCCTCTCTCAGCCTTACACCCCCGCCGAACTCGCCGCCTTCCAACGCCACGCGGTTAACCCCTGAGCGGTTCCAGAAAACAAACGCAATCGCAAATATTGCTTCAAAATGAAATCAAGGATAATTGCCGTTTCGAACAATACAGACGCGGATTCAGCGGATCTGCCTTGAGCCCTAGTCACAATATTGCCTGAATTCCTCAAAAGTCCGGCTGGTGCGACTCTCCTTCCCGCCCCGCAATACCCGCGTGACCAGAAACTCCGGAATACCTGAGCCGAAGTGCCGGTCCGCCATGATTCGGTCCATATCGATTACGTATTGGGTAATCCTGCCAGTCTTGGGAATCTCTGCAAGGAATTTCCACTGTTCATCCAACTTGCAGTAGAGCCGGTAGTACAGGCTGTCTTCAGATTCACAATCCCGGATTATCAGGACTTCCCTTGGCTTGGATTCGTCCCTGTCCGAAGAGTGGTTTTCACGATGATGCAAGGCCAGCCTGCTTTCGCTCAACAATCGGCGAACCACCCGGGGGTGTTGGATCAAAACCTTTTCCATCAAGTAACTGGCTGTCGCTTTGGCGACCTCGTCTGCTGACAAGGTAACCGACAGGTCCGGGTCGGCAGGCTGCAAAGTGTGGCCGGCATTTTCCAGCAGCATGAAATCCGAGTTTCCGCCTTTTTGCAGTATCGCGTAGTGCAAATTCTCCGACTGGGAAAAAGGCACCATCTGGTCCTGATCTCCATGAACGAGCAGTGTATCGGCCATTTTTTCGCTTACTTTAAAAAACGGAGACGCAGCGATCACCTGATTCACAGGCGGGTCCGAATCACCAAAAAGCTCATTCCAGAACCGGGGAAGCATTGACAAATCCGTGGGAGCCGCAGCGGCCGCTATGGCCCGCAGAAAATGCCCTGCTGACGGGTCCGTCGCCAGAGTCAGGATGCCGTGTGCTCCAGCGGAATGTCCCCAGCCCACGATTCCGGCCGGTTTCAAGCGTGTCCGCAGCATTTCGAAAGCCGAAAGCCAATCCAGTTTCTGTGTCGGCCAACGCTGGCCTTCCATAACCGGGCGGTAATCGATATATGCCACCTGAAAATGATTTTCCAGGAGCAAGAGCAGTTCGGTCCGGTTGCTGTCTTCCCGCCAGTCGTCCCGGTGATTCTTCCAGCCTCCGCCGGGAATCATGATTGCCAGGTACACCGATTGATCCATGAACGGGTTGGGGCGGTGGTAGAGATGAACTTTCTGCCGCTCATCGCTTCCATAGAAAATCGTTGTTTTTTCCATATCCGCGGGAAGCGAACCAACGGGCCATAAGCCATCTAGCCGGGCATCCCCCGCCTGCACCTGCCTACTGTTCATGGAACCCGGGAGGCCCGCCATAACCGGCGCCGCCGCCAGAGAATGTTTAATAAATGTTCTTCGCTTCATTTGATCACCAGCGATGTTTCTCCAGGTATAAAAGATTCTTCTGCCCGGAAGCGGTGGAAACCCTCATATGCCCGGACACATTGAGTGAATCCTGGTTGCATCCTTGAAAATCCCTGCGATACCAATGAAGTACAGGAAAATCCGGCTTGTTCCCCGGTTCGATCAACCCTCATGTTCCAAACCGGGTAATCCGCGAAGCCACAACTTTCGCTGAGTCGACATCAGTATAACAACTTGTTCAATAACACGCAATCTTGATTTCGATCACCGGAACAGTGTGGCCATGGCGGTTGTTTCCCGTCGATAATCAAAGCAAAAAAGCCGCCAGGTGTCAAGCGGCATATAACTTTAC
>DBFQ01000050.1 GCA_002294665.1 Candidatus Aminicenantes bacterium UBA876
GGCCGCGGCTACGTGTTGGCCGTATCTTCCTGGAGCGTATATCCGGTAAACCGGGTGACATGGGCATTGACGCCATCGAGAGCGGGGCCGGCATGGGCATCCCGCCGCCTGGCCCTGGACAATTCCCGTTGCCGGTTCAGGGCCGCCTGAAAACCCTCTTGATCGATTTCAACGTCTTTTTCCCTGGCCAGATCAACCGCGAAATCGAGGGGGAATCCGTAAGTGTCGGACAAAGTGAACAATTCCCCGCCCGGAATGATCGGCCGCTTGAGTTCCCGAGCCCTTTCCATCAGTTCGTCGAATCGTTTCAAACCGCGGGCCAGTGTATGGGCGAAACGTTCCTCTTCGTTGCGGATGACCCGGGAAATGAAGTCAGCGGAGAACTCAAGTTCAGGGTAACACGGAGTCATGATTTCGACCACGCTGTGGCAGAGACGGTAAAGGAAAGGCTCTTCGCGGCCGAGTGTGCGGCCGTGTCGGGCGGCTCGCCTGAGGATGCGGCGCAACACGTAGCCGCGGCCGTCATTGGCAGGCAGCACGCCGTCCGCGATGAGGAATGTGAGTGCACGGATGTGATCGGCGATCACGTTCAGCGGGACGCGCGTGGCGGCTGCCGCGGCGTCCACATCGGTCATCTCCGCCGCGGCCCGGATTATGGGAGAAAAAAGGTCTGTCTGGTAATTTCCGCCCACGCCCTGCAACAGCGCGGCCAGGCGTTCCAGCCCCATTCCCGTATCGATTGAAGGTGCGGGAAGAGGAGACAACCTGCCGGATTCATCACGCAGAAACTGCATGAACACCAGGTTCCAGATCTCCACGAAACGGGAAGGGTTGGCCACGAAATCCGCCGCGCCGAAAGCCTCGCCCCGGTCAAAATGAATTTCGGAACAGGGCCCGCAGGGACCGGTATCGCCCATCTGCCAGAAATTGTCGGCCTCGTCCATGCGCGCGATGCGTTGTTCCGGCACACCGATCCGCTCCTGCCAGATACGGAAGGCCTCGTCGTCTTCGCGAAACACGGATACCCACAGCCGTTCCGGAGAAAAACCGTAGTCCCGGGTCAGCAGCGTCCAGGCGAGTTCAATGGCCTTTTCCTTGAAGTAGTCCCCGAAAGAGAAGTTGCCCAGCATTTCAAAGAAGGTGTGGTGAAAAGCCGTGCGCCCCACCTCATCGAAGTCATTGTGTTTGCCGGACACGCGCATGCATTTCTGAATGGAAACGGCACGATTGTATTCCCGGGACTCCTGCTGCAGAAAAACGCTCTTGAACTGGTTCATGCCCGCGTTGGTAAACAGCAACGTGTGGTCGCGGGCGGGGACCAGGGGCGCGGACAGTACGCGGCGGTGGCCGTTGGCCTCAAAATAGGCCAGGAAACGTTGGCGGATTTCCAGGTGGTTCATAATTCATCGATGTTNNATATCGGAAATGCGTTTTTCCATTTCTTCCGTGGCCATGTCCTTTGTGGTTTGGACGCCGATTTTTTTCAACTTGAATTCGTCGACGTTGGACGCCCACTTCAACGCATCTTCGTAATTGATCAGGCCGCGTTCATACAGGAAGTACAGGGATTGGTCGAACGTCTGCATTCCGTACTGGGATACTCCCTGGGTGATGGCTTCTCGGATGAACTTGGTTTTTTCGGGATTCATGATGCAGTCCTGGATAAACGGTGTAGTGATCATGATTTCAACCGCGGGGACCCGGCCCTTGCGGTTGGACCGCGGGATCAAGCGCATGGAGATGATGGCCTTGAGCACGGAAGCCAGCTGAATGCGGATTTGTTTCTGCTGGTGCGGCGGGAACATGGAAATAATCCGGTTAATGGTTTCCGGGGCGTCCAGTGTATGCAGCGTGGACAATACCATGTGGCCGGTTTCCGCGGCCAGCAGGGCGGTTTCGATTGTTTCCAGGTCTCGCATCTCGCCGACCAGAATGACATCGGGGTCCTCGCGCAAAGAGCTGCGCAAGGCACGGGAAAACGAATGGGTATCCGAATTGACTTCACGCTGATTGATGATGCACTTCTTGTCTCGATGCAGATACTCGATCGGGTCTTCGATGGTCATGATGTGTTCGATGCGGTGGGTGTTGATGTAGTCGATCATGGCGGCCAGCGAGGTGGATTTTCCACTGCCGGTGGTGCCGGTGACCAGGACCATCCCGCGCCGTTCATCGGCGATCCTTTCCAACACCAGCGGCAGGTTGAGATCGTGAATGGAGCGGATCAGGGTGGGAATGATGCGCATGACGATGCCGATAGCGCCGCGCTGCTGAAATACGTTGCAGCGGAACCGGCCCAGGCCGGGAACGCTGTAGGACATATCGATCTCGTGCTCCTGCTTGAACTGTTCTTTCTGGCGCGTGCCCATGATGGAGAACGCCATGGTAATCGTGTCTTCCTGCATGAGGCGTTTCAGCTCCACCAGTGGATGCAGTATGCCGTCAATTCTGAGTACGGGATGGTTGCCGACTTTCAGATGCAAATCGGACGCGTCGCGCTCCACCGCAATCTTCAGCAGGTCATCAATGTTCATGACTCATGCCTCCGCGGTATATTATATGCTTTTCCGAGAGGATATCAAGCCGGGATGCAAGCGAAGCCGTCAGGATAAGGGCGCGGGCAGCGGGTAACGCACTCCGGATTCCACAATCTCAACGTCCGGGATGCCGGTATCCAGCAACTTCTGCCGCAGGCTGCCGAGCGCATCCGGTTCTCCGTGGACCAGGAAGACTTTTTTCAGGCGGTCCAGGTCGTGTTTGCCAAGCCACTCCAGTATTTCCTGGTAGTCCGCGTGCGCTGAAAACGCATCCAGGTTCACGATTTCGGCCTTGACGGGATAGTCCTTGCCGAAAATCTTTACCGAGGGATGGCGCTCCACCAGTTTTCGACCCAGGGTGTTTTCCGCCATGAAACCCACGATTGCGACGATGTTGCGGGGATTGCCGATGTGGTTTTTCAAGTGGTGCAGGATGCGTCCGTTCTCAGCCATTCCGCTGGCGGAGATAATGACGGCCGGTCCTTCCAGGTCGTTGATGTCCCGGGATTCGCGCACGGAAGTAACGTAGCGGATGGTTTCAAAACCGAAGGGGTCAATGTTCTTGGATAAAAAATAGTCCACGGTCTCGCGATCAAAGCATTCGGGATGGATTTTAAAAATCGACGTCGCATTAACCGCCATGGGAGAGTCCACAAAAATGGGGATGGAGCGGATGCGGCGTTCCCGTGTCAGTTGATGGATAAAGTAGATCAATTCCTGGGTGCGTTCAATGGTGAATGCCGGGATAATGACTTTGCCGCGGCGCTCAGTGGCCCGACGGATCACTTTTTCAAGTGATTCCCGCGCCATGCCGATCGATTCATGCAGTCGGTCTCCATAGGTGCCTTCCAGCACCAGGTAATCGATCGGCGGCAGGATTTCAGGGTCACGGATGATGGGCAGGTGCGGGCGTCCAAGGTCTCCCGAAAACCCGATACACATGCCGTTTTCGATTTCCAGGTGGACCGTGGCCGCCCCCAGGATGTGGCCGGCGTCATACAGGGCGGCCTGAACGCCGGGAATCGCCTCGAATGTGCGGTGGTAGCCGTAACCGGCGAAATGCTGCATGGCGTTGACCGCATCCTGGCTGTCGTACAGTGGCTCGTAGGCGATCAGGTCCCGTTCCGGGTATTTCTGTGCTTTTTCCTGCAGGTACTCGAAGTCTTTCTGTTGGATATAGGCGCTGTCGAAAAGGATGATGTTGGTGATGTCGCGCGTGGCGGAAGTGGCGTAAATCGGTCCCTTGAAGCCGTTTTTTACCATGATGGGCAAAGCGCCGGAATGGTCGAAATGGCCGTGGGTCAGGATGATCGAGTCCACGTCAGCCGGGTTGAACGGCAGGTCGCGGTTCTTTTCATAGGCTTGCTGCCTGTGCCCCTGAAACATGCCCGCGTCAATCTGCAGCGTATGATTGCCGACCTCCAGGAAGTGTTTGGAGCCGGTCACTTCCCGGCAGGCCCCGTGAGAGTAAAAGTGAATGTTCATGCCCATAATATACCGATGTTGCCGGCGGAATGCAATCCCCGTCTTGACACTCCCGCCCCGTACGGTTATAGTGGACATGACCCCGGACAAATGGATGAGCCACGAAATCCTTGCATTGACCGTCTTGTTGGCGATCCCGTTGCTCGTGGCACTGCTGATACTGGGCCGCATTGAAAAACGGCGCAAACAAAAGATCGCCGATGATTTTCGCGCTTTTGCCGAAGCCAGGCCTCTGGCGGGAGTCAATATGCGGGAAATGCGCCGGGTCCTGCTTCCGGCCGACCTGGATGTGTGGATGACTGCGACCGATTCCGAGGGCCGCTGCCTGCGGGGGCGATTGCGTGATCTTTCGTTAAGCGGAACGGCCTTGATCATGAGCGGTTTTCGTCGTCGTTATGAACAGGGTATGGAAGTGAAGCGTGCGGTGTTCTCGACGCCCATCAACCGGTTTGAAGTGGAGCTCATGCGCCTGGTCCGCATTGGTTCCGGGCCCAACCGGCATGTGGCGGCTTTCCAGTTTGAAGGTGTTGCCGCCGATCAGGG